>NZ_JAYKZZ010000005.1:0-138525 GCF_035818675.1 Parapedobacter flavus
TGATGGTGGGGCCAATTACGAAGACGGCGAGCTGACGGCTACATTGACCATTACACCGCTTGAAATTGTGGTTACAGCAGCCGACAAAACCAAAGCGTTCGGTACTGACGATCCGGCTCTGACCTATACCTTTGCACCGGAGCTGGTGGACGACAATGCTTTTGCGGGCAGCCTAGAACGTGCAGAAGGGGAAGGTGTGGGTACTTACGCGATTACCCAGGGCGACCTGTCGTTAAGTGACAACTACGAGGTGACTTTTGAAGCGGGCAAACTAACGATTACCCCGCGACAGATCACGGGGATTGTCTTCGAAAATACTTCATTTACCTATGATGGTACCGAGCATAAACTCGCTCTCGCTGGCGACCTGCCAGCGGGAGCCTCGGTGACTTACGAAAACAATGGCCGAACCCGTGTGGGAAATCAAACGGTAAAAGCCATCATCGATGGCGGCGGAAATTATCAAGACCAAGTACTGGACGCGATTTTAACCGTCGTTCCGGCTACGCGTACCCTGGACTTCCCACCGCTGCCAGAAAAAACCTATGGTGATGACAGTTTCGACGCGGGTGCGGCGGCAAGCAGCGGAGAAGTGATTACTTATGCAAGTAGCAACCCGGATGTGGCGGAAGTGTCAGCCGATGGCGAAATCACCATCACCGGCGCAGGCGAGACGACCATTATGGCAACGGTACCGGAGAACGCGAATTACAGCAGCCGGCCCCAGGTAAGCCAGCCGCTGACCGTTGAAAAAGCCACACAGACCATCACGCTGGATGGTCCTGCCGAAGCGAACCGCGATGTGGGCA
Source organism: Parapedobacter flavus (assembly GCF_035818675.1). NCBI lineage: Bacteria > Pseudomonadati > Bacteroidota > Sphingobacteriia > Sphingobacteriales > Sphingobacteriaceae > Parapedobacter > Parapedobacter flavus. The sequence goes on from NZ_JAYKZZ010000005.1 coordinate 810, forward strand.
GCATCGAGTTGACGGCATCCAGCACGAGCGGGTTGCCGGTAGTGCTCACTGCCGACAATAACGAGGTGGCTACATTGGATGGCACTACGTTGAGTATCTTGCGACTGGGACGGGTCACCATCACGGCCGCGCAGGCTGGTGATGCTAACCACGAACCGGCCGAACCGGCGACATTGACCATCCGTGTAGTAGACCCAACGTCGGACCTGCCGGTACGCGTGCATCCGGTGATATCGCCCAATGGCGACGGTATCAATGAGTTCTTGATGATTGAGGCTATCAAGGACTATCCAGAAAACCGGGTGACGATCTTCAACCGGAACGGTACCCTGCTGTGGGAAGTCAGTGGTTACGACAATAACCGGTTTGCCTTCCGGGGCATCAGTACGGGACAACAGCTATTACCGGCCGGTACGTATTTCTATATCGTGGAAGTGAAGGACGGCGATACGTGGAAACATAAGAAAGGGTATTTTGTGTTGAGGTATTAGTCAGCAGACAACAGATGCTAGACATTAGACAACAGACGATGAAACGGAATCTATTCATAATATTAGCAGTGATCTTGGTAGCTGGCCCGGTATCGGGTCAGCAGCCCTTGACGCATACGCAGCATGGGCAGTTGCGTACGGTAATCAATCCTGCGGCGAGCCTGATGCACTTGGACGGTGCGGTATCGGTGATCGGCCGGCGGCAGTGGGTGGGCATCGACGGTGCACCCACGGTCTTCTGGGGGAGTGGCCATATGGGGTTCGATAGGATGGGCGCAACGGCTGGCCTGAACATCCGGCACGAAAGCCTCGCCGTGGAGAAGCTGACCGAGGCGAGTGCATTTTTTGCGAAATCGGTCCGGATTTCCGAAAATGAATATTTGGGTTTGTCGCTGAATGCTGGTTTCAGCTACCTCGACGGCCGCTTTTCGCAGCTGGATCCGACGGATCCGGCTTTCCGGGAAGATATCCGGGAAACGGATGCACTGATAGGCTTCGGCGTGATGCTTTACCGCCCTCATCGGTATTATGTGGGGCTGTCACTGCCACGGCTGATGCTGGGTAACCTCGGACTAACCGGCGACAGCCGGTATGAATTCACGAATATCTACCACCTGACGGCCGGAGCGTTATTCCATTTGGGGCCGGACTTCCAGTTCCGGCCGTCTCTATTGGCTACCTATTCGGAAAGCCTGCGGCCACAGGCCGAGGCTTCGGCTATGTTCTTCGTGAAGGAGGTATTCGGTGTAGGGCTGAATGCCCGCAGTTATGGGGAGCTAGCCGGCATGGCGCAGTTCAACTTCTCAGGCTTCGGGCTGGGTTACAGCTACCAGTTCAATCCCGGAGGCGGAACGCTCGACCGACGTATCAACAACACCACGCACGAAATCGGATTGAGCTATCGCTTCGGCGAGGCTGTGGGGTTGCTTTAAACCGAATAGCTCACGAGAGCTCATGGTTGAAACACGCTGTAGTAAAACCTCGCTTACCAAAGGGAGCAATATGCATACCATTAAAAAATCAGATGCCATACATATTGTATAAATATATAAATCAATAAGATCGAAGCAATATTCAGAAAAAATCCAGCCCTTATCATGTTGGTCATTGTCACCTTACCCGAACTAAATACGATTGCATTAGGTGGTGTAGCGACCGGTAACATAAAGGCACAGGATGAAGCGATGGCGGCACCTGTTAAAAGGGGTAAGACATCAAGATTGAGGGATACACCTAGTGTGATCAACACCGGTAGAATCATGCTTGCAGTCGCCGTATTAGACGTGATTTCTGTCAGGAAATTGATCCCGGCTATAATCGCGATCATTATCAAAGCGACCGGTAAAAGCGCTAATTTAGTAAAGTGCCCTGCGAGCCAAACGGTGAGGTCTGTATTTGAAAAACCCTTAGCGATCGCAAGCCCAGCACCAAAAAGTAATAAAACACCCCATGGGATTTTCTTTGCGGCTTTCCAATCCATCAGATTGCCTTTTCCTTTTCCTGCTGGCGTGAGAAACATCAGTAATGCGCCAAAAATGGCGATCATCGTGTCATCTAACGTAGGGAAAAATCGATTCCAAATGAAGGAACGTGATATCCAAAAAAAAGCAACAAGTACAAATACATAGGCCACCCTTTTTTCAGGTGTAGACATTTTGCCCAGCTTGTCAAATGTAAATCCAACAGCGTCTGCTTGAGCAACCGGCTTATAACGAGTTAGTGAAAACCAGGTAATCCACAACAATATAACACTGAAAGGTGTTGCGAAGAGCATCCAGTTTAAGAAAGATATTTCTATGCCTAAGGACTCCTTTACGATTCCAGCCAATATGATGTTTGGTGGAGTTCCGATCAAGGTCGCCACTCCGCCGATGGAAGCCGCATAAGCAATACCCAGCATAATGTTTTTAGAAAACGGTTGACGATTGCCGAAATGGCTCGCTACTGAAATGCCGATGGGCAACATCATGATGGCTGTGGCTGTGTTGGAAATCCACATGGATAGAAAGCCAGTCGCCAACATAAAACCCAATAAAACTTTCTTTTCACTGGTCCCGATGGCCCCGATGATACCATATGCAATTCGTTTATGGAGTTCCCATTTTTCTATGGCCAAACCAACGATAAACCCACCCATAAACAAGAATATGAAGGGGCTTCCGTACGAGCTAGTCGTTTGTTCGACCGTCATGGCTCCCGATAGCGGGAAGATTAAAATAGGCAAGATTGAGGTAACAGGAAGTTCTACTGCTTCCGTTATCCACCAAAACGCAATCCATGCTGTGCAGGCCAATACGGCTTGACCCTCGGCGGAGAGACCCGCTAATGGGACATGATGTATGATTAAAAATAGAAGTGGTCCAGTAAAAAGTAGGATCGTTTTGGCGTATTTTTTCAACATGAGCTTTTTGTGGTGCTAAACATATTCATAAAAAGTGTCTGCGAGAGGCATTTTCTGGATATTTGGTTAGGGCATAGCGACCAGTTCAATCCCCTCAATGAGCCGTTGAACCGGCGGATGAACAACACCACACACGAGATTGGGTTGGTTGGACGATTTACTTCCGTAAGATTTTCTCCATAGCCTTGCCCTTGGCCAGTTCATCGATCAATTTGTCCAGATACCGGACCTTCCGCATCAAGGGTTCTTCGATTTCCTCTACCCGGTATCCGCAGATCACACCGGTGATTTTAGATGTGTTGGGATGGATTAACGGCGCCTCGTTGAAGAACCGCTCAAAGTTGGTTTTGTCGTCGATATGTTGCTTTAAGCGTTGCTCGTCATAGCCGGTGAGCCAATAGATGATCTCGTCAACTTCTGCCTTGGTACGGCTTTTTTTCCCAGCTTTGGTAATATAATGCGGATAGACGCTCGCAAACGACATTTTATATACGCGTTGTATATTTTCCGCTTTCGTTGCCATGTTTTTTCAACTTGATTCGCTACCGCTTATCAAGCGGAACATAGTCTCGCTTTGTACTCCCGGTATAGATTTGCCGGGGCCGTCCGATAGGCTCCTTGTTGGCCTTCATCTCTTTCCATTGTGCAATCCAGCCGGGTAAGCGGCCCAAGGCGAAGAGCACGGTAAACATGTCGGTTGGGAAGCCCAATGCCCGGTAAATGATGCCCGAATAGAAATCCACGTTGGGATAAAGCTTCCGATCCACAAAATATTGGTCTTTCAATGCCGCTTCTTCGAGTTCTTTGGCGATGTCTAAGACCGGGTCGTCGATCCCCAGTTTATCGAGCACATCGTCGCATGCCTTTTTGATGATCTTGGCGCGCGGGTCGAAGTTTTTATATACCCGGTGTCCAAAACCCATGAGCCGGAATGGGTCGTCTTTGTCTTTTGCCTTATCCAGCCACTTCTTACTATTGCCGCCGTCGTTGCGGATATTTTCGAGCATCTCGATAACCGCTTGGTTGGCGCCACCGTGCAGTGGTCCCCAAAGGGCCGATATGCCGGCAGATATGGAAGCATATAGATTAGCGTTGGATGAGCCAACGATACGCACCGTTGAGGCAGAACAGTTCTGCTCATGGTCGGCATGTAAGATCAGTAGCTTGTGCATGGCACTGATGACCGCTGGATCGATGTTGGTATCTTCGGTGATCTGGCCGAAGGTCATGTTCAAGAAGTTGTGGACATAGTGGAGCTCATTGCGCGGATAGATAACGGGGTGGCCCAGTGATTTCTTGTATATCCAGGATACAATAGTTGGCATCTTAGCCAACAGCTTCATGATGGTCAGGTTTTCTTCTTCCTCGCTGGGATTGGGGTCGAGCGATTCGGGGTAAAACGCCGAGAGTGCACCGATTAAGCAGGAAAGCTGTCCCATCGGGTGTGACTTCGATGGAAAACCATCGAAGAACTTCTTCATGTCTTCGTGAATCAGGGTGTGCCTGCTGATTTTTTCCCTGAAATCGGTTAAGGTATTGGCTGCGGGGAGTTCACCATATATTAACAAATAGGCTACTTCCGGAAATGTCGAATGCTCAGCAAGTTGCTCAATAGGATACCCCCGGTAATGCAGCACCCCTTTCTCTCCATCCAAAAATGTGATGGCACTTTGTGTAGCACCGGTATTTTTGAAACCCGGATCGAGGGTGATTGCTCCCGACGCAGCACGCAATTTCGAGATATCGATGGCTTGTTCGTTTTCTGTGCCCGTAACGATGGGCAACTCATAAGAATTACCGTTTATTGATATGGAAGCGTTTTCTGACATATTTTTTCGGATGAAGTGCAAACATAAAAAAATTAGCGTTCAATTGCAACTAATTATCGCGTATAAGACCGTTAAGTTGTCGGTGGTTTCTCCGACTTATCCGTGCTTCCAGCCGATATGCGGAACAGCATTGAACCCAAAAAGATTACCGGTTAAATTGGGTCATCGTCAGCTCTACACCGATGTGGACAAAGCTGTTGACGATCTGCGTGGAACGGTCGATCAGGGCAGGGATATCCATCAGCTCGTCGTTATCGAAACCACTGAGTACGTAGTCGACCTGGCGACCCTTGGGAAAATCATTGCCGATGCCGAAACGAAGCCGTGGGTACCCTTGTCCGCCACATAGGGCTTCGATGCTCTTTAAGCCGTTGTGGCCGGCGCTGCTGCCTTTGGCCCGCAGACGTATCTTACCGAATGGCAGGGCAATTTCATCGACGATGACCAGGATGTCTTGAAGGGGGATTTTCAGCTCGTGCATCCAATAGTTGACGGCTTTGCCACTTAAATTCATGTAGGTGGTCGGCTTGATGAGGTATACGCTGTTGCCGCGCTGGCGGAACTCGGTGTAATGGGCATACCGCAGGGTGGAAAATGTGGTTCCGGCTTGCTTTGCAAGCTCATCGGCAATCATGAAGCCGATATTGTGCCTGGTGTCTGCGTATTCACGGCCGATGTTGCCGAGACCAACAATCAATTGTTTTTTTGCTGCCATACGGGTGCAAACATACAAAAAAGCACCAGCGTGGTGGCTGATGCTTTTTCAATTACCGGTATTTGACTGTCGGTTTTATTTTTTTCCGTCGGCCTTAGCGGCTTCTTGTTCCGCTTGGCGCAAAGCACGCGACATGATGACGGAAACGATGGTGTCATCACTGTTGTTGAGCACTTTCCCGTTTTCAACTTGTACATTTTCCACGCGCACGGAGCTTCCTACCTCCAGGGCGTCGAGGCTCACCTCGATATACTGCGGTAGATTATTAGGCAGCGCCTTAATCCGCAGGCTACGGAGTTTCTGTACCAGTTTGCCGCCGGATTTTACACCAGGGGAAGTGCCTGTGAGCTTGATGGGGATATTCAGTACCACCTCTTTGCTGTCGTTCAACTCGAGGAAGTCGACATGACGCACTTGATCCGTAAGCGGATGGTATTGCGCATCTTGGAGGATGGCATGGAATTTTTTACCGTCGACATCGAGGTCGATGAAATGAACATCCGGTGTATAAATAACCGTTTTCAAATCAGTTGCGGACACGGAAAAGTGGTATTGTTCTTTGCCACCATAGAGTACTGCGGGTACCTTACCTTGGTAGCGCAGCTCTTTCGCGTCTCGTTTCCCTACGTTCTCTCTCAGAGAACCGCTAATAGCAATTGACTTCATTTTTTGATTGAATTATTCGTAAAAATTAAGGCTGCAAAGGTATGCAATGTTTTTCATCTTTGGAAATGAATGTGTTGATCCGTTAATCCACTTTGAATAAATCGCTGATGGAACCGTGTTCGTTGACATTCTTGATGGCGTTGGCGAATAAACCTGCGGTGGAAAGCACCTTGATTTTTTCACTCTGGCGTTTCAATGGAATGGTGTCGGTAACGATAAGCTCGGTCAATGCCGACTTTTCGACGGTCTCGTATGCCTCGCCCGACAATACGGGGTGGGTACACACGGCGCGCACACTGGCCGCGCCGTTTTCCATGATGAGCGACGCCGCTTTGGAAAGTGTCCGCGCAGTATCACAGATATCGTCTATCAATACAATGTCTTGCCCGGTAACATCGCCGATGATCGACATGGATTCGATTTCGTTTGCCCGTTTACGTTGTTTATCGCAGATAACGACTTCAGCATTGAAATACTTCGCAAAAGTGCGGGCGCGGTAGGAGCCGCCCATATCTGGCGATGCAATGGTGAGGTTGGGCAGATTGAGCGACTTGATGTGGGGCACGAAAATCACCGAAGCGTCCAAGTGGTCTACCGGAATATCAAAAAAGCCTTGGATCTGTGCCGCATGGAGGTCCATGGTCATGAACCGGTGCGCACCGGCAGCGGTGATGAGATTGGCAATCATTTTGGCTCCTATGGCTACACGGGGTTTGTCTTTGCGGTCTTGGCGGGCGAAGCCGAAGTAAGGTACCACCGCCGTGATGTAATGTGCCGAAGCCCGCTTGGCAGCATCGATCATCAGCAGAAGCTCGAAAAGGTTTTCACTTGGTTGGTTGGTCGACTGGATAAGGAATACGTCGCATCCCCGGACCGACTCGTTGTAAAATGGCTGGAACTCGCCATCGCTGAAGCAAGAAACCGTCATTTCGCCGAGGTCCTTGCCGTAGGCGCTTGCTATTTTTTTGGCTAATTCGGTCGTGCCGGTGCCTGAAAAAAGCTTCACCGGATTGAATTGCAGTGGCATGGTGCTGTTGTTGTTTTGTGGGTTAGCAATGGATTGGGGTGTTGTATTATTTGTGCGATAAATATACATTAAAAAACTACGGATTGCCAACTGACAATCCGTAATTTTTTTTGTTGCCCGACCAGGGTTCGAACCTAGACTAACTGAACCAAAATCAGTTGTACTACCATTATACTATCGGGCAATCCGAACTTGTTGTGCCACCCTCTCGAATGGGTTTGCAAATATAGGACGATGGAATAATTAATGCAAAAATATTTTGTTTTTTACTGAAATGCGCTGATTGCATGCGCAATGTGTTAAAAATCTAAATATTATGTCGCCATTAACATACTATTCTTTATTTTCGGGGCGTGAATTTAAGAGGGAACGTACGCGAAAACGATATGAGCTATAATAAAATCAACAACATTTTAGGTTGGGCATGCGGGTTAATTGCCACGATTGTCTATGTGATGACGGTGGAGCAGACCACGAGCTTTTGGGATACCGGTGAGTTTATTGCGTCTGCTTACAAGATGCAGATTGTACACCAGCCCGGTGCGCCGCTGTTTCTGATGCTGCAGAATGTTTTTTCCAACCTGGCTTTCGGTAATCCCGAACACATTGCCTATTGGATGAATATCGGCTCGGTGGTATCCAGTGGGTTGACCATCGTCTTCTTATTTTGGACCATCACGGCATTGGCACGCAAAGCGCTATGGAAGCCGGGCACGGAGCTTTCGCAGGCCGGATTGATCCAGATCATGGGCGCGGGTGCGGTTGGCGCGCTGGCGTATACCTTTACAGATACTTTTTGGTTTTCGGCCGTCGAGTCGGAAGTCTATGCCATGTCTTCCCTTTGTACCGCCGTGGTATTTTGGGCCATACTGAAATGGGAAGCACACGCCGATGAACCCCGTGCCGACAGGTGGTTGTTGTTTATCGCCTATATTATGGGGCTTTCTATAGGTGTCCACCTGTTGAACCTGCTGGCCATCCCGGCCATTGCATTGGTGGTTTATTTCAGGCGTACCAAGCAGGTGACCAGCGGTGGTGCCATCAAAGCGTTGCTCATTGGCTGTTTGGTCGTGGCTGTGGTGCTTTGGGGGGTTATCCAATACTTGATTAAGTTTGCCGCCTATTTCGATTTGTTCTTTGTGAATACGCTTGGAACGGGCTTTGGTACGGGCGTGGTGGTATTTGCCTTGTTAATCGTGGGCGGCACCGCTTACGGGATATGGTATTCCATCCAGCATGCGAAGCCGATGCTCAACATCATTCTGCTGTCGTTCGCGTTCATTGCGTTTGGCTACAGTTCGTTCACGATGATCCTCATCCGTGCCAAGGCAGACCCGACACTGAATAACAGTGATCCTGATAACGCGTTTTCATTTCTCAGTTACCTTAACCGCGAGCAGTATGGCGATAGTCCGTTGATCAAAGGGCCGTATTTTGACTCCCGGCCTGTAGATATCAGCTACGGTAGCAACATTTACCGTAAGGGTGCTGAGAAATACGAGGTGGCGGGTCAGAACTTTGAATACGTATACGACCGGGAAACGGTATTTCCCCGTATCCATAGCAGCCGGGAAGCGTCGCACCAACAGTATTATCGCAACTATCTCAACTTAGGCGAGAATGAACAGCCGACCTTTGCCGACAACCTGCGGTTTTTCTTTAGTTACCAGGTGGGGCATATGTATGGTAGGTACTTTCTATGGAATTTCGTTGGCCGGCAGAACGACCAGCAAGGCCATGGTGACTTCACCACGGGCAATTGGATAAGTGGCATTAAATTCGTCGACCAGCTGCATGTGGGCGGGCAGAATGCCTTGCCCGATTCGTTGAAGTCAGACCCATCGCACAACCGATTTTACTTCCTGCCCCTTATATTGGGGCTGATCGGTGCGTTTTGGCACTTCAAGCGCCGCCAGAAGGATGCCGGTGTGGTTGGCCTGTTGTTTTTCTTTACGGGATTAGCCATTGTGCTGTACCTCAACCAAAATCCGCTGCAACCCCGCGAGCGGGATTACGCCTACGCCGGATCGTTCTACGCATTCACGATATGGATCGGGCTGGGGGTGATTGGAATCACCGAATGGTTGAAAAAACTGAATGCCAAAACCGCAGCTAGTGTAGCAACGGCTATCGGCTTGCTGGCCGGACCGATAATTTTGGCAAAGGACGGGTGGGACGACCACGATCGCTCGGAAAAATTTCTCGCCCGGGACATCGCGAAAGACTACCTTGAATCGTGCGCACCGAACGCTATTTTATTTACCTATGGCGATAACGATACTTATCCGCTTTGGTATGCGCAAGAAGTGGAGAATATACGGCCGGATGTGCGGGTGGTAAACCTGAGTTTGCTGAGTGCCGACTGGTATGTGCGGCAGATGACGAAGAAGGTGAACGAGGCCGAAGGGCTTCCGATCAACATCCCCGAAGAAAAATATGTGAAAGGGGTGCGGGATGTTATTTATTATCAGGACGCGAACATAGCCGGCTCGGTGGAGCTGAAAGATATCGTTGCGCTCATGCTATCGGATAATCCCAATGATAAACGGCAGATGCAGAGTGAACAACCGGAGAACTTTTTGCCTACAAAAAACCTTCGGTTAACGATTGATAAGGAAGCCGTGATTCGGAATAACGTGGTGCCCGAGGTATGGCAAGATAGTATCGCCGATGCGATGCAGTGGACATACAGCCGTAATTACGTATCGCGTGCCGAGTTGGCCATCATGTCTATTTTGGTAAATAATAAGTGGGAGCGGCCGATCTACTTCGCCAGTACGGTGCCGAGTGAAAATTTCATGGGGCTGGATAAATACCTCGTTTCCGAAGGGTTTGCACTCCGTTTGATGCCGATAAGCAAGCAACCCAATACGGCGCAGGGACTGATCAATGCGGATGTCGTGTACGACCATGTGATGAACGACTACGTTTGGGGTAACATTCGGGATGCTTCGTATATCGACCCCGAATCGTACCGGATGATTAGTCTGATCTTGAACAGTATCTACGCCGCACCGGCGGAGGCGCTTATTGCCGCCGGCAAAACGGAGCAAGCGAAGAAACTGCTCCTTGATGCCCTGGACAATATGCCCGACCGGATTTACCGCATTATGGATGCCTACGGTTATTCGTTCATTGCCGAGAATTTGTATGCGGTGGGAGAGGTCGATAAAGCAAACGCGTTGATTGAACGTAATGTTAGTTACTTAGCGGGACAACTCCAGTATTACGCGGCGATTGCCGAAACCAAGCCCAACCTCGAAATGCAAAACATCCAGTATAGCATGTTTACACTGAACAGGTTTTCGGCGGCAGCTACGGAAAATGGGCAGGACGAATTGGCAGCCCGCGTAACCGGTGTTTTCAGTCAATATGAGACACGGTTTTTCGGTGGCATGCCGGCCACCCCGTAACGGGAGTGGCCGCGTTTAAATATCACCGTTCGGGGCGAAGTCAAAAAAATATAGTAGTTTTGCGTCCATATTCCGTGTCCAATTTGAAAGTTCAGCTCAGATGAAACGATCCATATTATTGGAAGGCCAAAAATTCCAAATCACCATCCAGCGGCTGTGCCATCAATTGATCGAAAACCACGTTGACTTTTCCGATTCCGTTATCGTTGGTATCCAGCCACGTGGCACGTACTTGGGACGACGCATTGTGGAGGAATTGCAGCAGATACCGGGGCTGCCGGAGGTTGCATACGGTGAACTCGATATTACCTTTTTCCGTGACGATTTCCGGCGTAAAGACAGCGGACTGCTGGTGCCCAGTAGCACCAATATGGATTTCATCATCGAGGGCAAAAAGGTCATCTTGATGGATGATGTGCTGTGGACGGGCCGTACGATACGTGCGGCCATGGATGCCTTGCAGGCATTCGGTCGGCCAGAGAAAATTGAGTTGCTGGTATTGGTAGACCGCCGGTTCTCACGGCAGTTGCCCATTGAGCCGGATTATATCGGCATCCAGGTAGACTCTATTGATTCCCAGCGGGTGATTGTGAGCTGGAAAGAGGTGGACACGTACGACCGGATAGAATTATTGACAGAAAAGGATAACTTAACGTCAAAATGAGGGCGCTTTAATTAAGAGATGACAGCATTAACCAGGCAACTCAGTACCGATCACCTACTGGGGATTAAGGATCTCCAAACCACCGATATCGAGCTTATTTTCGAAACCGCCGACAATTTCAAAGATGTGCTTAACCGGCCGATCAAAAAAGTACCATCGCTGCGGGATATTACGATAGCGAATGTTTTTTTTGAGAATTCCACACGCACAAGGTTGTCTTTTGAATTGGCCGAGAAGCGGCTGTCTGCAGACATCGTTAATTTCGCCGCTTCATCTTCGTCGGTGAGCAAAGGCGAAACCCTTATCGACACGGTGAACAATATCCTGGCGATGAAAGTCGATATGATTGTAATGCGCCATCCCTATCCGGGCGCCGGCGTCTTCCTCAGTAAACACGTGGATGCGCAGCTGGTGAATGCGGGCGATGGTGCCCATGAACATCCGACACAGGCGCTGCTCGATGCCTTTTCGATTCGTGAGCGTTTGGGGGATGTATCGGGCAAGAAAATCGCCATTATCGGTGACATTCTTCATTCGCGCGTGGCGTTGTCCAATATTCTGTGCTTGCGCAAATTGGGTGCAGAGGTTATGGTATGTGGCCCTACTACCTTGATACCGAGATATATCGAGTCGTTGGGGGTGAAGGTTGAATATAACCTGCTCAATGCATTGAAATGGTGCGACGTGGCCAACATGCTCCGCATCCAATTGGAGCGCCAGGATATCGCCTATTTCCCATCGCTGCGGGAATACTCCATGTTATACGGGCTGAATAAACGCTTACTCGATTCGCTCGATAAGGAGATTACCATTATGCATCCGGGGCCGATTAACCGCGGGGTGGAAATCACCAGCGATGTGGCCGATAGCGGTCATTCCATCATTTTGGATCAAGTGCAGAATGGTGTGGCCATTCGGATGGCCGTGCTTTACCTCCTCGCCGGTAAGCGCGGATAGGAGGTAAACGGGTGTTATTAACATTTGTGGACAACTTTTGAGGAGAACTTCTCGGTTTCCCGTTAATTTAGCGGGTCAAATTGGGTAAGGTATATTTTATGGCCCCAACTTTGCGTGGGATTGAGGAAAACAGTAGCATAATTTGACGGCATGTTTAGACGGATTAATCAGTTAATTATCACATTCAGTTTAGTGGCATCGGTAGCTGTAGCGCAGCAAAGTGCTTGGCAGGAAATCAACCAGGCTTATAAGACGGGAATGGAGTTGTATGAAAAAGGAAAGTATGCCGCGGCTGCGAAACATTTCGATCAGGTAGATGCTACACGGATCACGTCGACATTGCAACAGGATGAGCATGTTGAGTTGACGCTATTGAAGGAAAATGCACGGTTTTACCAGGCGATATGCGCGCTGGAGCTGGGCGAGTCGGATGCCGAAAGCCATTTTCTGCGCTACATCAAAGATTACCCGGCGAGTGCAAACTCGAAAGCCGCTTATTTTCAGGTGGGGCGGTCGTATTTCGCGAAAAATGATTATGAGCAGGCGCTTGAATGGTTCACCAAGCTGGATAGCAGGAACCTGGCCGGTCTGGAAAGCAGAGAATTCCGGTATAAGATGGCCTATTCTTTTTTCATGACCGACGACTATGCTTCGGCGAAACCACTTTTTGAGCAACTGAAAGACGAAGGCGGCACCTACCAGGAGGCATCCATTTACTATTACGCTTACCTGTGTTACCTGGATGGCGAATTCAAGACAGCATTGGCCGAGTTTGAGAAACTGAAGGGGTCAAAGACCTACGAAGCCACTTACCCGTATTACATCACGGCGCTCTATTACCTCGATAACCGGTACGACGATGTGCTGGATTATGCACTGCCGATCTTGGAGCGCACGGAGCAGGCCCATGAAACCGATATGTTCCGTATCGTTGCAGCAACGTATTTTGCCAAGAACGACTTTGATAAAGCGTCGGCATACTATGACAAATTCCAGGCGGGCGACCAAGGTAAAACCCAGAACAACCAGGATAGTTACCAGATTGGTTACATAGCCTACAAGACGGGCGACTATGAACGTGCGATTGCCGAATTGGAAAAAATGGAAGAGCCCGATGCCTACTACCAAAGTGCGATGATTGCGTTGGGCGACGCATTTTTAAAGACCGGTAACAAACAAAGTGCGCGCAATGCGTTCTTTAAGGCGTCGAAGCTCGACTTCGATCCGGCACTGAAGGAAGAGGGCCTGTTTAATTATGCCAAGCTTTCATCCGAATTGGAGTTCCATCAAGTGGCGCTTGAAGCAGCGAAGGAATATCTCGACACTTATCCGAATACCAGGCGGTTGGAAGAGGCGCAGACCTTGTATGCCGAAACCTTGCTGGGTACCAGCAATTACCGTGCTGCGGTGGATATCCTCGAATCGATCGATCACCGCGGCCCGGAGGCGGACGCCGCTTACCAGCGGGTCACTTACTACCGCGGATTGGAGTTCTATAATGAGCGTGCATTTGAGAATAGTATTTCCCTTTTCATGCGGTCTGAGGAGTATCCTATTGACGCCCGCGTTGCGGCGTTGGCAACCTATTGGAAAGCGGAGGCCATGTATGAGGTGCGTAAGTATGGCGAGGCTGTCCAAGCGTTTTCGCGGTTCCTGCGGTTGCCCGCTGCCCGCGAGACGGACGTGTACAGTTATGCAAACTATGCCTTGGCTTATGCGGCTTTCCGGAACAACAGTTTCAACACCGCGGCCAATTATTTCGAACGTTTCCTGTCGACAGGTGGAAGCGCTATTGAAACCAACGTACGGAATGATGCCATTGCCCGCTTGGGTGATTCCTATTTTTCGATGCGCAATTATAGCCGCGCGATGCAATACTATGACCGCCTGATCAATGGCAAAGCACAAAGCCAGGATTATGCGCTTTTCCAGCGGGGCATCATCCAGGGGCTGCAGGGCAACAATGCTGCAAAACTCAGCACACTGCATGCGGTTGTTGAACAGTTCCCAAATTCGAATTACGCAGACGATGTAGCGTTTGAGGTACCATATACCTATTTCACCATGGGTGATTATGAGACGGCGATCAGCGGCTTGCAGGAGATGATTGAACAATATCCGCGCAGTAGCTATGCCCCGCGTGCGCTCATGACCGTCGGGTTGGTGCAATACAACAACGATAATACCGAAGGGGCCATGGCGACCTTCCGGAAAGTGGTGGAGGAACATTCGACCACCGATGAGGCACGGCAAGCATTACGTTCCATCGAAAATATTTACCTGGAGCGCGGTGACGCCTCGGCATACATCAATTATGCCACCAGCACGAACATTGGCGACCTTTCAAAAGCCGAGCAGGATGACCTTTCTTTCCAGGCCGCCCATACGTTGTTCGCCAGGGGCGAGTACCAGGCGTCGGTAGAGGCCATCAATGCCTACTTCGATAAATTCCCGAACCCGTTACGGGAAAAACACGCACGGTATATCCGCGGCGTGAGCTACTATCGAACCGGCCATCCGGAGGATGCGCTGCACGACCTTAACATTATACTCAACGACTGGACCAGCCAGTATACCGAGAACACGTTACTCACCGTATCCGAGCTATACTTAGGGCTCGAGGAATACAACGAAGCCATTGTACACCTGAAGAAATTGGAGCTCACCTCCGAGTACAAAGCGAATTATGGCTATGCGGTGAATAACCTGATGGTATGTTATGAAGAGATCGGCGACGATGAACAGGTGCTCAAATATGCCGAGTTGATCAAAGCGTACGACCGGTCATCAGAAGAAGATATCGCGAAAGCACACTTGTATACCGCCCGTGCACTGTTGCGAAAGGGCGACGTAGCACCAGCGCTGAAGGAACTCAATTTGGCGGCTTTGAAAAGCCAGACGGTTGTGGGAGCCGAGTCCCGCTACCGGGTGGGGCAATTGCAATATGAAGCGGGCGAATATGATAAAGCCATCGAATCTGCATTTGACGTCATCAATAACCTGGGGTCATATGAGTATTGGGTAGCCAAAAGCTTTATCCTGCTTGCGGATGCTTATGCCGGTAAAGGAGATGATTTCCAAGCCAAAAGTACGTTGGAGAGTATCATCGAAAACTATGAAGGGGAAGATGATATCCTCCCGTCGGCCAAGGAACGGCTAGATAAGCTCAATGGTGAAGGATAGGAATTTGAACGGGCGATGATAACGCGAGAATCGAGCGGCTATAAATACTTGCTTACCGGGGCTTTTTCGGTCTTGCTTGCTGTTGGTTATGCACAGGAGGAAGAAAAGCAGGACCCCGTTACGATTGATTCGATCGACGTGGTGCGCGACTACCGCCCGATGTTGGAAGATGCCGTAAAGATTCGCCGGAGCCCGGATATGGGTATAGACCGGCAAGCGCTCCAAGACGAGCTGCACTGGATTGTCGCCGACGCCTATTTTGTGAAAGGCAACTTCAGAAAACCCTACTACGGTAAATTGCTGGAACGGCATCGCGAGGCTGCACCGAGCAATATCAATAACTACCGTATCGGTTACATGGCTTACGAAAACGGCGAATATGAACGTGCAGCTACCATTCTGGGAGACCTCGGGCAGTCGGATGCGTTTTATCAGGGTTCGATGATTGCTTTGGGCAATATCTCCCTGAAAGCCGGCGACAAACAGGGTGCACGGGATGCGTTTGCTAAAGCATCCGCACTGGATTTCGACCACGCATTGAAATTGGATGGGCTGTTCAATTATACCAAGATTTTATTTGAATTGGATTCGCCGCGCGTTGCTTTGGATATTGCCCGGCAATATGTTCTGCAAGGGCCGGTAGACACCACGGTGCGTGCCGGGGAAAAAGAAACCCCCGAAACCCTGTTGGCTGAAATCCTGTTGGGCACGAGCAATTTCGAGGCCGCCGTAAATATGCTGGAATTGTATCGCAATAGGGATAAGGAGGCGGACAAGATTTACCAAAAGGTGGCGTATTACCGTGGATTGGAATTTTACAACGAACGGGCCTTTGAAAATAGCATTTCCTTGTTTATGCGGTCGGAAGAATTCCCCATCGATCCGCGGTTTGCAGCGCTGGCGATGTACTGGAAAGGAGAAGCCATGTATGAAGTGCGGAAATACCGTGAGGCCGTAGAAGCGTTTTCCCGTTTCCTCCAGATGCCGGCGGCACCCGAAACCGATGTGTATGTCTATGCCAATTATGCGCTGGCGTATGCGGCTTTCCGCAGCAATAATTTTACCACAGCCGCCAAATATTTTGAGCGTTTTTTGTCTACCGGCAGCGGTTCGATGGAAGAAAATATACGGTATGATGCCATCGCCCGGTTGGGCGATTCGTATTTATCCTTGCGCAACTATGGCCGTGCCAATCAATATTACGACGAGCTGATTAATGGCGGAGCCCCCAATCAGGACTATGCGTTTTTCCAGCGCGGCATTATCCAGGGGCTGGAAGGCGACAACGAAACAAAGATGAATACGCTACATTCGGTGATCGAGCAATTCCCCAATTCGAATTATGCCGACGACGTGGCCTTCGAAATACCGTATACCTATTTCGTCATGGGCGACTACGATACCGCTATCGAGGGGCTACAGCAGATGATTGAGCAATATCCGCGCAGTAGCTACACCGCGCGGGCACTGATGACCATTGGTTTGGTACAGTACAACAAGGAAGACAATGAGGCTGCGATGGCTACATTCGACAAGGTCGTAAAAGAGCATTCCACCACCGTTGAGGCTGGCCAGGCGCTGCGTGCCATTGAAAATATTTATTTGGACAGCGCCGACGCTTCGGGCTATGTGAGCTATGCAACGAACTCGGACCTGGGGGACCTGACGGGTGCCGAACGGGATAACCTGACCTTTCAGGTGGCACAAACGTTGTTTGCACGCGGACAATACCAAGCGGCGGTGGAAGCCGTCAATGCGTATTTTGATAAGTTTCCCAATCCGGCGCAGGAGAAACATGCCCGTTACATCAGAGGGGTGAGCTTGTACCGTTCGGGCCATGCGACGGAGGCACTGCATGACCTGAATATCATTCTGAACGACTGGACGAGCCCATATACCGAGAAAACGCTGCTGGCAGCAGCTGATCTGTATCTCGGGCTGGAGCAGTATAACGAGGCGATTGTGCACCTTAAAAAGCTGGAGATCACATCGGAGTACGGAGCCAGCTACGGTTATGCCATCAGCAACCTCCTGGTGTGCTATTACGAAATCGGCGATACGGAACAGGCCCTTAAATATATCGAACTGACCAAAGCTTATGACGGTTCGTCCGAAGAGGATATTGCCCGGGCCCACTTATATACCGGCTACGTGCTGCTGAATGAGGGCGATTCAGCAAAAGCGGCGGAGGAGATGAATCTTGCCGCGCTAAAGAGCCACACGGTGGTAGGGGCCGAAGCACAATACAATGTTGCCCATTTGCGCTATAAGACACTACACTTTGACCAGGCCATCGAAAGTGCTTTTGATGTGATTAACGACTGGTCATCGTACGACTATTGGGTGGCGAAAAGCTTTATCCTGCTTGCGGATGCTTATGCCAGCAAAGGCGATAAATTACAAGCAAAGAGTACCCTGGAGAGTGTCATTGAAAATTACGAAGGCGAAGATGATATTATTCCGGCAGCCGAGGAGCGTTTACAGATGTTTAATAATAAGTGATAGGAGTTTTTACGGATGATGATCTTTCAGAAATCAATGCGATATACGTTTTTACTCACCGCGGTTTGGTGTGGGGGACTGGCGGTTGGATACGCCCAGGAGGAGGAACCGCCACGGGAAGAGCCGCCGGCGACCATCGATTCCATTGATGTGGTACGCGATTATCGGCCCATACTGGCCGATGCCGTGAAAATCCGGCAAAGTCCGGATATGACGAACAAAAGGCAATACCAGCCCGATTTTACCTACGGTATCATCGATAAAAAACTCGATATCAACACGGGTACGAAGCGACTGACGATCCAAGAGATGCCGTTTTCGAGAAGCCAGGCGTTGACCAATAACTACGCTAAAATAGGTGCCGGTAATATGGGTACGCTGCTTGGTGAAGTGTACCTCAGCTCGGACTATTGGGTGGATACCCGCTTGGGTGGCTACGTGAAGCACCTGAGCCAGGAGGGGACGTTTGAGGGGCAACGGTTTTCGTCGCAGCACATCGGCGTTTTCGGTCGTACGGTATATGGTCCCATTACGCTGGATGGCGAGGTGGGTTTCAAACGCTACGGCACTCGGTTTTATGGTACGGTGGCGGGTACGGACGGTATGCCGCTGAATGCTGATCCGGCTACTCAAGCCTTCAACGATATTTATTTTACCGGTGAAATTACCAGTAATTATGAAGACAGTGCTACGGATGCTTTTGATTATTCATTAAAGGCAGATGCGTATGCGTACGGCAATAGGTACGATACGAAGGAAAATTCAGTTGCCTTGGCCGGGTACATCAATAAGCAGGTTAATGCGTTTAATGTCGGCCTCCATGTTTCGGGCGATTTCACCACGGTGAAAGATGCGTCATATAGCCTAGCCAACCATATTGGCCGGGTTAACCCGTATATCCGGTTCCAGGGACCTAATTACAACATTACATTGGGCGCTAATTTCGTTGCGGAATTCGGCGATTCTTCGCGCACCAACATCTTCCCTTCTGCCGAGGTGGATTTCGCGTTGGTTCCGAAATTTGCACACCTCTTCGGGGGCATCAATGGTGATGTCAACAAGACCTCTTTCAAAGCGCTGACGCGCGAAAACCCTTGGCTGGCGGCGCTCAGCACAACGAACGGTATTCGTAATTCGGTAGACCGCATGAATATATTCGGCGGTATAAAAGGGAATGCCGGCGCAACATTCGGCTATAAGGTAAAGGCGTTTTATCGCCGTATCGAGAGTATGCCGTTTTATGCCATAGCGCCGGGTACGCCGTATAAATTTAACATGTTGTATGAAGATGGCGAAGACGCCAGCACGGTTATCGGACTGGAGGGTGAGTTGAATGTGCGCGTTTCGGAGGTGGTAACAGTGGGTGGCCGCGTTAACTTCAATGAGTTTGACCTACAGCAGCAGGAAGAGGCTTGGTATACCCCCAAAATGAGGGTGGCGGCCAACGCCCGTTTCAACATCAGCGATAAGCTTTATATAGACGGCGAACTCCTGTTCCAAGGGCAGACTTATGGATTGGTGCAAGATACGGACATCGACTTATCGGGGTATGCGATTACGGAAATCGGTACGACAGGTATGCGTAAAACGACCATTCCGTCGTTTGCAGACCTCAGCGCTGGAGCGGAGTACCGGGCCACGGACCGCATAGGGGTTTATGTACGGTTGAATAACATGGTGGGTACCAACTACGAACGTTACCTGTTTTATCCGCGTTTGGGGATGAACGTTATTGGCGGTATTAATTTTTCTTTTTGATGTTCCGCAGAGAAGATGGTAGTTTTGTAGCGCGCAGTTGAGCAAGGAAGCGAGTATATGAATTTGGGTGTGAGCATAGCGAATCTGTTGAGACGGTACCCCGCGGTTGGCGTACCGGGCATTGGCGTGTTCAAGAAAACCCATCAACCTGCAGCCTATGATGCCGACCGGTCGGCGTTTCTTCCGCCCGAAGATCGCATCGAGCTTGTCGACGGCGATACGGAAGCGTTTCAGCTGACGACTTACCTGGCAGCCCAGCATCAGCTGGATGAGGGTGGAGCTAAGGCGATGCTGGAAGGTGCAGTGGCGGCTGTGATGAATGCCATTAGCCGGAATGGTGAAGCATTGCTGGATGGGCTGGGCTACTTGCTTGCCGATGGCGCGACCTTCATTTTCAAACCGTTTGAGGCGGATCGATTCGTTGCAAAACCGATTGCTGCGCCGTCGCCGGCAGCCCATGAACCTGATGAGCCGGAAATTCCGGTCGATCATGTGGCCGATGTACCGGTAGAGCCGACGGAGGAGTTGGTTGTTTCGGAGGGAGGCACCGACCGAAGAAGTTATACACCGTGGATGATAGGAGGGATAATCGCTGCGATGTTGATCGCTTCGGTGGTGGTTTGGAAATACCAGCCCGCTTGGTTTGGCGGTGCGGTTGTTGATCGTAAAGCAGTGCCTGACAAACAGGCTGTTCTTCCGTCGCCCTCCGAAGAGAAAATACCCCTGGTCGATGGCGATCGGGATTCCGTGATTGCCGATTCGAGTTTATTGGCTGCCGCGGTCGACTCGCTGCGCGTAGACAGCGTACCGGTGGCGAGTGCCCCACCGGCCAAGCCCTCGGTAACATACGAAATTATCGTTGGGTCATTTGCCACGATGCGGCAGGCCGATAAGTTTGTGGCCGAAATGAAAGCCAAAGGCTACGACCTGCAAGCCATTGACAGTAAGATGCCGGGCAATCGCAAGAAGATCAGCTGGGGCTCATATGCTACGGAAGAAGCAGCTTACAGGGAGCTGGCACGGGTACAGAAAACGTTTGAGCCCGGGGCCTGGATAGCGAAAATAACGCATAATTAACGATTACATATATATAGAACAATAGGAAATCATACTAAAAATTTATGTCACTTTTACAAGACACCATTTATCCGCTTGATACGTTAGCGGGGGCAACGCAACAGACGGTCGAACTCGCCAGTGATAAAATCAGTCTTATCGGATTGCTTTTCAAGGCTGGGTGGATCATGATCCCTCTTTTACTTTTGCTTTTTGCTACGCTCGTCGTGTTTATCGAGCGTTACATTACGATAAAAAAAGCTTCGAAGTATGATCCGAATTTGATGTCGCATGTCAAGCAAAGTGTGCTTTCGGGCCGCTTGGATTCTGCGCTATCGGTATGTAGGACAAGCAATAGTGCGTTAGGCAGGATGCTCGAGAAAGGGCTGGTACGTATCGGGCGGCCCATCAAGGATATCGAGGGCGCGATAGAGAACATCGGTAAGCTGGAAGTTGCCCGGTTGGAGAAAAACCTTAATATATTAAGCATTATTGCCGGTGTTGCGCCCATGTTGGGTTTCGTAGGAACGATTTTCGGCGTTATCATCATTTTCCGCGATGTTGAAGCAGCCGGCGGTATCGATATTGCCAGTGTATCGGGGGGGCTGTATGTGAAGATGATCGCTTCGGCTGCCGGGCTGACCATCGGTATCCTGGCATTTGCCGGCTACCATTGGTTGAACACCATGCTTGAGCGCCTGATTCTCCGCATCGAAACAGATGCAATAGAGTTTGTTGACTTACTGGATGAACCCGGCTCATAAATTCTGGTAATGAGACCATAAGAAAGGTGATTGACGAATGAACTTAAAAGCGAAGCGAAATAAATCGGAGGTAAGGGTCTTTACGGATTCCCTGAACGACATCATGTTTTTCCTGATGTTGTTTTTCTTGTTGGCGTCGGCGGTTTCGAATCCGCAGGTGGTGAAGTTGCTGTTGCCGCGTTCGAGCGCTGGTGAGCAATCCGTTGCCAAAAAAACGATTACCGTATCGGTTACCCAAGATTTGAAATACTACCTCGATAAGGAGGAAGTGCCCTATGAAAACCTGCTGAGTGCGATACAGGCGTATGTTCAGCCGGGCGAAGAGCTCACGGTGATGCTTTATGCCGACAGTACGGTGCCCATCCAAAACGTGATTTCGGTGATGGATGTTGCCAACAAACTGAAAATACGGCTGGTGCTCGCTACCGAACCGTTGCCGGAGCAATAACGGATTTATGGAATTTAACTAGGTAAAGCATCCTATAGGAAACGTAAAAGATAACGAGATAAGATGGGTTATTATCATTTACAAGAGGAAAATAACTACCCCAAGGCGCTGTGGATATCCGGCGGTATCATGGGGGGATTGTTGATTCTCAGTTTCATCATCATGATCGGGTCGGCTTTTCCGGATATCGGAACCGGGGGCATTATTGTGAACTACGGCACCTCGGATGTCGGCATGGGCGACGATTATATGACGGTCGACGAGGCATCTACCGATCCCAACGCCAATAATGTACGGCCCGACAAAATTGACCCGCAACAGGAAATCCAGGAGACTCCATCGCAACAGGTAACGGAGCAGCGTGTGGCGACACAAGATATGGACGATGCGCCTGCGGTGGTGGCCAATGAGCCTAAGAAGGCTAACGCGGAAGAAGCAACGGCCGAGAAGGAAGAAAGTAAGCCAGCAATCAATCCCAATGCGTTATACACCGGAAAGCGTAATAACTCGACCGGTAGGGGGGATGGTACGGGTACGGAAGGTGGCAACCAAGGTAGCAACCAAGGCGATCCGCTGGCGTCGAATTACGGTGAGGGTGGATCGGGTGATGGCGATATCGGACTTTCCATCCAGAATAGGGGATGGGCTGTGCCGCCCAATATTGAAGATAACGGCCAGCAGGCCGGTGTGGTGATGGTGGAAGTGCGCGTGGCACGAGACGGCCGAATTACATTTGCCCGAGTTAGTTTAAAAGGGACGACGCTCACGGATAAGGCTTTATGGGATAAGTGTGAACGTGCAGTGAGGGGCGCCCGGTTTAACGAAATTGAGCGTGCGCCGCGCGAGCAACGCGGGTTGATTCCTTTCCGGTTCAAGCTCAAGTAGACATCTATTCACTAAACCTCCGGATCGGCCATGAATTACGACGAAGCGGTTGATTACCTCTATGCGCGTTTACCCATGTTCACGCGCGATGGCGCGTCTGCATTCAAGAAAGACCTGACCAACACCTATCGCCTTTGTGAGGCGCTTGGCAACCCCCACGAGCGGTTTAAATCGATTCATATCGCAGGTACCAACGGTAAAGGTTCCACGTCGCACATGCTGGCGGCGATCTTACAGCAGGCGGGTTACAAGACGGGCTTGTACACGTCGCCGCATTTGTTGGATTTCCGCGAGCGTATCCGTACGGACGGTACGATGATTCCGCAGGCCTGGGTGGCGGCATTTGTTCATGACCATCAATCGCTGATGGAGCATATCCGACCCTCATTTTTTGAAGTAACGGTGGCCATGGCCTTTGCCTATTTCGCTGAAGAACAGGTCGATGTGGCGGTCGTGGAGACCGGTTTGGGGGGACGGTTGGATTCGACCAATATCATCACGCCTTTACTTTCCATTATCACGAATATTGGTTATGACCATACTGCGATGCTGGGCGGTACGCTGCCCGAAATAGCGGGCGAAAAGGCGGGGATTATCAAGCCGGGCATTCCTGTAGTGGTGAGCGAACGGCAGGAAGCGGTGGCGGGCGTATTCGAGCGCGTAGCTGCGGAGAAGGGAAGTCGGCTTGTGTTCGCATCGGATCAATGGCAAATAGACCACTTAGGCCGCGATGAACGACAACTCCACCTCCGTGCAACGCGGCGGGATTTGCCCGAAAGTGGGCGTTATGCATTGGATTTACGGGGGAGCTATCAGGCCAAGAACCTGCCAGCGGTACGATGTGCCGTGGCCGAATTGCAACAGCAAGGCTTTGATGTTACCGATGCCGATATGAGGTATGCATTGACCCATGTGCAGCAGCTTACCGGACTCATGGGCCGCTGGCAAACGGTGGCGACCGATCCGACGATTGTTTGCGATACAGGCCATAATGTCGACGGTTGGCGGGAGGTTTTGGCGAATATCGCGGTTACCCCACACGAAACGCTCCACGTGGTTATCGGGATGATGCGCGACAAGGAACCGAGCCATATCCTTCCCCTGTTACCGAAAGGGGCCCGCTATTATTTTTGCCAGGTGGCCATGCCAAGGGCGCTTCCTGCCGAGGAGTTGCGTGCTGCGGCTGGCGATCACGGGTTAACCGGCGATGCATTTACTAACGTCGCTGAGGCCCTCACAGCAGCAAAGCGGTCGGCATCGGCGGCTGACTTTATATTTATCGGTGGAAGTACGTTTATTGTAGCTGATGCACTGGTAGCTGAAGGGTTTCGTGCGTAACGGCGGCGGTTTATACCGTCATCTCTCCGCGGAGGTTCCGCTCTGCCCAATACGCTACATCACTTTGCTTTTCGAATTCGCCTTGTAAGTACATGAGTTTGGTCACTGCGGCTTCAAATGTCATGTCATAACCGCTGATTACGCCCATTTCTTTTAAATACTTACTGGTCTCATAGCGCCCAAGCTCTACGCTGCCCACCTTGCATTGGGAGATGTTGAGGATGTTTTTTCCACTACGTATGGCGCTGTCGATGAGGTCGAGAAACCATTGATGGGTAGTGGTATTGCCCGACCCGAACGTTTCCATGATGACCGAACGTGCTGGCGATTCGAGCACGGCCCGAACGACCTCCCGGCTGATGCCCGGGTATAGCTTGAGTACGGACACCGCGTTGTCTAATGCCGTATGCAGCGTGAATTCCTTGCCGCTGTTGTCCAGTAACGCATCGCGGTTGTATTTGAGGTGTACGCCTGCCTCTACCAGCACCGGATAATTGGGCGATCGGAAGGCTTCGAATTTTGCGGAGTTGTATTTGAACGACCGGTTGCCGCGGAAGAGTTTGTTGTCGAAAAATATACAGACCTCATGGATGAGCGATTTGTCCTTCTTTTTTGCCGAGGCGAGCTCCAATGCGGTAATGAGGTTTTCCCTCGCGTCGGTACGGATTTCACCTATGGGCAGTTGAGACCCGGAAAGGATGACCGGCTTTTGCAGTCCTTCCAGCATGAAGCTTAGTGCCGACGCGGAAAAGGCCATGGTGTCGGAGCCATGGAGGATAACGAAACCGTCGTAATTGGCATAGTTGTCTCTGATGATATTGGCCATTTCGACCCATATGGCCGGTTGCATATTGGACGAGTCGATGATGGGCGTAAACGAGTGGACGGTGAGGTTGTAGTTTAGTCGTGCCAGCTCGGGGATATTTTTGGCAATGAGGTCAAAGTCAAACGGCATAAAGGTGCCATTCTGTTCATCTTTGACCATTCCGATGGTGCCCCCCGTATAGATTACGAAAACATTGTTCATTTAAAACTGAATATCCGTTTAGCGTTTTCCGTCGTGATAGACGCTACGTTTTCGACCGAGATCCCGTGCAAATCTGCGAATTTTTGTGCAATATAACGCAGATAGCTACTTTCATTCTTTTTTCCCCGATGTGGTACGGGCGCGAGGTACGGTGCGTCGGTTTCCAGCACGATATGCCGGAGGTCGAGTTGGGATACGACGGTGTCGAGACCTGCATTTTTATAGGTCAGCACCCCGCCGATACCGAGGTGTAAGCCCAGATCGATCGTTCGTTGTGCCTGCTCCATGTTCCCTGTGAAGCAATGCAATACGCCGGTTAGTCGCCCGTCCTGCACCTCCTCCAGCAGCGCGAAGAGCTCATCGAATGCGTCCCGGCAGTGGATGGAAACGGGGAGTCCGGTATCCTTTGCCCATCCGGTTTGAATGCGGAAGGCTTCTTGTTGCAGTGATAAGGTGGTTTTATCCCAATGCAAGTCGATACCGATTTCGCCGATTCCATAGATTTTATTACTGGCGATTGCCTGTTCTATCCGGTTCAGCTCCTGGTGATAGCCTGTTTTGACGTCGCACGGGTGCAGTCCCATCATGGCAAAACAGTTATCGGGATACGCCGCCACGGTGCCCAATACCTTAGCGATGGATTCGCTATCCACATTGGGGAGCAAGCAATATTTTACGCCGTTGTCGAAGCACCGCTGCATCTGGGTATCCATTTCAGGAGATCCGTAAAGGTAATACAGGTGTGTATGCGTATCCGTGAGTTCCATAGCTAATCGTGGGGTTTGCTGCAAACTTAGCTAACTCGCCTTTCAAAATCAAGTCGCCGTGGGCCGTAAAACAAAAACGCCCTCCGGGTGGAAGGCGTTTTTGTTTGGAGCTTATTCTTCGGTGCTATCCTGTGCCGTGGAGTCGGACGCTACAGGCTTCAGGATATCGATCAGCTCGATATCGAATACCAAAGGCGCAAATGGTGGAATTACGCCGCGGCCGTCACCGTTTTCGCCGTAACCCAATGCCGAGGGAATGATGAGCTTCGCTTTGCTTCCTTTGGGGAGCAACAGCAAACCTTCGTCCCAACCGGGGATAACCTGACGAACGCCAATCGCGAATTTCGCTGGTTCATAGGGCCGCATCGCATTGTATATATCGTTCTTTTCTGCAACCTCCTTGATGGATGTATCGAACACATCGCCGGTGGCTACCAGCGCACCGGTATAGTTTACTTGTACGGTATCGCCTGCTACAGGTTTTTCGCCTGTGCCTTCTTCTACGATGATATATTGCAGACCTGAAGCCGTTTTCAGCGGTTCAAGGTTATTTTCCTTGATGTAATTAGCGATTTTTCCTTCTTCCGACGTCTTCAGTTTTTCAATTTCGGCGTCGAAATAGGTGTTCACCTCGGCA
This sequence comes from Parapedobacter flavus, assembly GCF_035818675.1. Classification (NCBI taxonomy): domain Bacteria; kingdom Pseudomonadati; phylum Bacteroidota; class Sphingobacteriia; order Sphingobacteriales; family Sphingobacteriaceae; genus Parapedobacter; species Parapedobacter flavus. The sequence goes on from NZ_JAYKZZ010000005.1 coordinate 27,338, forward strand.
TACAATGCGCTATCGGTCAAATCGCCTTTCTTGAAATGTTTGTTTACCTTGACATTGAAGATAATGTACTTATCGGCAATTTCCGGTTTCGGTCGCATGGTTTTGGCTGCCATGGTGTCGAGGTCGAGTTTAAAGACGGCGCTGTCGCCCTCGCCCAACATCCGGAACATGGAGTTGTAATCGCCCGGATAAAGGCCCTCTGCTGAGTCTGGGGCGATATTGACGATTTGGGGAAGCCCGATTTTATATGTGCTTTGCAGTAAGGAGTCCCGATCTGACGTGACGGTTAAATGCACGGAAAGTAAATCGCCCGCTTGTGCCTTGGGCTGGCCATTGTCTTTCACGATTTTGTATTGTAGGCCGCCCGATCCCTTCTCAAACTGTTGGCAGGCGCTACCCAATATCGCGATGGCAAGCCCCAAACTAAAAATTGATTTCTTCATGTTTTTGTGTGAGATTAATTATTTTAATAATAGTGATTTATATTCGGGTAATAACGCTTTGAAATGCTGGACAACATCCGGTAGCGGATCATTGGAATTACCGCCCGCTGCGTTGCGGTGCCCACCACCATTGAAATGCTTTTTACATACTTCATTGCACGGGAAGTCTCCGATAGACCGCAGCGAAAGCTTAACCTGGTCGGTGCGGTCGACAACCAATGCGGCAAGCTTCATGCCACTAATCGACAGGGCATAGTTTACCAGTCCTTCGGTGTCGCCCGTAGTGATGTTGAACCGGTGGAGGTCTTGCCGCGATATGCTAAACAGTGCTGTTCGGTACTCGGGCAACACTTCGAGGCGGTTCAACAAACAGAAACCGAGGAATTTCAATCGATTTTCGGTATAGCTGTTGTACACGTGTTCGTGGATTTCCCAGTTTTTGGCGCCTAGGGTAATCAGGTCGGCCGCAATGCGGTGTACTGATGGGGTGGTGGTCTGGAACCGGAAGGAGCCCGTATCGGTCATGATACCGGTGTATAGGCACGTGGCGATTTCGGGTGTGATAGCACCATGGTCGCTGATGACGTCAACAATAAAATCATATACCAACTGCGCGGTTGCGGCAGCACTGCTATCCCAGTGTCGGTAATCATCGAAACCCTCGGGGTCTAGATGATGGTCTATCATGATTTTCACCCCCTTTGCGTCTCTCACGCTATCGGCCATGGCATGGATGCGTGGCAGGCCATTAAAGTCGAGGCAAAAGATGATATCGGCGGCTGCAATGTGTACATCGCTAGCTGCTTTGTTTGCGGTGTATACAAGAATGTCTTGCCGGCCCGGCATCCAGTCCAGGAAGGTCGGGAAATCTGAGGGTACAATTACACGGACGGTGTGGCCTTTGGCTTTCAACCAATGGTATACCGCCAACGATGAGCCCAATGCATCTCCGTCGGGTTTGTGGTGTGTGGTAATAACAATCTGCTTCGGTTTGGCCAGTTCCTCCCTAAGCGTTTCCGGTGTAAACATTCAACTGCTAAAAGGTTGCAAACCTACTATAAAAAATCCGATTAAGGAATTTTTGGATATGAAAATGTGATTTAAAATTCATTGACCGAACGATTTGAAGAACGCAATCAATTCGCCATTTAACTGGTCGGCATGGGTGAGGTTCAAACCATGCGGGGCATCGTCATAAACCACGAGTTTGCTGTTTGGAATGAAGGACGCTGCTTGCGCTGCCGATGTTGCAATAGGCACCGTTTCGTCCGCTTTTCCGTGGATAATCAAGGTCGGTACGGTTACCTGCTTACATTCCGTGCGGAAGTCGGTATCCATCCATGCTTTTGCGGCGCCGATGGTGGCGTGTGGAGCGGCATGAGACGAAATACTGAAGTCGTATATCAGCTGTTGCTCACTCACGGGTTCGCCGTCGGTTTTGTAATTATAAAAAGCCGGGTGGAAATTGGACAGGAAATGCAGGCGATCGGTTAACAAGGCCGCCAAGATATCTTTAAGGGCAGCTTCGGGCACGCCAGCAGGATTGTCGGGCTTTTGTTTCACCAGCGGGATGATCGATGCCACAAGCGCTATTTTGTTGATCTTATCGGCTCCGTATTGTGTGAGGTATCGGATCACTTCGCCGCCGCCCATCGAAAAGCCCACCAAGTTTACCTGTTGGAGATCCAACTGGGTAATCAACGCATGCAGATCACTTGCCAGTGCATCGTAATCGTAGCCCTCCCATGGAGCATCGGATTGGCCGAATCCCCGTCTATCGTATGCGATTACGCGATAACCGGCTTCTACGAGCGCAGGAATTTGTTTTTCCCAGGCTTTGTGGCTCAGTGGCCAGCCATGGATGAGGATGATCGGTTGGCCACTTCCGTAATCGACGTAATTGATACCGATCGTTTGTGATGCTGTTTGGTGTTGAATGACGGGCATAGTATAATCGTTTTTTGGTTAACAAAGACGGGGCACAATAGTTTCATTGGCCCCGTCTCTGTGTCAGAACACGCTGGTTAATCGAGGTTTTTCAACCGGATATTCCGGTATTCGATTTTCATGGGTGGACCTACGTGCACCTGGAAGCCCAGTGCTCCCTCCAGTTTCCTGTTGGCTACATCGTCGTCGACCACTTTACTCATCAGTGTACCATTAATGTAGTGCTCCAGTTGATTGCCTTTGGCGACGATGCGGATTTCATTCCAGTCGTTTTCCTTGATCAGCGTTCGTAAGGAGTCGCGGTCGCCAAGCGACGCTCCTTGTTCTGCGGCTGTCCATATATTCCCTTTGGCATATTCGCTGATAGGGCCGGATACTTCCGGGAGCCTAACAGATTGCCCCGGAAATGCCAGTATGGTGCGGCCCCGCTCTTCGTAATTTTGCCCCGTGTAGGTGTTTGCCGCATCGATATCGGCTTGGTAACCCTTGAGGGCAAAACGGGGCTCGGTGAGCTCTTCGCTACGGTAGTTGATGCCGCTATTGCCTTTACCGGTCATCCGGTATTCGGCAATCAATTCGAAATCGGACGGTGAGCCACCGTCCCAGATGATGAAGGAGTTGTTGGCTAGCTCTTCGCCGGCCACAATTTCGCCCACGAGGACGCCATCTTCGGCCCGCCAAAGGCTTGTGTCGCCACGCCATCCCGTTAGACTTGTACCATCAAACAACGTTAAGTAGTCCGTTGAGTCGGACGCATTTCCGGCGTTTTGCTGGGAATTGCCCGACGTGCAAGACGATATGGCCAAGGTGGATAGGGCAATCGTACCGATTGTTAATATATTCATAGTTCTACGTTTGTATTTTTCCAAGCTTTGGAATTTGCCGAATCAATGACTGCTTCACATACCTTTTGCGTTTCATAGGCATTTTGAAAATCCGGCTGGCATGGTTCACCCGTTTCCAAGCTTTTGAGGAAATCTGCTACTTGGTGGATAAAACTATGTTCGTAACCGATTCCGAGCCCGGGTACCCACCATTTATCCATATAGGGGTGGTCGCCATTGGTCACGTGGATGGAGCTCCAGCCTTTCACGTCAGACTCACACCGGTTGTCGAAGTATTCCAGTCTATTGAGGTCGTGCAGGTCCCATCTTATCGACGCGTCTTCACCATTGATTTCAAATGTATATAACGCCTTATGGCCCCGGGCGTAGCGGGTAGATTCAAAGAGGCCCAATGAACCATTTGAAAACCGGCAATGGAAAATACAGGCATCATCGATCCCGACATCCTGCAGCTGACCGGTGTCCGCATGTACCCGTTGTTTTACAAACGTTTCGGTCATTGCCGATACTTCGGAGATGCTGCCGTTGAGCCACATGGCGGTATCGATGCAATGGGCCAAAAGGTCGCCGGTGACGCCCGATCCGGCCGCATCGACATCCATGCGCCATGTTGCATCGCCCCCTTGTGGTACATCGGCGCTGATGGTCCAATCTTGCAGGAAATTCGTCCGGTAATGGAATATTCTCCCCAGTTTGCCCGATTCGATGATTTTCTTGGCCAGCGTTACGGCGGGCAACCGACGGTAGTTGTACCAAACCATGTTTTTTACCCCTGCTTTGGTAACGGCATCGAGCATCGCCTTGGATTCATCCAGGGTTCGTGCAAGCGGCTTCTCGGTCAGTACCACTTTTCCGGCAGCGGCCGCAGCGATGGCAATCTCTGCGTGCAGGTGGTTAGGCGTGCAGATATCCACGGCATCGATATCGTCGCGGGCAATCAATTTACGCCAGTCGGTTTCGTAGGAGGCATATCCCCACTGGGCTGCGAAGGCCTTTACCTTTTCTTCCCGTCGGGAACACACGGCCTGGAGTACCGGTTGGTATTGAAGGTCGGGAAAGAAGTTCTGTATGCGATTGTACCCGTTGGAATGCGTGCGGCCCATAAAACCGCACCCGATCAAACCTATTCTTAACTGTTTTTTCATATCCATATTACTGATTTATTAGTAAATAACATTGCCATTGTCGATAAATAATCGCCATTAACTGTTTGTCATCATGTTAAGCACCGTTTAGCCGGGCATAACGCCCCGCCCGCAGCGCCCATAGGCAGCAGCTTACGCAGCAGCCGTGGGTACTTCTTCCGCTGGCTTGGTGTGCTTATTCTTTTGCCAAAAGAAAAATATAAGGAACAAGACGATGAGGAGCGTCGGAAAACTAAGCATTTTCACCATCGCATCCTGGCCGGTAGCAAGTTCAAGTGCATTTCCGGTCAACCCGGCAGCTGCATTTGTGGCGCGGGCACCATCGATCCAACTCCCGATAATGGGTTGGAAGATGGCCGAAGAAAGCATGCCGGCACCGCCGACAATTGACATTCCCAGGGCTCCGCTCTTCGGTACCCGTTGTGCCGTGGCACCAATCATAACCGGCCAGAAATAGCAGATGCCGATGGCAAAAATGACCGTTGCGACATAGGCCATTGGTCCCGTTACCACACTAAACATATAGATGCCGATGGCCGTTAAAATGGCTCCGCCCAGTAACACACCCGTTTGGCCAAATGCGCGCACTACCGGTTCGGCGAAGAACCGCCCCACCGCCATTAGTCCGCTGGTCAATGCCAGTATCAACATGGGTTCAGCACCGCTGGCTGCCATGATTACACTTACCCATTGGTTGGGACCGAATTCGGAAATTGCGGTAAGGAACATGCAGAAGAAAATGAACAAGAACGTCGGCGTAAACATGGCGCGGACGTTCTGGCCCAATGACGCTGCGGCCTCCACCACGGGTTTGGGAAACGTTTTACCGAAAAACAGGAACGCGTAAATAACTGTCGGAACCATGGTAATCCACATTTGTAGCTCCCATCCCAAGTTTAAGCTGGTCATGAACTGGGAAATCAATGCGCCTAACAGAATGCCGCCGGGAAACCACATGTGGAACCTGTTTAGCATTTTGTCCATTTTAACGCCGGAATACATATCGGCAATCATGGGATTACAAGCCGCCTCGGTACATCCATTTCCAAAACCGATGAATAAGGTAGACAGCAGGAGTGTGGTATAGCCACCCGCGTAGATGGTCATGATAATACCGATGGTGTGTGCGATAAACGCTACCCGCATGATATTCTTTGGGCCGAACGTGTGGTAAAACAGTCCGCCCAATATCATGGAAATTGGGAATCCGAAGAAAAACATGGAGTTAATAAACCCAAGTTGCGTGTCGGTCAGATTAAACTCTGCGCCAAGCTGGGGCAAGATCCCCGCTCGAATGGAAAATGTAAAAGCCGTGGTGATCAGCGCGAAACAAGAGCCATTGAATAGCGCACTTCTGTTAACGTTGTCGTTCATTTTTTTACTGTTTTAACTGGTTAAATCCTGATTGTTTTTTCTAATACCCATTCGATATCCAAATGAAGCGTTGAAAATACGATGTTTATCGTCAGTTTCTAAATTTTGTTTATAAAATTAAAAACCCGTCATAAAATGGTTACGTAGAAAAGCAACCCCTTTTTTGGCAATATCTTCTCGGGAGGGCTCGAAATCTCGCCAGATGGAGGCAGCTTTGGCGATCACTTTGACCGCCGGCGTAAACGATTCGATGACTAAATTCCCCCGGTAATTGACTTCCTGCAGGGCTCCGCGGATACGATCCCAGTCGATATGATCGCCACCGGGTGCGCCGCGGTCGCAACCGCATGCGTGGACATGTAGTAAGCGGTGCCCCGCTTTTCGGATGGCAGCTGCCGAATCTTTCTCTTCGATATTCATGTGATAGGTGTCTAACAGAATACCAATAGCTTGATGGCCGATATCATCGACCAGTGCCGTTACCTGATCAGCGGTATTGATAAAGTCGGTTTCATAACGGTTTAGTGGTTCTAAAGCCAACTTAACCCCCAAGTCACCGGCCCGAGCCGCCAGGCGTTGCAGGTGTGACACCACGGTATCCCACTGCTTACGGTATTCGTCTTTAGGTGTTGGTTCGGCTCTGCCCACGGTGGAATACAACGGACCAACCATCACGGGGCACTCGATTTGTGCCATAACCTCCATCACTTGGGTGATGTATTCGATGGCTGCCTGTTGTTCCGCCGGTGTACCGCGGAGGTCGCGCCCCGGGCCCATAGCCGCACAGATTGAAGAGCAGGTGATGTTATGCTCACTGAGCGCTTGTTTGATGATACGAGGGTCTATATGCGAGGCATCTTCCAAGGCAATTTCAACGGCATCGCAGCCCCAAGCTTTGAATTGACCGAAGATATCCACCTGTTCGCTGGTAAACGGCGAGGTAAGCAGAAAGGTATTGACTCCTATTTTTAACATATTTTGATTTTTAGCATATCACTTATCCAAGTGTTAGTCGGTCTTCATCCTGAAGTCTGCTGGAAATTGTCCACGTTTGAAATCGTCAAAACCGAACATGGTTGGTGCGTACGTTGATACGGTTGATACATCGACCTGCCGGGGGATTTCCAGGCCCGTGGCCCAGAAGCTGGCATTCACCAATAATCGCCGCAGATCAGCACTCTGGAGGTCTACCGATGCACCCATGGTCGTAGCGAAGGCTTTTCCTGGGTTTCCTCCAGGCAGTTGGTAGGCCCGCGTCCAGGCGATAGGCAGCATTTCCTTTTCGGTATTGACTGGAGCATCAGCGGTCATGCCGCTGGTCGACTGCCCATAAAGCAATATCGTTGCGTCGTTGAGCGCCCCCACGGTGTACACATCCGTGGGGCCCCAGATATCCGTAACACCCTTCAACACGGGATGCGTGGCATGAGCGTCATTGATCACGGCGCGAGTTCCTTCGCTGCCGTGGTCACCATGGTGGCTTACCCATGTTTCGCCAAGGACGATTTTGCCGAAGCCCTTTTCCCATCCCGGTACGCTGCTTTGGAAGTCATATTTGGCATACTGGTCTTCTTGATGCTTCGCGTAGTGAAAGGCGTGGGTAGCAGTCCGAAGGCCGATTACGGGTTTGCCCGCCATGAGGTAGTCGTCGATATAGCGCATCTGCTCGGGAGGAAGCTCTCGGAACCGGGTGAAGATGACCATGAGGTCGGCCGTTTCCAACGCTTGGAGCCCGGGTATGTTAGCCTGTTGGTTGGGATCGATTTCACCGCTCTCCGGGTCGAGGGAAAAGAGGACGGTACAGGTAAACCCCGCCCGTTTCGCCAGGATCTGCGCCAGCATGGGCAGGGCCTCTTCTGAGCGGTACTCCTCGTCGCCACTGATCAGTACGATATGTTTACCTTTTCCCGGTCCGTCGCCCCCGGCATAGGTAACCCATTGATCCGATTGCTGGATCTGTTGCTCCGTATCCGAAGCGGTGCTATTACCCGTACAACAGGTGGCGCCCAGCCATAGGGCAATCAGTAGAAAAAAGGAAGTGCTTGGATTACTTTGCATACCGATGATGTTTACGTATTATCCTTCTTGCCACCCGTGTGCGTTGCGCACGCTCACCAGCGCGGCCAATATGTCATTCCATGTTTCTTGTTTATTGAGCACGGCATTCGGGAACATGCACCCGTCCCAGCAGATGTGATTGAATTTTTTGGTGAGCTGTCCTTGTTCATCGCGCAACCAATGGCCAGCATCCGCGGCGATGTCTAGCTTGCCGTTCGGGTCATTGGGCAGGCAGTGGCGTCCTGTTTTATCATGCGAGCCCGATCCGAATACCGTACCATCGTTCTGCGCTACGTGGAAGTCGATTGTCCAGGGGCGCAGTGCGCGGGTAAGCGTTTTGAGCCCTTCAGTGAGGGTTGCGCGGTCGCTCCAATCGAAATCTACAGGAAGAATTCGGTCTTCAGGTTTGTTATAGCCCAACAGGTACAAGAAGGTGTGCGACATATCAGCCTGGAAGCCCATATTCGGTCGGTCTACTGCTTCCAGCGTGTCCAGCATGGCGCGCCAGCTGTGCATACCGCCCCAGCATATTTCACCTTCAGCAGCCAGCTGTTCGCCGTAGTCTGCCGCCACATCGCACGCTGCTCTGAATGTCTCGGCGATGACTTTTGTGTTGCCTACGGGGTCCTCTGCCCACGCCGCCGGGGAGCATGAGGAGTCGATGCGTATCACCCCATAGGGGCGGACGCCCAACTCACGCAATTGTTGCCCGAATTGGCACGACTTCCGCACCATTTCCACAAATGTTTTCCGGTTTTCTTCGCTGCCCATGGCCGATCCCGCCCAAATAGGAGCAACGAGCGAACCGATATTCAAGCCATGGTGGGCTACTTTATCGGCCAGACGTTTCACTTCGTCGCTGCCGCCATTGAAATCCACGTGCGGTTCCAACAGCCCGATATCGACTCCATCGAATTTTATGCCGTCGACCTCTGCTGCCGCCGTATAGGCAAGTAGGTCGTCAAAAGGGATAACAGGTTCTGAATCGGGGCCCTTGCCTACAATACCCGGCCACGTTGCGTTGTGTAATTTCGGAAAATTATTTGTTGCATCCATATCTTTACTAGTTAATGAAAGGTAAACTTAGCTAAATTTCTATTGTATACAATAAATAGCGTTGTCTATAAAAGAAAGTTATTCATTTCTCCGCTGCGATAAGCGTATTCCGCTACGGATATTTTAGAGCTAAGTGATTAAACATCTGATTACGATATCACCAGATCGGGATTTTCCGGTCCGAAGTGCTTCAGCATCACGATAGGATCGGTTTTCGATAAGTTGGTGATTTTAACTCCAGCCTGCGCGGCAGATTCGCTCACGAAGTACTCATCGTAGGTGAGCTGGCCATACCGGATAAGTGCAGGTGTCTCGATGTCCCAGTTGCCCATTTTGCCGTGGCCTTGCATCATGATCATGCCATAGGCTGCCGCGTCGTGGATGGTTACCGTTGCCCCGGGGAATATGGTCAGCTCCTTGGCGCTGAATGCCTCCGATTTGTAACAAATCCATTTTTCGGAGTACCCTGCAGCATTCATTTCCGCTTCGTTATGAACGGGCAGTGGCGGCATAAACCGGTTTTTCATCGTGTTGGGGTCGAGGTTGAGGTCCCAATCGAGCACGTCAATCAATTCATCAAAGTCGCCCAGCCGGTCTTCGGGTGTGCATTTCCACAGCAATTCCTCGGGGATGATGGCCTCGTTGACCAGCGACTGGTACATGGCGAACACGTCTGATGCTTTCTGCGGCTCATAGGTACATAGGCTACCCGGTGCGTGCAACAGGCCGGGAGGAACGTCCCAACCCGTTCCCGGTTCCAAGCGATAAGCTTGTGAGTAATTCGTGATTTTGTTGTCGCCCTTCGTGAAGTTCTCCAAACATTCGCGTATCTGCTCCTTGGTTGTGCCCGGAGCCAAGCCAATGAACGTATACGGGTAGTCGCCACCGTGGTTGTTTAGCTGCGGCGGGAAGTAATATGCTTCGGGTTTTCCTTTTTGGCCTACGAGAGCGGCTTTCTCATCGTTGTGGTGTACGTGGTGGGGCAGGGGCCCCATATTATCGAAAAATTTGGAATACATGGGCCAGCTGCCATGCTCGTCCCATATCCGCGAGCCGATCAGTTCGCCCTTTAGTTCGTCTACGGCATCCCGGAGGAGGAATTGTGCGGTTTGTCCGTCCTTTTCATAAACAACTTGGCTCAGTCCCTCGTGTTCACCTGTGAGGGGACCGTTTTCTGCCGGAGTAGTTGATGATAGCCAGCGTTCGTCTATACCACCGCGGACTCCCCCGAGCACATAATAGTCATCGGGGTGGAGTTTGATGCGCCGTCCTGGTACACAGAAAGAGCGCGGTACCCATGTTGGTGCTAGTCTAAATATTCCGGAACCGGAATCAAATGCATCGCGAATTAACTGTTTCGTGTTCATCATGTATTTTGGTCTTTTTTTCTGTATTCCTGTTTACTAATGTGTTAATGTGTGTTGGCCGTTTGCTGCAAAAACGCGGCAATCTCTTCGGGATTGTCATGGACCCGCACGGTGACGCCATAGTGGCGCCGTTCGTTTGGTTGTAAAACAATCAATGATCCGTCTCGTCTGGCGTTTGATTGCCCGATTGGCGGATGGGTGCCGGGCTCTATGCCTACCACGTATTCTCCTGGTCCCCAGTGCTGCCAGTTGGTCATCCATGGAAGCTGTGATTTCTTGAATTCAATAGCCAATGCGATTCCCAAGTGAGGGTTATGTATCCCGCAATGGCACATGCCATCTTGGTCTGCAGCGATATCTATAAATGCAGCTTCCTCACCGATGCCGACATGGTCTTCCAGTGGTGGCTTTCCTTTTTTAAACGGCGATCCTTCCCTGAAGATTTTCGCCTTGTCTTTCCCTTCGCGCGATGTCCATGGTCCTTGCCAGCAGATATCCACATCCTCATCCACCAAGGGCCATCCGAGGTTCATATGATAAAGCAGCATATGTGGCGCCGGGATGTTCCCGGTATTGATAACCTCGTCATCAATACGGATAGCAGCCTCGCCCAGGCGGCATGAGATGGTGCGCCGCAGGGTAAACTGGGCACCCAGGGGTTGCGATTGTTTCACTACCCCGGTTATCTGCATATCCAGTTGACCGATGGCCGGGTCGGGTTGGATGATGGATTCGATGGTAGCCGGAATACCACTGTACTGGCTATGAAGCCCTCGTTCACCGTTCGCATCGGACTCCGGTCCGCCGATGTGGTCGAGGCCGCAGGTGGTCAACAACCCACCCCCGAAAGCATTTAGCCATTCGATGCCACGATAGGGGCGGTGCGCTGGTGCCGTGATGCCAACATGGCTTAACCAGGCTAAGCTATGGGCGTTGTACTGTGCGTCTGCGATATCCATCCCGCGATCGATCACCACTTTATAGCGTAACCCGGCCCCGGTATTTATCCAGGCTACCCGTGTTCCTTTGGCGGCACCGTTATCGAGCACGGCGGTTTCAATGCCACCCACTTGCAGTGGGTTGGAAACCTTCTTTGCCCAATTTGTTATCCTGCCGTTGCCCATTATCATTGTTTATAGACTGAACTATTCTCGTTTCCACCGGCCATGAGGTAGGCCATGAGGTCTTTCAGTTCCTCCGGATTCAATACATTTAACGTACCCGGGGGCATGGTGGAGATCTTAGATTCCCGTATTTCTGCTACCTCGTTCTTCGGTATCTCCCTCAATTCCTGGGGTGCGTACGGATTTTGGGATACGGAATAGCTTTCGTCGCCCTCGTTGATTAACCGGCCCATGACGGACGAACCGTCTTTCAATACAAACACTTTGCTGCCGTATTGATCGGAAATTGCGTCGCCAGGTTCAATGATGGCCGTGAGCATATCCTGCACAGAGAAGCGGGTGCCCAGTTGGGTCAGGTCGGGACCGATGTCTCCGCCTTCGCCCTGCATGGTGTGGCAGGATGCACACCTTACGGCAGCAAATAGCGACTTACCATTTTCGTAGCTGCGCGATTCTTTGGTTTCATCCTCTTCGACGGTTTTCACGGCGTCTTCTATTTTCCAATTTTTACCGGGACCTTTAGGCGGTGTGATATCGGCAAATAAGTCCTTGCCCGAATTGGTCAACAGGGAGTCGCCCGAAATGGTGTTGTAATGTTCGAACTGTTCGGTTGGTACTTTTTCCAGCGCCGCTTTCCGAGCGGCATTGACGAAGCCAACATAACTGTTGCCACCTTTGTATCCGAAGGCACCATAGAACCAATTGAAGTAACGTTCATATAGTTTGGGTGTCCACCCCGTATCTGCTTTACTCAATGCCGTGGCAAAATAAATCTGTTGCGCCGGCGGTGTTTTAGCCAGCACGTTGGCTATGGTCATTCCATAATCGGGGTTTCTTAAAATCAAGTCTGCCGAGCTGGTTAACATCGCGTAGGTGGTTGTCGAATCATCGATGCCATTTTCGAGAAGCGCGAGGCTTCTCTCGGTGGCATATGGCGCGCCGATATGGATAAGCAATTTGCTTAATTCGCGGTTCAATGCGTTGTCGTTCGCCGGATAATGGTCGGCAAAGTAATCGAAGAGTCGGTTGGTGATTTCCGGTTTTACATTACCCATGCGGTAGAACGATACTTCCATGGCCCGCAAGAGCGCGATCTTGTTTTCTTTCGATATGCGGCCAAAATCGATGGTCATCAATTTACGGAGCATAACGGGTTGGAGTATGGTGTCTCCCATTTTGGCCATGGCCAACATGGCATGCGTTGCTGTGCGGATATTCCGTTCGCGGAAGGCTTTTTTGCCCCAGGTGGTAACCGGCTGGTGCATGAGTGCCATGGTGGCGGCGTAACGGATATGGCGGTCTTCGTGATTCAGGTATGGCCATACGTCGTTAACGATATTCGTGTCGGGAGCTGACTCGAAATAGCCTTCTATTTTCCTGCGGATGGCCATTTCTTCGGTAATAGGGGCTTCTTTTTTCGACGCTTCCTTGATTTTCTGGTAATCTTTATAGGAAACGCGGTACAGATCAGATTCCAGCCGCCGTCCGCCGGTAAGGAAATATAATGAGCCATCCGGTCCGATTTCACCATCGGTCAATGGCAACGGTACCCCGGAAAGGAATTCCTCGGCAGACACTTGATATGTTGCGCCGTTTTGTTCTAAATTCACGGTGTAGATAATCCCGAAGCTCCAGTCGAATGCAAATAAACTGTTGCGATACTTGTCCGGAAATTTTGCTTTACCACCGTATAGGAGGTTGGTTGGAGAGCCTTGGCCGATGTTAAGCAGGGATGGTAACGCATCGGGATAATAAGTTGGCCATTTGCTGTTTCCGGTACGCCACCCGAATTCTGCGCCCTTGGTAACGTGTAACAGGCGTGTAGGGCGATACCAAGGCATGCCGAAGTCCCATTCCATATCCGAATCGTATGCAAATAGTTCGCCATCGTTGTTGAAGGTGATATCGAAGGTATTGCGGAAGCCACCGGCAACCAGTTGCCATTCTTTTCCGAGCGAATCTGTTTTCACGATGAAGCCACCGGGGGCCATACGGTCGTTGGCGTGTCCACGTGGGTCTTTTATCAATTGAAAGACGTTGTCCTCGTTCCAGTTTGACGGTAACAAGTAGCTATCCATTTCGGGTACGTCCGTATGGTTACCCAAAACCAAGTAGAGCGACTCGCCGTCGGGCGCGAGAATAATGCTATGCGGACCATGTTCCCCTTGGCCATGGAACAACTTCAATTGCGTGATTTCGTCAAACTGATCATCATTGTCGGTGTCTTTCAGTCGGTAGAGGCCGCTACTTTTCTCCATCTTGTCACCGCCACCATGGTTGACCACAACATACAGGCTATTGAACGCCCAAAGCAGCCCTTGGGCGTACCCCATGCCTATTTTGGTTTGGGTGCTATCGTTTTCCCACTGATCTTTGGGGAAAACAAGTTGCTGCGGTTCACTGGTAAGTGTATCCGAGCCGATTTCCGGCATTTCCAGTCGGTAGAGCGCCCCATACTGGTCGGAAGTAATCATCCGTCCTTTGTCGTCGAATGTCATGGCCACCCAAGATCCCTTTTTGTTTTCTGAGGGGCTATAGAGGTGTTCCACGACAAAATCCGTAGCCACTGTGATTTTTTCCACTTTCGGTTTCTTCGCCACGGATTCTTGGTCGGTGTCTTCGGTTTGGCATCCCGTTATCGTTAATAACGAAACACATACGGCGATGATGCCGGTTTTTTTTCTGATGATTGTTTGCATATATCTGTTTAGCATGAAAATACGTGTAACAAATACCTTGAAGGTGCCTGCTAGCCATCAATCTATCACGTTTAGTCGATTGATTTATTGTCCAAATGTGAAAACTCCGATACCCACGAAGTGTGGATAATCCTGTTGATTCTTATCGATGATTGGCTTTTGGATGGTTGGCAACGCCTTTTTAGTATTGTATTTGATATTGAGTAACATAAAATAATAGCTAACTGGTGTCCACAATGCTACTATGTTTACCGTAAAATTTCATCCTGCACTGTCCTGTTAGCCTGTTCTGGCGCCGTTATTTCAGGGGGTGTTCGCCGAGCAGTTCCTCTGGCGAGTAGAATCCCTTTTTATCGGCAATGGCCGCGCGGATGGCTTTTACCTGATCGGCATCTATGGGTGTTCCCTTGTTGCCGAATGCGTTTTTGACGTAGGTAAGCACGGCGGCCACTTCTTCATCGTTCAACAGCCCACCGAAGGGTGTCATGGGCACTTGACCGGGGTATTTCTTGCCCAGTACTTCGATAGGTCCATGCAATCCATTCAAGGTAAGCTTAATCAGACGGGCATCGTCGCCTAAAACCCACCGGGAACCGACAAGCGGCGGGAAGCCGGAATTGGGCAGTCCCTTACCATCGGCTTGGTGGCACGTAATGCAAAAACCTTCGCGTTGGAAAATCAGCTGGCCTTGTTTGAAGCGAGCCAGCTCGGGTCCTTTCAAATCGGTATTGACGGCAACATCCGTCTCGGTTTCAACCGGCGTAGTAGCATTTCCCAGCCGGGTTGCCGCGGTATGGTAAGCATCGGCCATCCAGCTATCAATAGGATGTTTGGCAGCTTCTTCCACGATGGGAGTCGCTTGATCTTTATCCAACCACGACGCCGCCACGATGGCTTCCAGGCGTACCCGTCCGTGCTGGTCGGCGGCGGCGTTTTGCAATAGTTTTGCTTGGTCTTTTACCTGGTGCCCGGTGTAGCGAAGTACCCTTACAGCTGCCGCGCGTACGCGGTGATCGTTGGCTTGCAATAGCTTGCGTAGCAATGGCTGGTCGACCCGGTTGAGTCCCCAGCTTACCCAAAGGCCTTCCAGCAGATGGTGTTCGTAGCGGGGGGCGTTTTTATCGAGCCCGTCCAGCCAAGTCCCTAGCTGTTTAAGTACATCGTCGGCATCACGGCCACGGAGTTCACGCCGCGTACGGTAGCGGGTCCGGTATTCGGGCAGTTTCAGGTTATCCAGCAAAGTACCGATATCGGCTCCCGCGATGGCGGCTGGCTTGACCAATGGCCGAGCGGGGTACGTAATACGGTATATGCGACCGTGGGTATGGTCGCGCAGGGGGTCACGTTGGTTGTGCTGCATATGGCCGATCAGCACATTATGCCAGTCAACGACATACAGCGAGCCATCGGGTGCGAATTCCATGTCGACAGGCCGGAAGTTCGGATCGTCCGATCGCATCAAGTCTTGCCGGTGGTAGCTGCGGTAGCCCGTTCCATCCTCGACCACGGCGTGCTGTTTCGTTCCCAAGAAGCCGATGGTATTATTGATGAGCATATCGCCCTGTACGCTGTCGGGGAAGTGGCGGCTGGATATAAATTCGAGCCCTGATGTGGGACGCACACGGTGGGCGTCTTCGATCAGGTTTCTGGCTTTCGGATTCGCCTTGCCATAAACCGGCTTCAGCGATCCGGGCATCATCCAGGTCACATCGGGCCCAGAGGTTTCTGCGTAAAAGTTCTGCCCCCATTCATCGAAGGTAATACCCCAGGGGTTTGGGATGGAGAGCTGTGCGGTATATTCCAGTTTATGCCGGGTGGGGTTGTAGCGGAAAAAGCCGCCGTTGGTGGCGCGCACCGGGCCGTAAGGTGTTTCGAGGTCGCTCAGGAGAAATACCCCCTGTCCCATGTATATGGCGCCCGAGGGATCGCTCGTATAGGCATGGTGGGCATGGTGTGTGTCGTGGTCATCGAAGCCGCTCAGTAGGATTTCCTTTTTATCTGCCTTATCGTCTCCGTCGGTATCCGCGAGGAGGACCATGTTCATTCCCTGCGAAACGTAGACCCCTTCGGGAGCTAATTCGAATCCCATGGGCAGGTGCAGGCCGTCGGCAAAGATGGTTTGTTTGTCTGCTTTACCATCGTTGTCGGTATCTTCCAGTATCAATAGCTTGTCCGTCGGTTTCGGATCGCCCGGTTTCCAATGCGGGTAGGACGGCATGGTGGCTACCCACAGTCGCCCTTGGTTGTCGAACGTAAGCTGAACGGGTTTCTGCAGATCGGGGAATTCCTGTTCGGATGCGAAGAGGTCTATTTTATAGCCCGGTGCCATATGGAATTTCTCGAGTGCATCTTCTCCATAGAGGTACCTCGGTAGGGGTGAATTGGTATTGCGTGGTAGGTAATTGGTTTCCACTTCGGGTAATACGGTGGTGGTCGCATCGGCACTATCGAGGTCCATCCGGATCCCTTGGGCGGCTTTCCAGATGGCTTGGTCGCGGATGTCTGTCATCTCACGTATTTTGGCGAATTCTGCTGGGTAGTTGTCAGGTCCAAAAGGATCGTAGCGGCGTCCGAACGCCTGTACCCCGTTGGGGTGTTTGAAATCTTGGAACCAGAGCCAGTTCTTTTCCATCACGGCGTCGTGAACCAGCTGCCGGTGGGTGTCGTCCGTTTCCTTTACCTTGCCGAACACGGCATCGACCAGTCGCGAAGAAAATTCGCGGTATCCGGCATCGTTCAGCTGTGCGCCGTCAATCGTCAGCGGATTATCGTTGCTGTCGTACAATTTGCTGAGCGTACGATACATATCCACGAAAAGTACGTCATTGTTTCGGGCTACCTCCGCCATGGCTTCGGTATACATGGCTAGGCGTTTGTTTTCTTGCTTGCCGTTAGGTAAATCGTAGTCTTCAGAACGGTCTTCAAAAGCAATGGGCGATACGATGGCCAGTCGCGGGGTCGTGGCATCGTTGTAGTGTTGTTGCAGGGTATATTTAATAAATGCGTCGAGTTCCTCCCGGTATTGTTGCAGTCCTTCTTCGCCGCGGAACGACTCGGTATAGCCGAAGAACGCAATGATGACATCTGCTTGGTGTCGGGTTAACCATTCATCGGGGGTTTCCCAGTGGCCCTGCGTATTGGGGTTGTTTAGCAGGTCGGTGTCTGATTGGAGCGTATCGGCGCCAGGGAATGCCCACGGGGAGGGGCGGCCCGAATGGGGCCGGAAGCCCGGTGTATTGCCGGCATCGCACATGTTACGGATATACAGAAGACTGTCGGGGTACCGCAGGTACATTTCGGTTTCGAAATATCCATAATTCATCATCCGCGCTCCCAGGTTGTTGCCTACGAGCATGATGTGGTCTCCTTGTTGGAGCGTTAACGGCTTTTGTGCGGGGCCGCTGCACTGAAAGAAACAGGCAACTGTAGCTAACATACCCACGAGAGCCAGCGACCGAAAGTGACCATTAATACGGTGTTTGTAGCTCACTGATTTAATACATTTTACTGATGTTTCCATCGATTTGCATGCTTTTACTTAAGCTTGATAATGGGGTCGTATAACGTCATACGGCCAACAATTGGAGATTACAATGGTACTTTTTTTACCATAAAAAATCATCCTGTACTGTCCTGATTGTTCTTTGAAGAGAGCCTATTTTGGCAAATGATGAATCGGACTAACGAAACTCGATTAGCGAAGTGGTGATTAGTGAACGGGAATGGCTTTGGCAGTTGGTTGACAGGGGGTAAATAAAAAACGGGTGTCTTAAAGCGAACTTCGGGACACCCATTCTTCATTTAGTTATTTACTAATAATTGTATTTGTCTATCTTTTCGATTTGGTTGTTATCTTTGGTGAAGACCAGTACCGGTTGATAGCTTTCGGCCTCTTCTTCGGTAACCTTAAAGAAGCTAAGAATATGAACCGTGTCGCCTACTTTGGCGTGCAGGGCAGCGCCCCCATTCATGCAAACCTCACCACTCCCGCGCTTTCCGGGGAGTACATATGTCATGACGCGACTGCCGTTTATGGCGTTGTTTATATACACCTGCTCATATTTCTTTATTTGAGCTGCATCCAGCAAATCGGCATCCACGGTTATCGATCCGTTGTATGCTACATTTGCTTCCGTTACTTTAACCGTGTGAATTT
This sequence comes from Parapedobacter flavus, assembly GCF_035818675.1. Classification (NCBI taxonomy): domain Bacteria; kingdom Pseudomonadati; phylum Bacteroidota; class Sphingobacteriia; order Sphingobacteriales; family Sphingobacteriaceae; genus Parapedobacter; species Parapedobacter flavus. Next base: position 45,552 of record NZ_JAYKZZ010000005.1, read on the forward strand.
TTGATTTTAAAATAGTTAACTCCATATTGTTTGTGTGTTTCCTTTTTGTTTTGTTATGCTGTCTTTGCCTGTTTGTTTGGCTTTTCGATGGTTTCCAGTACAATTTCCTTGCCGTATTGCGTCACCATGTGGTGTTTGTGGTGGCAATGGTAGGTAAATTGGTAAGGCATGTCCGGATTTATCGGGTGATTACCGCTACATGCAACCCGGTATTCTTCGTGCCCGTTTGCCGCATATTTGGCCACAACAAACGTGTTGTTATCGACGGCTCGTTCGAGGGTAAACCAGGCCCCCTCGCCAATGCCCCCCAGCCACTGCGCCGTAGCGGGCAATGTCTTAGGGCGTTTGGGCTCGGCTATGTTGCCTGGCTTATTATCGCAGGGAAGGCCTTTGGATTTTCCCGTCGAAAAGTTGTGCAATAGCTGGTCTACCTGAAAGCCCAGCGAACGCCAGCGGCTCATCCGGATGGTCTCCAACTCACCTTCGTGGTAGCAGTAAATCGTCCTGTCGGGCGAAGCGTTTACAACATTGCTCATTGGACTCGGTTTGATGCTTTCGGGCAGGGTAATCCGGCGTCGTGCAGCTTGCTCGTTTACCAACCCTGCCAACAACACTTGGGCTACGTAGCGCGAGCAACTATTGTTTCCGATAGCGATTGCCCCATATTTTACCGGACCTTGCTCCACGATGCGGGTAGCAAATCGGTGTGCGGCTTCATACGACAAGCCCTGGGCAACCGAAAAAAACAACCTGCCACCACCATGGGTAGCAGCTTCTATTTGGTGCAATTCATCCAAAATCGTTTCCAGATTGGTGATACGGCTCTTGTTGTCAATTTGCGCCCTGGTTTCCAATGCAAGTCGCGGGTCTGATTCGACGGATCGTGCCCGGCCGTATCCGCGTGGCGTGATGTACCTACCGAAATCAAAATAAGCCAACGACCCTGTTTTCCGATGTACCAGCACCATGGCAGCATGGCCCACTTTGAAGTTCAGATTTTTTACGACACCGAGTTGTTTAAGTATGGCCATCCACCGTTCATCGCCGCGCGCCGTCTGATCTGGCCAGGCCATAACCAATGCCAAGTCTTGGTTTTCTTCCAACTTACCCTCCATTCACGGTTTTTTTTCCTCGGCGGTGAAATAACCGTCAAAATCTGTAAAGAATTGGGAATTTGCGCTTATTGGCATATGTCGGTGATTTGTATTGTGAAACTTACGAAATCTATTTGATATTTACAACGAAAATACCATAAAAATTATCATTTTTGCAATCCTATATGTAATTGAACCCCAAAACATGGAAAGATTTAATCACCGAAGTGTTACGAAACCATTAGTGCTTTTTTTATCAGTTATCTGGTTGCTGACCAACTATTCGTGTAACAAACGGAGTGGTCAACCGCGCCTGTTGGTCTTCAGTAAAACAACGGCGTTTTACCACGAATCAATACCGGCTGGCAATGCTGCGCTTATTAAACTTGCTGCCGAAAATGGATACGCTGTGGATACAACCACGAATGCAGCATGGTTTAATGATGATAGTTTGAAGAACTATTCGGCCGTTGTCTTCCTCAGTACCACCGGTGAGGTGCTTAACCACTACCAGGAAGCAGCGTTTGAGCGGTATATCCAAGCTGGAGGTGGCTTTGTGGGCATCCACGCCGCATCAGACACCGAATATGATTGGGGCTGGTTCGGCCGATTGGTAGGTGGTTACTTTAAGGGGCATCCCCACCCGCAGGAAGCCACATTCCACGTTGTTGATTCGCTGCATCCAGCTACGGAAGGACTTCCTAGCACATTCAGTTATAACGATGAATGGTATAACTTCAAGAAACTGAGTTCCGAAAGCAAGGTACTGGTAACCATTGATGAAGATAGTTACGAAGGTGGAGACAATGGCGAGGAGCATCCCATGGTATGGTATCACGAATATGATGGGGGAAGATCATTTTATACCGCGCTGGGGCATTCCGAAGCCTCATTCAGTGATTCCTTGCACCTAAAACTTATTTTGGGAGGTATCAAGTATGCCGTTGGCAAAAACCTCAAGCTCAATTACAATAACGTAAAAACCCAATTGCCGCCGAATCCGCAACGGTTTGTTAAAAAGCAGTTGCACACCGGATCGCTTTTTGAGCCAACGGAGATGGCCATATTACCCAATTATGATATCCTTATTGCCCAACGGCGTGGCGAACTGATGTTGTTCCAGCAGGATAGCCAAACGGTGAAGCAGGTTGGGTTTCTCGACGTGTACCATCAATCGGGCGTTCCGAATGTGAATGCCGAAGAGGGCTTCATGGGATTGGCACTGGACCCCGATTACGAAACGAATAAATACCTTTATGCATTTTACAGCCCTACGGATACCTCTGTAAACCGTCTATCGCGATTTGTTTACGACGACGGCAAGCTTGATATGACATCCGAGCAGGTCATTCTTCAGTTTTATTCGCAACGCCAGATTTGCTGCCACACAGGCGGTTCCATTGCGTTTGGTGGGGACGGATTGCTCTACCTGTCTACCGGCGACAACTCCACGCCGTTCGACCAACCGGATCCGTCGACTTACAAAAACCATGGTTTTGCACCATTGGATGGCCGTGCGGGGTACGAGCAGTACGATGTGCGCCGATCAGCGGGAAACACCAATGACTTACGGGGTAAAATACTCCGGATCGATGTGCAGGCCGATGGTACCTACCGTATACCCGAGGGGAATCTGTTCGCCGAAGGGACGGCAAAAACGCGCCCTGAGATTTACGTGATGGGCAATCGTAATCCCTACCGTATTTCGGTGGATCAGAAAACGGGATTCCTTTATTGGGGGGAAGTGGGGCCAGATGCAGCCAACGACAGCTTGGCGACACGTGGGCCGCGTGGGTATGACGAAGTAAACCAGGCCCGTAAAGCAGGTTTCTTTGGGTGGCCGTTTTTTATCGGGGAGAATTATGCTTATCGGCCATTTAATTACAAAACAGGTGAATGGGGCGAACCTTTCGATCCGGCACACCCGGAAAATAACTCGCCCAACAATACGGGGTTGCGGGTATTGCCACCCGCTCAGCCGGCATTTATCTGGTACCCCTACGCAGCATCGCCGCAGTTTCCACAAGTGGGTACCGGCGGGCGCAACGCCATGGCTGGTCCGGTATATTATACCGATATGTTCCCTGAAGCAACCCGTTATCCTGATTATTATGATGGCAAGCTGTTTATCTATGATTGGATCCGGGGATGGATTAAGGCGGTTACGCTGTTGCCGAACGGCGACTTCGATAAAATGGAGCCTTTTATGGAAGGTGCCTCATTTGCCAATCCGATCGATATGGAAGTGGGAAAGGACGGCAAGATTTATGTGTTGGAGTACGGCAGGGGATGGTTTGCAAAGAATGATGATGCCGGTATTTTAAGGATTGATTATATAGGTGGTAATCTTCCTCCGCAGTTGGGCGATATCGAGGTCGAAAAGTCAAACGGCGCCACACCATTCACCGTGCAGGCTACTGTAAGCGCTACTGATTATGAAAATGACCAGCTTACCTATACCTGGAAAATAGGCGACATTACCCACGAAACCAGTGAACCAATCCTTAGCTATACATTAGAGAACCGTGGCGAATACGCCATTAGCGTAACGGTATCGGACGGTAAGGGTCAGGCTGAAAGTAATCCGGTATCGGTTTATGCAGGCAATGACAACCCGATTGTGGATATTTTGTTATCCAACACATCGGGCGTTTATACGCCCGGCGAACGTATCGAATATACGGTGAATATAGACGACCACGGACGTGCCATCGACACTGCTAACCTTGTCGTAGCTGTTGACTATATCTCTGGTTCGGATATGGCCGGAGCCTCGTTGGGGCATCAGCAGGTATCGGAAATTGTTTTGGGTCGTAGTCTCATGATGGCCTCTGATTGCCAATCGTGCCATAAAATCGACGAACCGAGTGTCGGCCCTTCTTATAAAGACGTCGCATTGCGCTATCGAAACGAGAAAGAGGCTTCGTCCTATCTGATGCAAAAGATTATGCAAGGTGGTAGCGGCGTTTGGGGGGAGGTTGCCATGGCGGCACATCCCGACATGAAAGACGGCGAGGCCCGGCAGATTGTCCGCTGGATCATGTCATTAGCCGATGATAACAACGGTAAGCCGAAGTCGCTGCCGGCAACCGGTACGATTGTCGCCAAGAAAGGAGATGAAGGCGATAAGGAAACGGTGCTGCGTATCCATGCGCAATATACCAATTCGCCGGGTATGGGTATTAAACCGTTAAGCGGATCGGAGACGGTCAATTTGAAACGGAAAGGAGACGAATAAGCGAAGCTTGGCTATATTAGGAGGGCTTTTGCTTTTTCGCAAAGAGCTTACCACGGTAAAATTGCAATTTACCAACGTCAAGTCGAAAATTACCATGGCCGGATCCTGCTTTTTGCTGGTATCCGGGGCCATGATAATTTGTTTTTTTAGGATTTGGTGAAGGTTAAAAACGAATCCTGAGCCTAACCCCGTTCAGGAGTCAACCAATTTAGAACTCCCGATAATCGCCGGTAAGGTACTGATTGGCTTCCTCTTCGCTGAATTTAGCTGCTTGGGCATCCCAGTGCAGTGTCTCGCCAGGGAAACGCCCGGCAATGGTGCCCAGTAGGATGGTTTCGGTCAGCCGTGAGGCATAATCGAAAGGAGCCGAGCATTCTCCTTTGCCCAAACAGGCGTCCACAAACTGGTGGTAATGCTTAGGTCCTTCGGTTGCGTAGTTGCGGATCGGCTCGCCGAGACCATGCTTTTTCGATACCCCGGCTATTTCTTCACTAATATCGACATATTTGCCTTTCACAATTTTCCTTGGCAACTGCATAAAGTGGGGAAGCAACAAGCGTCCTTTTTTGCCCACAAACATCGCGCCTTGGTCGGGCAGTTCGTGCTGGCCCGCTATCTTCGGATCGAGCGAAACCTTCCCTGCGACTTCGGCTTCCTTGTCTGTTTTCTTTTTGTCTGCTTTATCCTCCATGCCGGGCAGCACCAGATCCTCATGCGTTGGCGGGGCGCCTGGGCCATCGTACCAAATCCATTTCAGTGACCTGGTGGTATATTCGGTACCCGGAAACTCGTAGGTAACCTTATTGTGTTCCGGAAAACCGAACCCGTTGGTTGGCCGGCATTCGTTTCTAATCGTCCGGGGCACATCAAGTGCCAGTGCATTGTAGGGGGTATCGAAAATATGCACACCCATATCGCCCAAAGTACCGCAGCCGTAGTCCATCAACTTCCGCCATACCCCCGGATGATAAACGCCTTCTTTATACGGACGTTTGGTTGATGTTCCTGCCCACAGATCCCAGTGCAGCTGCGGGGGGATTGGATCCTCGCCCTCGGGCAGGGGACCGTCATACCCGTGGTTCTTGGGCGACCAAGCGTGTACGGTATGTACCTTGCCGATGATGCCCGATTGAATGAGCAGGGTGGCCAGCCTGTAGTCATAGAAAGAATGTACCTGGATACCCATTTGGGTAACCAGCCCCTTTTCGGCGGCCAGCTTATTCATTGCTCGCGATTCAGATACGTAATGGGTCAGCGGCTTCTGGCAGTAGACGGGCTTATTCATTTGCATAGCCAGCATGGAAGCTGGCGCATGGGTATGGTCGGGTGTGGATACGATGACGGCATCGATTTCATTACCCATTTCTTTCAGCATGATGCGATAATCAAAAAACACGCGTGCGCCCGGGTGGAGTTTGTGTGCCGCTGATAAATTCAGCGCGTCTACGTCGCAAAGCGCCACGACGTCCACACTCGCATGCGACGAGATGGCCTTTAAGTCTTCTCCGCCCATGTTCCCCACGCCGATGTGGGCCGTCCGCAACCGGGTTCCCTTCGGGAAAGATTTCAATAAACTGGGGGTTAGCATCACTCCCAAAGCACCTAATGTGCTGTTTTTTAAGAATTCGCGTTTATTCATAACCTGAGATTATCTATTTAATTGTTGCCCAAATTAAAACTATTGTCGGTTTATTCCAAGCCTATTTTGAAGAAACATCTGCGAAATAGGCGAACCGTTGCATATAAACGGGAATTTGGCTAAGTTTGGCGTCATCTGTCAAATACAAGCAGCCGCTAATAAGCTCATAGGTTTAGCGAAAACCGTTGGCCATTGGGATGCGCGAACAGACCTTAGTGACACCGAGACAAAGTGAACAATAAACCCATATGTGGAACCTGTTAGACGAATTAAAAGGGCTATTGCAACAAGATGAAAGGCTTGTGGTGGAGGGTAAGCTGCTCCGGAACAAGATTGTCGAGTTGACCTTACAGCTCGACCCGGCCTTGATCAGGACCCTGCTATCGCACGAGGGCATTAAAAAGCACTTCTTTCAAGACATTGGAGGCGTGATGGTTTTTGATAAAATCGGCTTTCAGCAGTTTGTAAGCAACAAAGCCTTTTTGCCCGACAGTTACACCGCGTTTAAAAACCGTATCGGCCTGATTGACGGCAACGAGTTCATCAAGGAGCATAAACAGGTGGTGCTCGCTTGGCCGTATAAAGATGCCGTACTGGAAGGGGGGCAGTCAAAGGAAGAGGCCAAAGGAAACGAAATCTTTTGGAACGAAACATTGGCCCCCGACGAAATCGATCGGCTGTTGCAACCCAAAGTGTTAAGAAACTTCAAAAAATACACCGCCGTCGACACGGCCGATGTTGCCGAATTGAGCGGTAAGGATAATTTCTTGATGAAGGGAAACAACCTGCTGACCCTGCATACCCTGAAATCGGCCTTCGCGGGTAAAATCAAATTGATTTATATAGACCCGCCCTATAACACGGGAAAAGACAGTTTCGGATATAATGACAGCTTCAACCATTCGGCTTGGCTGACCTTCATGAAAAACAGACTGGAGGTCAGTAAACAGCTTCTTTCGAACCTTGGGGTGCTGTTTATTTCAATCGATGTCAACGAACATGCCTATTTGAAGGTGCTTTGCGATGAGATTTTCGGTCGTGACAATTTTTTGGGTGAGATCATTTGGGAAACGGCTACGGACAACAATGCCACGCAGATATCGGTGGAGCATGAATATGTGATTGGTTACGCTAAGCATAAAGCCAGCCAGCCGAAGTGGCAGATCCAATCGGAGAAAGCGCAGGCAATCCAACATCAATATGAAACTTTGGAAGCTGAGCACGGGGCGGATACGGGTCGGATAGAGAAAGACTTGAGGAACTGGGTTAAAAGTGTTAAAAAATCCAACGAGATCGATCTATCGGGTGTTTCGCATTATACGTACGTGGATGATCAAGGTATTTTTTATCCCGGTAATTCGGCAAATACGAAGCCCGGTGGTTACCACTACGATATTGTGCATCCGGTTACGAAAAAGGTGTGTAATAAACCCGTTAACGGTTACCGTTGGCCGGAAACGACTTTCTGGGCTGCTGCCGATAGGGGGGATGTGTTGTGGGGGGGCGATGAAAACACCATACCCAAAATAAAGAAGCGGCTTCATACGGCAACGGAACTACTGAAAGGCTATTTCTACGAAGATAACCGGAAGTCGACACGGGCGTTGACCAACATGATGGGGAAAAAGGTTTTTGAAAATCCGAAATCGATCAATCTGCTCAAGAAGATCATCAAATTCACCACTGGTGAAAATGATGTTATCCTTGATTTTTTCGCGGGTAGTGGTTCGACGGCGGAAGCGGTGCTGCAGGTAAATCGTGAAGAAAACTCGACGCGGCGGTTTATTCTATGTGAACAAATGGATTATGTGGAGTCGGTAACGGCAAAACGCATACAGAAATGTTTAGATGGAGAAACGTTTATTTATTGCGAACTGGCCAAACTCAATGCACATTACGCCGACCTGGTAAAAGCGGCTACGACCATTCGTGAAATAAAGGCCGTTTGGCGGCGGACTAAAACCGAAGCATTTGTCAGTTGGCGGGTGAATATCCCCCGGGTAGATGAGTTGTTATCCACTGCTTCAACGATGGATATCCAAGAAATCCAATCGCTCATTTATGAAACACTCGACAAAAACCAGTGGTATGTGCCATTGTCGGAAATCCATGATAATGACTATCGATTTGGGCGTGACATCATCGATTTAAATCACCAATTTGCCCGACTATAACCTGACGAGCATGGCGCTAATAAACTTTAGGAAAGAAACGTCAGAGCGAAGCGACCAAGTGAACTAGGCGAAAGCACTATTGGTAGAAAAATCGGGTTTTTACCTAGACAGTGTTGAAGGCTGTAACCAAGATGCCACCAACCGGGTTACTTGCCTGATGGAACGGGCTAGGGTTGATTACGATCCAAGTGCCAACGGTACAATCGACGAAATTACGACATCGATTGTCGCTTTGGAAGGTAAGGAGGCGCTCGCCAGAAAAATAAACTTCGCCCAATGTTATGGTGTACCGTTATCATACGCGTTGTATTGCGATGAGCGTGAAAATGTCTATTTCTTCCACTTCCACTCCCTCACCGAGGTTGAATTCGTCAAACATTATCGTTCCTATCCCGAATTTGCGGATTGGATCGCGGCCATCAAGGGATGGAAATCGAGCAAGCCATTCAGGGAACGCCAAGACCTGCCTTATTTTGATAAGGCACTACGGAAGGCCGGCACCCCTTGGCCAACGAATATCGACTGTTTTATATGCGATGAATCGAATAGACCGTTGGCCATACTGGAGTTCCAGAATGCAAAAACTACGAAGGTGGCGCAGCACTGCAACAATGACTTTTTCCTGTGCAAGATGGCCACCAAAGATGAAAAAGGCCGTGTGAAGTACCACGACGACATCCGAAGGTGGACATCTCAGGAGATTTTACGGGTCCAATCGGGTCTAAGGTATTTTATACTTACCTGGGCGCCAGCTGAAGATGATTATATGCTGAAGGAAGTTGACACCATTACCATACCCTACTTCCCTTATAAAGAGGGCAAACCCAACTGGGACTATATGAATGCCTACAAGGCTGGTATGCACCGTTATGTTACTTCGGGTAAATTGGTGGCAAATGAAGGTGCGATTGCAGCCAATTTCCAAACCTACAACCTCATCAAAAAACAGGGGCGTATCGATTCCGTGGTACATGAGCCACCGTTATCATACGGCGATAAGACATTCCCATCCCTATATTACTGCCGGAAGGAGCTTGTTCAAAATGATCAAGCATCATTGGTGCAACGGTTTATTGATTTGTTAACAGCCGGGCGCTAGGCATGCAGCAACTACACCACATATTGGACGCAGCGTTGAAATCCTATAGCGCCGATTTTTACAAAAGCCGGGTGCCAGCATACGTCTATGCCAACCTTCGGGAAGGGTTCCGGCCGCGGCCCTATCAGCAAGAAGCTTTGGGAAGGTTCGATTTCTTTTGGAACGATTACCATCACAAGCCTGAGGGTGTACCTACCCAGCTGCTCTACCATATGGCCACAGGTAGCGGTAAGACCTTGGTGATGGCAGGGCTTATCATTTATTTATACGAGCATGGCTACCGCAACTTTCTGTTTTTTGTGAACAGCACGAATATTATCGAAAAGACGCGGGCTAATTTTTTGGATGCGATATCCGCTAAATACCTGTTTGCGGATCGTATGGCTATTGGCGACAAACCCGTCCGCATGAAAGAAGTGGATCATTTCCAAGCCGCCAATCCAGACGATATCAACGTGGTTTTTTCGACAATCCAAGGCTTACATTCCCGATTGAACACGCCGAAAGAGAACAGCCTTACTTACGATGATTTCGAAGAAACGAAAATCGTCCTTATATCCGATGAGGCTCATCACATCAATGCGGAAACCAAAAAGAAAAGTGAACTTAACGCCGAAGAAGCCGAGGAACTACGGAGCTGGGAAGATACGGTAAACCGGGTTTTCCATGCTAATAAGGATAATGTCCTGTTGGAATTTACCGCAACCATCGATTTGTCGGTGCCAAAGATCGCGCGGAAATACAGCGATAAGCTCCTTTTTGATTATCCATTGAAGCAATTCCGTGTGGATGGGTATTCCAAGGAAGTAAAGGTGTTGCAGGCCGACCTCCCTCCGTTGGAGCGGGCCATACAGGGCGTTTTGTTGAGCCAATACCGGCGAAAGCTGTTTGAAAGCCGTAAACAACTGATCAAGCCTATCATCCTCTTTAAGTCCAGAACGATCAAAGAAAGCCAACAGTTCTTCGATGAATTTATAACGGGCATCAAAAACCTGAAGGTCTCTGATTTGGAAAAAATAAGGACATCCCATCCGGATGCAGCCATTAAGAACGCATTTCGATATTTGGCGGCCAATAACATCAGTCTGGAGAACCTGATCACCGAACTTAAACAAGATTTTTCGGAAGAAAAGCTCATTTCGGTGAACAGCAAAAACGATAGCGAAGCGAAGCAGTTGGCGATCAACTCACTGGAGGACGAGGCAAACGAATACCGGGCGGTTTTTGCGGTGGATAAGTTGAATGAAGGATGGGATGTGTTGAACCTGTTTGATATTGTAAGGTTATACGATACGCGGGATGCCCAAAGGGGTAAGCCCGGTAAAACCACCATGGCAGAGGCGCAGCTCATTGGTAGGGGAGCGCGGTACTGTCCGTTCCGCATCTCGGACGACCAGCCTTATTTCGAAAGGAAGTTTGATGACGACCCGGCTCATGAATTGCGGATTTGCGAGGTGCTTTATTACCACAGCGCGTACAACCCACGGTATATCCAAGAGCTGAATATGGCGTTGAAAGCTACGGGTATCAAGCCGGAACAGGCCATGGAGCGGCCAAGGAAACGGAAGCTGGCGGTAAAGGAAACACCCAATTCGGGCGTTTTGGTCGCCGATGCACCGAGAAGATACAATCGACAAACCTATCACGTTTCGCTTGAAGCGGGTTACACGAAGGCGATCGCGGTATTCGGCACTGCGACCACCGTTGTAGCAGATACGAAGAAGAAGACCTATAACTTGGCTGATTTGGGGGGCCATATCATCCGTAAAGCAATCAATAAGTCAGGCTTTTACACGTTCTCAAATCTCAGTAAACACTTTCCAGCGCTTACGTCCGTCTCGGAATTTATCGCTTCCGACGAATACTTGGGTGCGGTAAAACTGGATATATCGGGCTTGCCGGAGCAGATTGAAAATCTCACCCCGCGAGACAAACTGGAGGCGGCCGTTCGTGTATTAGAAAACATGGCCACAGCCATTGCTGCAGAGACAGCCGCTTCCGGCGGACGTAAATAAGTTAATAGCGGAAACAATAGAGCTTCCCGTCTTTACCACAAAGGAGGTAACGTTGGCCGCTGCCGTTCAACGGACCGACGTAAGCAATCGGCCCGCAACCATGGGGTAGGGAAGCCGTTGGTTGATCCGCAGGGTCTACCTCGTCGGAACTACTGCGACGGCTGCGTGCCTGCCGCCGCAGCAATCGCCCGCGCCCATCATACGATAGGACCTGTCTTCGGGTTCCAACATCGATGCGCACCGTGCCATCGGCCTTTGCTACGGCACCCTGGGTGGCCCGTTGCGGGAGCTTGAGTGAGAAACCCGGTAATGGATCCCCTTCGGTATCGATACGGTAAAGCCGTTCGGCTGTAGTGAATACCAGACTGCCGTCGGTCAGTTGTGAAATGCTGTCTACAAGAGGGCCGGGTAATTGGGCGTTCCACAACTTCTGCCCTTCGGGCGAAATGGCGTGGAGGATGTGGTAGGCATCCTGAACGAGGATGAACCGTGTGCTATCGCCATTTCGATGTATAGATGGGCTGGTGATGGCGCTCGCATTCAGGTCAAACGTCCACAATATGCCGTTTTCGGCAGCAGGTGGTTCCGCAGGTACTGCACCGACTTCGTCCGGTGCGATTTCGGGTGGCTGCGCAGGCTCCCGCTCATCCAGATTGGAAAAGTAAAAATAGGAAACGGCAATGATAGCAATAAATACCAGCGATATGACAATGATTAAATTCCTCATCCGTTACAAACCTAGCACAAAAAGTGCCATTTTACAATCTTGCATATCAACCCAATTATAATTAAGTTTGGCAAAATATTGCAATCAGGAGTTGGCCTTGAAAAAATCACTGACATACCGATGAATAAACGAATTATTCTCACTGCATCGTTCTTTGGCTTAGCTGCGGTGGTACTGGGTGCCTTTGGCGCACACGGTCTGAAAGATAAAATCACCAGCGACGACCTCGAAGCCTGGAAGACCGCAGTGGACTATCAATTTTACCATACGTTGGCACTACTGTTTCTAGCTACCTTTTCGCGGGCGAAAAACACGTATATCCGATTTTCCTTCATCACCTTCACGTTAGGAATCTTGCTGTTTTCTGGGTCGTTGTATGTACTGAGCACCCGCGATATTACCGGTTTCGGCGCAGCCGGCATCCTTGGGCCGGTTACCCCGGTGGGCGGATTGTGCTTTATTTTGGGGTGGGTAGGGCTGTTTGTGGCCACCATCAAGAACAAAGGGTAAATGCTTGAGTTTACGGACGGTAAGACAGAAGCACGTATTACATTATTCGTTGAGGTGATATTGCCTTTGGCCATCGCCAAGGCCTACACGTACCGGGTACCGTACGAGCGGAATGCAGATGTGGCTGTAGGTAGGCGGGTCATCGTGCAGTTTGGCAAGAGCAAGGTGTATTCGGCCGTCATCAGCCGTGTGGTAGATCGTCCTCCCGAATTGTACGAAGCCAAATACATCCTCGATGTGTTGGATGATTCGCCCGTAGTAACGGGTGCGCAGTTCCAATTATGGAGCTGGATATCATCGTATTACCTGTGCACACGTGGAGAAGTGATGCAAGCGGCGCTGCCTTCGGCTCTGAAGCTGGCAAGCGAGACCCGTATTATTTCGGCTGGTAACGAGGTCGATCGCTCGGAGTTGAGTGACAAGGAATACCTCATCCTCGATGCGCTCGATATCTCGCCCGAACTGAAGGTGAGCGACATCGTGAAGCTGTTGGGCCAAAAAAGCGTTTTTCCCATATTGAAACGGCTCTTCGACAAGGGGCTCATCCTTATTTCCGAAGAGATCGCACCGAAGTACAAGCCCAAGATGAAAGTGTTTGTACGGTTGCATGGCGATTACACCGATAGTGCAGGTCGTAAGGTGCTGCTCGAATCGCTGGCCAAGGCACCCAAACAACAAGATGCGGTAATGGCGTATCTTCAACTGAGCCGCCAGCAGCCCGATGTGGCCCGGGCTGACATCATGGAGGCGAGCGGTTGCAGCTCAGCTATCGTTGCCGCATTGGTGGAAAAAGAAGTGTTCATTATTGAGGAGCGGGCAGTAAGTCGATTGGGTGGCGAGGATGTGGAGGTAACGGGCGATTTCACCTTCAACGAAGCCCAATCGGCCGCATTTAGCGATATCAACCGTCAGTTTGCCGAAAAAGACGTCGTGCTGCTGCATGGGGTCACCGCATCGGGCAAAACGCAGGTGTACATTCGACTGATGGAGGCAGCGATGGCCCGCGGCCAGCACGTCCTATACCTATTGCCCGAGATTGCGTTGACCACACAGATTACTGAGCGGCTGCGCAAGCACTTTGGAGATAAGTTCGGCGTGTATCATTCGCGATTCAGCGACAACGAACGCGCCGAAGTATGGCATAAGGTGCTCAACAATGAATACCAAGTCATCGTCGGAGCCCGATCGGCCGTTTTCCTGCCGTTCCAATCATTAGGCCTCATCGTGGTCGACGAGGAACACGAGACATCGTATAAGCAGTTTGATCCCGCGCCGCGCTACCATGCGCGCGATACAGCGATTTATCTGGGGCACATCCACGGGGCAAAGGTATTACTGGGATCGGCTACGCCGGCGGTGGAAAGCTTCTATAATGCGCGCTCAGGAAAATATGGCCTCGTAACACTTGCCCAGCGTTATGGTGATGCCAAGCTGCCCGAGATCATCACGGTAAGCATCAGTGAGGAAAGCCGTAAGGGCACCATGTTTACGTATTTCAGTGCGACGCTGCTGGAGGAGATGGAAAAGGCGCTGGCAGCGAAGGAGCAGGTGATCCTGTTCCAGAACAGGCGCGGGCACACTCCGCTGCTGCAATGCAAAACCTGTGGCTACATTGCCAAGTGCATCCACTGCGATGTGAGCCTTACTTACCACAAGAGCAGCAGTCAATTGCATTGCCATTACTGTGGGTTTACAGAGGCTCCGTTGCAGGTTTGCCCGGCATGTGGATCCACCCATATCGAAAGTAAGGGCTTCGGTACCGAGCGGATAGAGGAAGAACTGGGAACGCTGCTCCCCAACGCGCGTATTGGCCGCCTCGACCTTGACTCCACGAAAGGGAAGTATGGGTTTGAACGGGTGCTGACGGCATTTGATGAGCAGCGATACGATGTGCTGGTGGGTACGCAGATGGTGGCCAAGGGACTGGATTTCGGCAAGGTTAGTGTTATTGGCATCATCAATGCCGATGGTTTGATCAACTATCCGGATTTCCGCGCCTATGAGCGGGCGTTTTCATTGCTGGCACAGGTAGCGGGGCGCGCCGGACGGCGTAACAGCGGCGGCAAAGTGGTCATCCAGTCGTATGCCCCGACTCACCGCGTTATCCAACAGGTGATTGGAAACGACTACGAAGGGATGTTTATGGCGGAGGTCGCCGAGCGGAAAAACTTCGGCTATCCACCGTTTTTCAGGCTCTTCAAAATCGAGGTGAAACACAAAGAGCAACAGGCGGCACACGATGGCGCGGTCCGGCTGGCCACGCTGTTACGGGAGGTGCTGGGGCATCGTGTATTCGGTCCGGAGGTGCCCCTGGTGGGGCGTGTGCGCAATTTCTATATTTTCGGCATCCTACTTAAAATCGAGCGTATCGATATCAGCATTGCTAAGGTAAAGGAGCAACTGACGGCTGCTTTGCTGCGGTTTGAAACCAATAAAGCCAACAAAGGCGTCCGTGTGCAAATCGATGTAGACCCTTACTGATTGATCAGTCCGAAGCTATATTGTAAGGTAATGGCCGCCACAGGAGCGAAGAAATATTCCCAGCGGTAACGCCGTGCTTGATTGGGTACACCGGTGAAGGAATCGTCGGTATAACTGTTCACTTTTTGGTAGGTATATGCAATATTGAAGTTGGCTTCAATTCCCAAGGCAATCCGCGGTACCACATACACTTTTGCCCCCACAAAGGGCGAAAATAGCAACGCATTTTTGGTGTCTTCGGAGAAGACGGTAGCATTGCCGAATCCACGCGTATTGAGCTGTTGGACCATGAAGCCCAAATCGCCCCCGAAGTACGGCTGCACCCGAGAATAGTTCACGCTTTTTTCAAGACCAACCTTAATGGCCGTGTTACTGAATTTGCCCTTTACCTGCGGCAGGCACCCTTCGCACTCATTATCAAAGGCGATGCTGTTGCGGAAATGGGCGGCTTGGAGCCGGTAGCTGATTTGGTTGTCGTTAATTTTAAACAGGAGGCCATTGAGATACGAAGAGTGGTAGGGTTGTCCCGACGGCTGGTTTAGCAACTGCGGGAATTGCTCATACGCGTACGCGCGAACAGCAATGGTGTACCAATAATCGGTGTTGAAGTTATATGTGTTGCTTTTTGGGATAATCGGATCCGGGTAAGCAATGGTATCGATGTTCGTTACCTGGGCAGACAGTTGCGCTGCCCCAAAAGATAGGAGAACAACCAAAAGTAAATACCTCATTCGTCGTATCGTTTATACCGTGCGAAAATAATAAATAAAATCGGGTAACGCTTTACTGCTGCGGTAATCTCGGCTAATCTGTGTATTTTTGGGACCATAATGGCATATAAGTTTATTGACAATTACCGTGAGCGTGGCGCACGCAAGCAGTTGGTCGAGCTGCTCAAGCGGCGTGGAATTGAAGACAAGCGTGTGCTGGCGGCGATTGGTAAAGTGCCCCGGCATTATTTTTTTGATGAAACCTTTTGGAACCAAGCCTATCGCGACATTGCTTTCCCAATAGGGGACGGCCAGACCATCTCGCAGCCGTACACCGTGGCTTACCAAACGGAGCTGCTGCATATCGAAAGCGGCGACCGTGTACTGGAAATCGGCACCGGGTCGGGATACCAAACCTGTATTTTGGTTGAACTGGGCGCTGAAGTCTATACCATCGAGCGGCAGAAAAACCTGTATAACCGTACCGTGCAGGTGTTGCCCTATATGGGCTATAAGCCGCACTTTTTCCTTGGCGATGGCTCCAAGGGTGTTCCGAAGCACGCCCCGTACGATAAGATCCTGGTGACGGCAGGTGCTCCGTTTGTACCTGATGTCATGCTGAAACAGCTGCGCGTGGGTGGTCTGTTGGTTATTCCGGTAGGCAGTGAGAAAGAACAAAAGATGATGACGGTTTTGCGAGTGGGTGAGCAGGCATATGAACGTATTGAGCTGGATACGTTCCGGTTTGTTCCGCTGGTCGGGGATAGCGCGTGGTGATGCGCCCCCTTTTTTAAATGAATGGAATGGAAGATATATTTGACGCGTACCGCAATAATATCGCTGAGACCGATCATCGCCTTGCGGGCTTACGGAAGTTGATAAACACGAATTCGCTGTTGCGGCTGGCAACCATCGTTGGTGGAGGTGCGGCGTTATTTGTTGCGGTGCAGACCGAAAGCGTGTGGTTGGTTGTAGGCCTTTTCCTGCTTATCGTGGTAGGCTTTATGGCACTCGTATGGCGGCAAAGCAAATTGGAGGCGCAGAAAGCAGCATGCGAGGATTTCCGGGCGGTAAACCAGAACGAACTGGCGATGGCCGACGGCAATCCCAATCTTTACCCTGATGGTGCGACCTATATGGACGGTAAGCATCCGTATAGTGGCGATCTGGATATATTCGGTACCTCGTCCGTGTTCGCCCTGGTCAACAGATGCGCTACTCCAGCGGCTAATCGCTTGTTGGCTACATGGCTATCCGCACCGGCGGACCGGGATGCCATCGTGGCACGGCAGGCGGTGGTTGGTGAATTGGCAACGGATACCGCCTGGTGCCAGCAATTCCAAGCAGACCTGCTATTCAACGTGGCGCAGCGTACCGATTTCAAGCAACAGTTTGCTCGCTTTCTGAAAGGGGGCGATACCTTGGAGAGCGCGTTCTTGAGGGGTTACATAAAAATCGTTCCATGGCTGATGGTCCTGGTTGTCGGGCTGGCCGTCTTTTGGCCAGTGGCTATCCCGATAGCTGTCTTTCTGGCACTGGCTCACCTGTTAGCCGCCATGGCGTATGGCGGTAAAATAGGACGCATCGCTGGTCAGGTTGACCGTGCCGGGCGGACGCTGGGTGCTTTTGCCAAGTCGTTCGAACAGATAGAGAGTCGCCATTGGCAAAGCGGGCGGGGGCAAGCATTGGTTGCTTCGTTGCGAGCGAGGGGTGGCGATAAGCCGGTTTCGGCGATTTTCCGCGAGCTGGCCACATTGATTGACCGGCTCGACCACCGGTTGAACATGCTGGTGGGTGGTGTGCTCAATATGGCAGCGTTGTGGGATTTTAAACAAGTTTTTGCGGTGCTCGACTGGCGCAAGCAATACGGTAACCAAGTGTTGGGCGCGCTGGATGTAGTGGCTGAATTGGAGGTGCTGGTGAGTTTAGCAACGCTCCGGCGTAACCACCCAAAGTGGGTGTTTCCAGAGATTTTGGCATCGGCGCAGCCGTTCGTGGCAGCTGCTGGCTTATCGCATCCGCTCATTGCGCCGCACACGGCCGTGCCAAACGATTATGCGATGGACGATCATCGGGTGGCATTGATTACGGGTTCGAATATGGCCGGAAAAAGTACGTTCCTCCGTGTTGTGGGCACCAATGCGGTACTGGCGCTTTGCGGAGCACCTGTATGTGGCACCTCCATGCGGCTTTCGGTTTTCCATGTGGTAAGCTATATGCGCATCGCTGATTCGCTGAATGAGAGTACATCGACATTTAAAGCGGAACTGAACCGGATTGAAGGGGTATTGCGGGCCGTGCGCACCCAGGCGGATACGTTTTTTCTCATCGATGAGATGCTGCGTGGTACCAACTCCAAAGACAAATACCTGGGGTCGAAGGCCATCATTGAACGGCTGATTGCCGATGGTGGGGTGGGGATGGTGGCCACGCACGACCTGCAGCTTGCCAAATTGGCCGACGATTACCCCGGCAAGCTGGCCAACTTCCATTTCGATATCCAGGTGCGAACAGGAGAAATGCTGTTTGATTACAAGCTCAAACCGGGCGAGTGCACCATTTTCAATGCCTCCATATTGTTGAAAAATATCGGCATCGATGTGGCCGCCGGGTAGTTAGGTCATCGTTTCATCACCCGAGCCAGCTCACGCTTGGAATCGCGCTCCTTGATGGAGTCCCGCTTATCGAAGTCTTTTTTGCCCTGTGCCAGTGCAATTTCCACTTTGGCAAAACCGCGTTGACTGATAAACATGCGCAAGGGGATGATCGTGAACCCCCGCTCGTCTGCTTTCGTTTTCAGCTTTTTAAGCTCTTTCTTGGTGAGCAACAATTGCCTGTCGCGCTTGGCCTCATGGTTGTAAAATGAACCGTGGGAATATTCGGCAATGTGCATGTTGCGTATATAGAGGTCGCTTTCGAAAAACGAGCAGAAGGCATCGTTGATATTGGCTTTTCCCTCCCGTATGGATTTGATTTCTGTGCCGAGGAGGCGGATACCGGCGATGTACGTATCGAGGATATGGTACTCGAAATATGCCTTTTTATTCTTGATATGGATCGCTGAAGATAGTGCCATGTTGTTGCTCAGTATGTAGTCGTTAGTACCTGGTGTGTGGCTTAGTGCCGTTTGTTCAAAGCCTTATACCGGTTTGCAATAAATGTTTTGTGCCACCTTGTCCGAGATGTTGATTTTCGCACCTCCGATTTCCAATGCGATCGAATGGTCGAATTCATACCGTTGCGATACAGTTACCTCACTGTGGATGCCGATGCCGATCTGGCTCACATACTGGAGAAACGAAGGGCTGTTGTCCCTTACGGCGATAATGGCATACGGGGTGCCCTCGGCGGCTTCGGCGAGGGTAAGGCGCGCCTCATGCACATAATCACCCTTGGCATTGGGGATAGCATCGCCATGGGGGTCGAATTGGGGAAACCCCAGGAACCGATCGAGCCGTTCCACCAGTTTTTCCGATTTGATGTGTTCCAATTGCTCGGCAATATCATGTACCTCGTCCCAACTGAAGCCCAGTTTATCAAACAAGAATGTTTCCCATAGTCGATGTCGCCGGATGATCGCGACAGCGAGGTTTCGCCCCTTGTTGGTGAGGGTGATTTTTCCGTACTTTTCGTAGTTGACCAGCTGCTTTTCGCGCAATTTTTTCAACATATCCGTTGCTGTGGCAGGCCGTACATTCAGCCTGCCTGCCAGCTGGTTGGTTCCCGCTTCACCTGCACCGTCGTGCTCGGCTGTGATGCGAAGCAGAGCCTTCAAGTAATTCTCCTCGGTATCCGATAGCATAGCGGCAAAGGTAGGGAATTTGTTAGGAAATGTTTGGGGCTTCTCCCGAAAGAAGTCGTCGTCCTGCGGGAATCTGAGGGGACAAAAAAACAAGCGCCGGAAGTTTCCTCCGGCACTCATTCATATTTCGGTATATCTTGTTGTGTTAGGCGTTCACGCCAAGTTCTTCGGCCATCGCTTTGCCGATTTCGGCGGGCGACTCGACCACACGAATGCCACATTCGCGCATGATTTTCATCTTGGCAGCGGCCGTGTCGTCCGCGCCTCCAACAATCGCACCAGCGTGGCCCATGCGGCGTCCCGGAGGCGCTGTTTGGCCGGCAATGAATCCAACCACCGGCTTGGTGCCGTTTTCTTTGATCCAGCGTGCCGCTTCGGCTTCCATACCGCCCCCGATTTCACCAATCACGATGATGCCTTCCGTTTCCGGGTCGTTCATGAGCAGCTCAACGGCTTCTTTGGTAGTGGTGCCGATGATGGGGTCACCACCGATGCCAATGGCCGTGGTGATGCCCAGTCCGGCTTTGACTGTTTGGTCTACGGCCTCGTAGGTAAGCGTGCCCGACTTGGATACAATACCCACCGAACCTTTTTTGAAAATGAAACCTGGCATGATACCGATCTTCGCTTCGTCGGCAGTGATGATGCCGGGGCAATTCGGACCGATAAGCCGCGCGCTTTTATCGCTAAGGTATGATTTTACCTGAATCATATCTTTTGTAGGAATACCTTCCGTAATACAGACGATGACGGTAATGCCCGCTGCTGCTGCTTCCATAATGGCATCGGCAGCGAATGCCGGCGGAACGAAAATGATCGATACATTGGCACCGGTTTTTTCAACGGCGTCTGCAACGGTGTTGAATACCGGTCGTTCGAGATGGGTTTGGCCGCCTTTGCCGGGGGTGACACCACCGACTACATTTGTGCCGTATTCAATCATCTGAGAGGCATGATATGTGCCCTCGTTACCCGTGAAACCCTGTACGATTACCTTGGAGTCCTTATTTACTAGTACGCTCATTGTTCTGGTTTTTTGCACCGCAAACTTAGATAAAATTGCGTTGATATGCAAGCTGGTGGCCGTATGCGAAAAGCAATTTTTTCGATGGTACACCTACCGGTTTGCATCGCGGTGTAAACGAACAGACATCATACCGAGGTGCTGAGCTGCAGTTTGGCGTAACATGCCCATAACACAATTCCCACCGATACGGCGATGTTGAGGGAATGCTTGGTGCCCGATTGGGGAATTTCAATACAACCATCCACCAGCGCCATCACCTCGTCCGACACGCCGTGCACCTCGTTGCCGAAGACCAATGCATACTTTTCGGTTGGGACAGGGTTGAATTGGTGTAATGCACAACTGCCTGCAGCTTGTTCAACGGCCATCACGCGGTACCCTTTATCCCGAAGCTGTTGGATGGCTTGTGCCGTATCAGCAATGTGTTGCCAAGCAACGGATTGCGTAGCACCGAGTGCTGTTTTTTCAATTTCGCGGTGGGGTGGGGTGCCAGTGATGCCGCATAAGATCATTTCTTCCAATGCGAATGCATCTGCAGTGCGGAATGCCGAGCCGACGTTGTGCATGCTGCGGACATTGTCGAGCACCAATGTGACCGGAAGTTTCGCCTGTTTCTTAAACGTTTCGATAGATGGACGTTTCAACTCATCCATGGATAGTTTTACATGCATATGATTTGCCTATTAGTCATATAGAATATTCATGCGTGAACATTTCTGCAGTGGGCAAAGATAGCGAAAGTCGGGCGTTTCAAATTTTGCCGTATTTGTTTTGAATATTAAAAATAAGGTGGTAACTTTGCAGACTGAAAATTGATAGGAAAATTTAGCTCATATAACATGGCAAATCATAAATCATCACTTAAGAGAATCCGTTCCAGCGCTGCGAAGCGTTTAAGGAACCGTTACCAAGCGAAAACAACGCGTAATGCAATTAAGAAATTACGTAACACCACCGATGCTAGTGAAGCAAAGACGCTGTTGCCACGCGTGGTTTCCATGCTGGATCGCTTGGCTAAGAAAAACGTCATCCACAAGAACAAAGCTTCCAACAACAAGTCGAAGTTGACTAAACTTGTGAATAGCTTGTCATAATAAATACTACAGATACAATAAGCGAAAAGCCGCCCTGCACTGCAGAGCGGCTTTTTTTTGTGCTACCCATTGGTTTTTTAATCCTCATTTCGTACTGCTTCCAACACTTGTTGTAGCTTCGCCTGATCGTGCAGGTAGGGCTCCAGGTCGAGCAATTCCACTTTTCGGAAATCGATGGGATGACTTTCGCTCTGCAGGGAAATATACCCGTTTTTGAGTACTTTCCCGTCTTGTTTTACCGCAGGGTCGTAATTGGAAACATTACCGCCACCAATTTGAGGTTGATAATACGTCAGCACCGTGTCGCCCTCGATAATGTGGTGTACCACCGAGTCGGCCAGCACCAGGAATTCGGCGGTTACCCATTGGTCGCCATGGTAGGTCTTGGACGTGGAGTTGGTGCAATGGGGGGTGAACAACTCGCCATCTTTTTCCATCAATACGTTGGTTCCCGGGGTGCATAAATTGCTCGTGGTCCGTTCATTGGTGCCGTCGCCACCGAGCAGTTGCCCTTCGATGGAAATCGGGAAATCTTGGTCTTTCAATATGGTTTGGGGGTCTTGTCCGTGGAGCATAGCCCCGCTGTTGCGCCACGCCCAGCCTTCGCCACCAGGCGCCTGTTCTCCTGTAAAGCGGTATTCCACGCGGAGGAGGTAGGCCGAGTAAGGAGTGTTATAGTGGATGTGGCCGTACTGGAAATTAAAATCGGTATAGCCATCGTAACGGACTTTCATGAGGCCGTCCTCCACGCGGAATGTATTCGCATAGTTGTCGCCAACTTCACGCTTGGCTATTTTAACGGTCCAGTCGTTAAGATCCTTTCCATTGAAAAGTTGTATCCATTCTGGTGTTGGCGTCTTCGTCGATTGCCCCGCATTCGTACAGGCACATACGGCGGTTGCTAGCGTGGCAGCAATCATAAGTGTTGTTTTCATAACCTTCGTAAAATATAAAATAAACAATTTGTTAGACGCGATGAAGATAGTAATAAATCGGAGAAACCATCGAAACCAATATCCAAGGACCGAATCTATTTATTAATTGGTTACTAAAAATATTAGTCTTATCTTTGATATCCTCATTGGGTAGGGCATGACAGCGACAACTAAAAATACACGTGAGATAGTCGATCGGCTGAAACGGGATATCCTGCGCTTGCAGGGATGTGCCCCATCTGGCGACACAACTATGCGGATTGGTCTCGGTCCGGTAGAAGAGGCCTTTCCCCATGCCGTTTTCCCTTCGTTCGGTGTCCATGAATTCATTTACAGATGCCGGGAAGAAAGTGCGGCTACCTGTGGTTTCATAAGTGGGTTGCTGGCCGAACTTATGGCAGGTGGTGGGATTTGCCTTTGGATCAGCACCTCAAGGATGCTGTTTCCGCCCTCCCTGGGTACATTCGGCGTACAGGCAGATCGTGTTATTTTTGTAGAGGTGGCACGCGAGCGGGATGTACTGTGGGCTGCCGAGGAAGCTCTCAAATGCAATGGTCTAGCGGCCGTGGTGGCCGAATTGCAGGAGATGGACTTTGCACAGTCGCGCCGATTGCAGCTGGCCGTGGAGAAAAGCCGGGTAACCGGCTTGATGCTGCGGAGTTGCCCCCGTATTATCGGCGCTACAGCCTGCGCCGCCCGCTGGCGCATTGCGCCGCTACCCAGCCTGCCGGACGAGGGCCTACCGGGTGTTGGTTTTCCCCGGTGGGAGGTGGAGCTGCTGAAAGTGCGCAATGGTAACCCCGGCTGCTGGCAGCTGGAGTGGGTCGATGGGCGTTTTGTACCCATTGTGCGGCCTACGCGCATGAGTTCCACATCCAACAGGATGAAGAAAATCAGTTGATATGGAAAAGCGTTTTGCGTCGATCTGGTTCCGCTACCTTACTACAGACAGGCATGCTATCCGTAAGCCCGGCCTGCGCACGGTTCCATTCGCATTGGCAGCACCCGTGCATGGCCGGATGGTCATCACCGAGGCAAATGCGGTAGCCGAAGCGCAGGGGGTCACCCCCGGAATGGTGGTAGCCGATGCCATGGCGTTTCTGCCTGTGCTGGAGGTTGCAGATGCTCGGCCGGGGCTGGCTGCCAGGCTACTGAACGTACTCGGCTTGTGGTGCATCCGTTATACACCCACCGTAGCCTTGACATCGCCGGACGGCTTGATCCTCGATATCAGTGGCTGTGCCCACCTGTGGGGTGGTGAGCGTAGGTACCTGAAAGACGTAATGTCCAGGTTACAATCGCGGGGTTTCCACGTGCGGATGGCGGTTGCCGGCACCATTGGCGCAGCTTGGGCGATGGCTCGTTTCGGCGGGGAAACACCCATTATCCACAGCGGTAGGGAGGCCGATGTGCTCATGGACCTGCCTCCTGCAGCGCTCCGGCTGGAGCCGGAAGTGACGGCGAAGCTGCACAAGCTGGGGCTATGCACGATCGGTAGCTTCATGCACATGCCGCCGTCTGTGCTGCGGAGGCGCTTCGGCGACGGCCTGCCCCTGCGCTTGCGGCAGGCATTGGGCCAGGAAGATGAGTCTATGGTACCCCTCAAGCCCATACCGCCCTATGTGGAGCGGTTGCCCTGCCTCGAGCCCATCCGTACGGCAACGGGTATGGAAATCGCGATACAGCGATTGTTGGAGTCGCTCTGCAAGCGACTTTCTGGCGAGGGCAAGGGGTTGCGTGCGGCGATTCTTAGCGGCTACCGTGTAGACGGTAAGGTTGTGCAGGTGGATATCACCACCAGCCGCGCTACGGCCAGTATCCCACACCTGACCAAACTGTTCAAGCTGAAAATACCCCAGATCGAACCCGCCCTGGGTATCGAGCTGTTTATGCTGGAAGCATCCGGCGTTGAGGATATCGACCCCATGCAGGAAGCGTTATGGAGCAGTACCACGGGACTGGAGGACACGGCACTGCCTGAGCTCATCGACCGGCTGAAAGGCCGAGCTGGGATTCAAGCGGTCTACCGCTACCTACCCGACGAGCATCACTGGCCCGAGCGGGCTTTCCGCGAGGCGTCATCCATTACGGAGCTACCGCGTACCGGCTGGAAAATTGAAGGGCTACGGCCCACACGACTATTGCCCAGACCAGAACCCATCGACGTAACGGCACCCATACCGGATTATCCGCCGATGCTGTTCCGGTACCGGGGCGTGTTACATCCCATCAAGCGGGCTGACGGACCGGAGCGCATCGAGCGCGAATGGTGGATGGACCCTGGTGAGCACCGGGATTATTACTGCGTTGAGGATGATAAAGGAAGACGATATTGGCTTTTTCGCGCGGGGCATTATGGAGATGATCGCTCACGGCAATGGTTCCTGCACGGATTTTTTGCTTAGGAAGGAGCAGGCGCATGGCATATGTAGAATTGCAGATAACGACGAATTTCAGCTTCCTCCGCGGGGCTTCGCACCCCGATGAACTGGTGGAGCGGGCTGCGGCATTGGGTTACCGCGCAGTGGCTGTTACTGACCGAAACAGTTTTGCAGGTATCGTGCGGGCACATGTGGCGGCCAACAAGCATGGTATACGTCTCATCCCGGCCTGTCGAATCGACCTCTTAGATGGGCCCAGCCTACTGGCCTATCCTACCGATCGCGAAGCTTACGGGCAGCTATCCCGCTTGCTTACCAAGGGCAATCGCCGGGCCGTGAAAGGGCAGTGCCACCTGTATAGGGCCGATATTCTAGCGCATGGCGAGGGGATATACTTCATCGCTGTGCCGCCTGATAAACTGACAGCTACGTTTGAGCTGGAACCGGATTATATCCAGCACATTACGGCATACCGCGAGGCCTTGGGTAGTTACTTCTGCCTCGGTGCCGTGCGCACTTATACGGGCGATGATGCTAAAAAGCTGTTCCGCATCCATCAATTGTGTGAAACGTTGGATATACCCATGGTAGCGCTCAACGACGTGCATTATCACGTGCCGGAACGGCGGGAGTTGCAGGATGTGCTGACGTGCATTCGGGAGAAATGCACCATCCAGACGGCAGGTTTCCGCCTGTGTTCCAATGCGGAGCGCTATATAAAGCCCTCCGATGAAATGGCGCGTCTGTTCCGACAGTACCCCGAAGCCATCCAGAACGCGACAGCCATTGCCGATGCTTGCCATTTTTCGCTGAGCGAGCTGGAATATGTATACCCCGAGGAGTTGGTGCCGGA
The DNA here is from genome assembly GCF_035818675.1 of Parapedobacter flavus. Taxonomy (NCBI): domain Bacteria; kingdom Pseudomonadati; phylum Bacteroidota; class Sphingobacteriia; order Sphingobacteriales; family Sphingobacteriaceae; genus Parapedobacter; species Parapedobacter flavus. The sequence goes on from NZ_JAYKZZ010000005.1 coordinate 71,331, forward strand.
GGGCCATACCCCACAGGAGGAGCTCACCCGGCTGACCTGGGAAGGTGCCGGAAAGCGTTACCCGGGGGGCATCCCAGATAAGGTGCGGGAAGCCATCACCCAGGAGTTGGCCTTCATTGCTAGGAAAAACTATGCTTCCTACTTCCTTACGGTACACGACTATGTACGGTTCGCGCGTTCGCGCAACATCCTTTGCCAAGGACGGGGGTCTGCGGCCAACTCGACAGTATGCTATTGTTTAGAAATCACGTCGGTCAATCCGACCAAGGTTCGGTTGCTGTTTGCCCGGTTTATGTCTGATGCCCGCGACGAACCGCCCGATATCGACGTGGATTTCGAGCACGAAAGGAGGGAGGAAGTCATCCAATACATTTATGAAAAGTATACCCGCGACCGGGCGGCTATCGTGGCTACGGTAACGCATGTACATGCCCGGGGCGCCGCGCGCGATGTGGGCAAAGCGATGGGACTGTCGTTGGATGCCGTGGGGCGGCTCGCCGGCACGGTGAGCAGCCATTGGGATAATTATATCGATGAGCAGTTGCTTGTGGAGCAAGGGTTCAATCCTCGCGACCCACACCTGCGGAAGGTACTGCAGCTTATTGCCCAATACATCGGTTTCCCGCGTCAACTGGGGCAGCATACCGGTGGCTTTGTCATTACGCAGGGCCGGCTGGACGAGCTGTGCCCCATCATCAATGCCCGGATGGAAGGCCGTACGAACCTCGAATGGAATAAGGACGACCTCGAGGCTCTCGGGTTCCTGAAGGTGGATGTGCTGGGCCTCGGTATGCTCACCTGTATCCGGAAGGCGTTCGACCTGGTCAAACAGCATTACGGTCGCGACCTCACGCTGGCCAATATCCCCCAAGACAAACCAGAGGTATACGACATGATCTGCCGTGCCGATACACTCGGCGTATTCCAGATTGAAAGCAGGGCGCAGATGTCCATGCTGCCAAGGCTGAGGCCCAGAGACTTTTATGATCTGGTCATCGAGGTGGCTATCGTACGGCCGGGTCCGATACAGGGCGACATGGTACACCCTTACCTGCGGCGGCGCAATGGGGAAGAAGCGGAAGATTATCCATCCGAAGAAATCAAAGGCATCCTGGAAAAGACAAAAGGCGTTCCTTTATTCCAGGAACAAGCGATGGAAATCGCCATGGTAGCGGCGGAGTTCACGGCTGCCGATGCCGATGAGCTCCGGCGGAGTATGGCTACTTTCAAAGCCAAGGGGCAGGTTTCTGCATTTCATGAAAAGATGGTAACCGGCATGGTTAAAAAGGGGTATAAGGAGGAGTTCGCCAACCGCGTATTCAAGCAGTTGGAAGGTTTTGGTAGCTACGGCTTCCCCGAGAGCCACGCCGCTTCCTTCGCCTTGTTAGTCTACATCTCTTCGTGGATCAAATGCTACTATGCCGATATCTTCGCAGCATCACTACTCAATAGCCAACCCATGGGCTTTTACCAGCCTGCACAGATCGTTATCGACGCCCGCAAGCATGGCATTGAGATACGGCCCGTAGATGTAAACCATTCCCATTGGGACCACACGCTAGAAGGTGAATTCGATGTGAAACACCATGCCCTGCGTCTCGGCTTCCGGCAGGTGAAAGGACTGCGCGAGGAAGACAGCGAGCCCTTGATCAACGGCCGTGGCCGTGGGTATATGGTACTCCCGGCATTGGTCGATGCCGGCGTTTCGCTGGCAGCCATGGAGCGGCTAGCCGATGCTGATGCTTTCCGTTCGATGGGGTTAGACCGCCGCCGAGCCCTATGGATGGTCTCGGCTTTGAAAGATAGGCCTGTTGCTTTGTTTAGTGGCCAACCGTCCGAATGCACCAAAGAAGGGCAAATTGAGTTGCCACTGATGACGCCGGGTGAGCACGTGGTACAGGATTATGCCAGTACAAGGCTCTCTATTAAGGCGCATCCTGTGAGTTTCCTGCGTGAAAAGCTCGAGCTGCTACGCGTGACGCCCACCGGCAAGTTACCTACTATGGAAAATGGGGTATTTGTGAAGGTATGCGGAATGATCACTGTGCGGCAGCGGCCGGGTACGGCCAAGGGGGTGCTTTTTGTTACTATCGAAGACGAAACCGGCTTTGCCAACCTTGTGGTATGGGGCCCTATGTTCGAGAAGTACCGCCGCGAAATCCTGCAATCGCGACTGCTGATGGTGGCAGGCAAACTGCAGATTGAAGGTGAGGTCATCCATGTAATCGTGAATCACTGCACCAACCTGAACGGCTGGCTGCATGGCCTAGCTAAGCCCGAAGGGATTGATACTGCGGGGGTATTCCACAAGGGGAGGAATTTCCAATAAACATTTGTGTGCCTTCCCTGTTGTAACAATAAAAAGCTATGATGAATATGCCCAAACCCATGACGCCGCTATCTCGGGTGATCGAGCGGCTTGAAGAAAAAGGTTACGGTCGGGAACTCCTCATCACAGAGGAGGGCGCTCGTTTTGAGGATGGCAAACAGCTATTTCCTCCCAACCAGCTCACCATTATCAAGATTTACCGGTTTGAAGGCGAATCGGATCCGGCCGATATGTCTGTGGCCTATGCGATCCGTTCGAGCGATGGTCAGCAAGGTTTTCTGGTGAACGCTTATGGCACATATTCCAATCAGGATAACCCTTATTATGACGACTTTATTCGTAGTGTACCCGTAGATGAACAGGAAGATTTATAGCGGAGTGAAAATAAAAATAAAAAAATCACAAAAAAATTAGGAGTTTGTTAAAAATCTCCTAAATTTGTGGTCATTCATGTGTGCAGCCATTTGCGTAGTGCCCCCGTCCCTGGGGGCCGCGCATTTGGTATTTTACCTTTCTTGTTTTATGTTTTAATTTTTAACCATTACGCTTTTCTTTGCTTTTTGGGCTTCGCTTTTTTTGTTTCACAGCGTTTAAACAATTCCTTTTTTATTCGCATCGAATTTGAGCATGATAAAAAGCAGGATGGTGAAACTCCACAAAGACGAACCTCCATAACTGACAAACGGCAAGGGGATACCGATGATAGGGACAATACCGATGGTCATTCCGATATTGATGGCGAAATGGAAAAACAGAATACTCGCCACACCATACGCGTAGATACGGGCAAAAGCGGTTCGCTGGCGCTCGGCGATATTGACGATGCGTAGCAATAAGGTAAGGTAAATGCCGATGACCACCATGGATCCCACAAACCCCCATTCCTCGCCAACGGTACAGAAGATGAAGTCGGTACTTTGCTCGGGTACAAAATTATACTTGGTCTGTGTGCCCTGCAAGTATCCCTTTCCCCAGAATTGACCAGAGCCGATGGCGATCATGGACTGGTTGAGGTTATAGCCCTGTCCCCGCGGGTCGTCGATCTTGCCCAATAAGACATCGATGCGATTGCGCTGATGCGATTGCAACACATTTTGATAGACAAATTCTACGCAGAGCACATATGCTGTGGCAATGACAAAAAGAACAGCCAGACTGGTAATGATCTTCCGTTTCTTCCGGAAATAATAAATACCGAGTCCAATGACCACGGCAACCCCTGTAACCACTGCCCATTGATTGAATGCCAGGGTGAGCACGAACAGCATGATGGCAAGCGCCCCGAACAACATCCAAGGTCCGGAAATGTATCCTTCTCGGTAGAACACGAATACGAGTGCAAAAAAGGCCAAGGCCGACCCTGTATCGGGTTGCAGCAAAACCAACACCACCGGAAACGCCACAATAGCCGCACCGGCAAACAGGGTTTTAAGGTTGGGGGTTTTCGTGCTGTGGGCACTTAGAAACCGTGCCAACAGCAAACAGGTGGCCAGCTTGGCAAACTCGGAGGGCTGTAATCTGAAGCTTCCTATGGGAATCCAGGCCTGGTTCCCACCCACATTGCGCCCCACAATCAATACCGTGATGAGCAATAGGATGGTAATGGCATATAAAATTGGGGAAAAGGAACTGTAAAACTTGGCGTCTACAATCAGGATGACCACAGCGAGCAGCATGGCTGAAAAGATATAGATAGACTGTTTGCCGTAATTGGTTTCCATGCTGAACAGCCCCGGGTGTTCGGGGTCGAAAACTGCAGCATGGATATTGAACCAACCGATGACGCAGAGCAGCAACCACAGTAATACAGTGAACCAGTCTACCTCGCCGCCGAAGAACCTATTGCGATGGGGATTACTCATGCCGCAACCTCCTCCGGTTCTTTCCTTGGATCTGTAAGGCGTTTGGGGGCTGCCTTGACCGATTCCGTTGGTTCCTCTTCCTCTACCTTAGGCAGCAGGTCGGCGTTGTGGATGCGATCTTGGATGTATTTGGGCAGGGTAATGGTGTCTTTTAAGTATTGCTCTACCAGCATGCTAGCGATTGGCCCTGCCCATACACCACCATACCCGGCGTTCTCGACCACCACGGCAATAGCGATTTTGGGGTTTTCGCGGGGGGCGAATGCAAAGAATACCGCGTGGTCGGCTCCATGTGGATTTTCGGCGGTGCCTGTTTTGCCGCACATCTCGATATCGGCAATCCGTACGGAATACCCTGTGCCACCCGGCACGTTGACCGCCCGGCTGAGCCCTTCTACCACCGGATCATAATATTTTGCGTCTACCCCCGCTGAAATCTTTTCGGTAAATTCCGGTTTAACGATTTTCTTTTCGCCGATGGCTTTGATGAGGTGCGGCCGGTAGTAAAAACCACGGTTGGCTACGATAGCCATGATGTTGGCCATCTGTAAGGGGGTAATGCCCATTTCTCCCTGACCGATGGACAAAGATATGTTAAAGCCTGATCCCCATCGTGCATTTCCGTAGTGTTTGGTGTAATAATCGGCTGTAGGCAATAGGCCATCCTGCTCGCCCGGTAGGTCAATGCCAAGTTCATGCCCGATGCCGAACTTCATGGTCGCATCGCGCCAAAGCGTGTAGGCCTCGGCAGATGGCAAGTTGTTGCGGTGGTCTATCATACGGGCATAAGTATGGCCAAAATATGTGTTGCACGAACGTTGGATGGCGGAGACCAATGGAATGGAACCACACACATGTGTACATCGCATAATGGCTCGACCGCCCCCATAACGGTATCCGCCGGGACAGTTGAAAATGGTGTTGGCTTCGATGATGCCGGCTTGCTGGGCAGTGAGGGCGCTTACCACCTTGAACACCGACCCGGGTGGGTACTGGGCTTGGATGGGTCGGATGAACATCGGTTTGTAAGGGTCGTAGAGCAATTTCATGTAGTTGTTGCCCCGTTCGCGGCCCACCATCATGTTGGGGTCGTAGCTTGGACTGCTTACAAATGTGAGGATTTCGCCGGTGGCCGGCTCAATGGCCACGACGCTACCGATCTTATTGCGCATCAATTTCTCGGCAAGGATTTGCAGGTTCTTATCCAATGACGAGACCAGGCCGTCGCCCGCTATGGCTAACGTATCGTATTTGCCGTCGGCAAATGAGCCCTGGGGCCTGTTGAAAGCATCGACCATTACGTTTTTCAACCCCCGCTGCCCCCGGAGGAGTTCTTCATACGCCCGTTCCACGCCGCTGGCCCCGATGTAGTCACCTGGTCGGTAAAACCCGTTGGAACGTTCAATGTCGCGATCGTTGACTTCCTGGATGTATCCCAGGAACTGGGCTGCGATGCTATCCGGGTAGCTGCGCACCGTACGGTTCTGCACGTAGAACCCACGGAATTTATACAGGTGTTCCTGCAGTTTGGCGTAGGCGGTTGAAGGGATTTGCTTTTCGAATTGGGATGCTTTGTAGGGGGAGTAGTCGCGGGCGATTTTCATCCGCTTTTCGAAACCCTCCCGATCGATACCCACCAAATCGCACAGCAATGCCGTGTCGAGGTCTTTAACCTCGCGGGGCGTTACCAGAAGGTCATAAACCGGTTCATTCTGTACGAGCACTTGCCCGTTGCGGTCGAGGATAACGCCGCGCGCGGGGTAGATGACCATCTTGCGCAGCACATTGTTGTTGGCCGACAACAGGTAGCTATCGTCTATCAATTGCAAGTAAAACAGGCGCGCGGCAATGACGATGGCCACGGCGATGAATATACCTTGTACAATGTATTTTCGCTCAAAAAATGCGTTCATTTATACGGATGTGCCTTGGCGGCTGCTTGTTTTAACGCTGTTTTTTCCGGTAAAAAAGCAGACTGAACAATAAAATGATAACGACGGTAAATATACAACTTAATAAGATACGGGTAATGGTGTATTGGAATTGATGGAATGTGAACGTTTCGAGCATGAATAATACCGAATGGTGGAATAGAGTAAGCACAAAAACGTAAAGGAAATACCAACGGAACGGCACCGTTCCGGGCAGGGGAGTCATGTAGTTTTCGTGCTGGTCGCTTTGTAGGGTAACGCGTATAAAAAGGATGCGGCCCCACGCCAGGGCTACGCATGCCGCCGCGTTGACACCAAGGGTGTCGTAAAATCCATCGATGGTAATACCGGTAAGAAAAGCGAGGACATATAGGATGAAATTGGGGATGCCCACTGGGAGTAATAAAACAAACAAGATGTAAGGAAAGGGGGTGGCTAGATTGTAATATCCCATGTTTTTGAATAGGAATACTTGCAATGCTGCCAGTACAAAAAAACGCACGATGTTGAATGTGAGCACCTTAGCCATCGTTTTCGCTTTGAGATTCCAATACTTCCTTTTCGTTGGCGAGCATATCTACCACCACGTACACCTGCCGCAGGTTGTGGAAGGGTGTGCTGAACTTGACATGGATGTCAAGGAAACTGTCGCCACCTGACGTGCCCAGCCGCGCGACGTGACCTACCAATAGTCCAGGTGGAAATAGCGAGAACCCAGACGTAAATACCTGCTCGCCTTCCCGCACCTTCACATGGTTGGGAATGTCTTTAAGCACACCCACTTGTGCATCGTAACTATCGCCCCACATCAACGAACCGAACGCACCACTGTCTTCTAGGGCGGCACTGACGCGCGTTTCGCTATGGAGCAGCGATTGCACTGTGGAAAAATGCTCCGAGACATTCAGTACGATGCCCACGATTCCATTGGAGCTAATTACCCCCATGCCTTTTTCGATGCCCTGCTTCCGGCCTTTATCTAACGTGATATAGTTGTTTTTTTGATGGATGCTGTTATTGGTCACCTTGGCCACTACGTAGCGGTATTGTATGTTTCCTGCACTGTCGAAAACGGCACCGCCCACCACGCTGTCGGGGGCCGTGAAGTGTTGCAGTTGTTCCCGCAAGCCCGCGTTTTCTTTGGCCAGTTGTTCGTTTACTTCCCGAAGGTGAAGGTAACTTTGCCAAGTGTTGATACGTGCATAGGCCGAGCCAATGAACTCGTTGGACGAATTGATGGCAGACGCTCGCTGGAATGAGTTGTTTTGGACGACGAGATATACCGCAAATACAAAGAAAAGCACGAAAAAGAAGAAGGCATTATATTTAGTTAGAATGAGCCACAGGTTCTTCATTCATTTGCTGCTTTTTTGCTGTTCCTATTTTTTGCTCGTTATCATTGCGCTTGCCCTCGTAAACGACGAGTGGCAATTAGCAAACAGTTGTTTATTGCATCAAAAACTTAAATGAGCCGATGTTTTTCAGGGCGATACCGGTTCCCCGCACGACCGCCCGTAAGGGGTCTTCGGCCACGTGGACCGGAAGCTTGGTTTTTGCCTGGACCCGTTTATCCAAACCACGTAACAGTGCGCCACCACCGGTGAGATAGATGCCGGTTTGGTAAATATCGGCGGAAAGCTCGGGGGGCGTGATTTCCAATGCTTTGAGGATCGCTTCTTCGATTTTAGAAATGGATTTGTCCAAGCAGTGGGAAATTTCGGTGTACGATACGGTGATCTGCTTGGGTACGCCGGTCATCAGGTCGCGGCCCTGTACGGCAAAGTCGGCCGGCGGCTCCTGCAATTCGGGTAGGGCAGAACCCACTTCGATTTTTATTTTTTCTGCTGTACGGTCGCCGATCATGATGTTGTGCTGCCTGCGGATATACTGTACGATATCGGAGTCGAAGTTGTCGCCAGCTACCCGTATCGACTGGTCACAGACGATGCCGGATAACGCGATGACCGCGATTTCAGTGGTGCCACCACCGATATCGATCACCATGTTCCCCATAGGCTCTTCGACGTCGATGCCGATGCCTACAGCGGCTGCCATGGGTTCGTGCACTAGGTAGACTTCCTTAGCACCAGCGATTTCGGCCGAGTCACGCACGGCCCGTTTTTCCACTTCGGTAATTCCCGAGGGGATACAGATGACCATACGGAGCGAGGGGAAAAACCAGCCCTTGCCGTTGTTGACCATCTTGATCATGCCGCGGATCATATGTTCGGCCGCGTTGAAGTCGGCGATCACCCCGTCTTTCAAGGGCCTTACCGTCCGGATGTTGTCATGTGTTTTACCCTCCATCTGCATGGCTTGGCGCCCTATCGCAATGACCTTGTTGGTGGTGCGGTCAAATGCTACAATCGACGGCTCATCCACCACTACTTTGTCATTATGGATAATGAGGGTGTTTGCCGTACCCAAATCAATAGCAACTTCTTGTGTAAACCAGTTAAATAAGCCCATCCGGCAAATATGATAAGATTTTTAAATAATGTGCAAACCTACCAAAAAAACTGATAACTTTATCCACAATACCCGATTTAAATCCGATTTGTATTGATCTGTTAATATATTGCCTCAACGATGATAAGAACCTGTTTAGCCTTAACCATTTGGACGCTGCTGGGCAATGCTGTGTATAGCCAAGATTTTGCGTTCGGTTCGCTTGCCGCAGAAGACTTGAAACTCGAAAAAAATGACTTGGACAGTTTTTCGAATGCTGCGGTATTGAATGAATATGGTAAAGCCTATATGGTCTACGATGACACGAGAGGGTATACGCAGCTGGTGATGGAGTACCACGTGCGTATCAAGATTTTCAACCGTGACGGCTATAGGCATGCCACGATTGTAATACCTGCTCATAAGGATGAGAGCGGCGAGCGGGTTGATGAGATCTCGGAAGTGAAGGCAGTAACCATCAATGTCGAAGGTGGTCAGCTCGTAAAGGTGCCACTCGACAATAGTCAATTGTTTACCGAAGCGGTGAGTAAATACCTCACCCATACCAAGTTTACGTTTCCTGATCTGAAAGATGGAAGTATCATCGAGTACAGTTACCGGTTACAATCCCCACATATTTTCAACTTCCGTACGTGGTACTTGCAAGAAGACATCCCTAAAGTCAACAGTTTGTTTGAGGCTATCATCCCGGCGATGTATAACTATAACGTTATTCTGCGCGGCCCGTATCCACTCGATGTGTCTGATGCCGAGCTTGCCCGGCGTGCATTCCGGATTGTCGGCCGTGATATCGATTGCTCGCATATGACCTATGGGATGAAAAACATACCCGCATTTGTGTCTGAAGATTATATGACGGCACCAAGTAATTTTAAATCAGCTATTTATTTTGAGCTTTCTGATATTTACAGGCTCAATGGAACCAATATTAAGATTACGAAGGAATGGAAAAATGTAGACAGGGAATTGGTGACCCATCCCGACTTCGGCCGGCAAATGAAACGCGACAACGTATTCAAATCAATCCTCCCTACCATCTTGACGGATACGTTGGACGAGCTGGGCAAAGCAAAGGCCGTTTACGGTTATATCCAACAACATATCAGATGGAACCGATATGTGGGGAAATATAGTGAATTGGGGGTCAGCAAAGCGTTGGAACGGCGGGTGGGCAATATCGGCGACATTAACCTTACGCTAATTGCGGGGTTACTCGCCGCGGGGCTGGATGCCGAGGCGGTGATTCTATCCACACGCGACAATGGCGTAGTGAACGATGTGCACCCTGTGCTCAGTGATTTCAACTATGTCGTGGCCAAGGTCAATATCGGCGATGCCTATTATCTGCTGGATGCGTCGGATCCGTTGTTGCCGTTTGGGTTGTTGCCCTTGCATTGTATCAATGGAAAAACACGTGTCATCAGCTTGACAGAACCCTCTTATTGGATAGTTCCGGAATCTACACAGAAATCCACCACCCAATATATGTTGACAGCCAAATTGGATGCTGATGGCCGATTGCGGGGTCGGCTGACGACGAATAGTTATGGTTATGCCGCGTGGCGCAAACGCAAGGAGCTGGCCAATTACAACACGACGGCGGAATATATTGAACACCGCAATGAGAAACTTACGGGTTTCCAGATCGAAGCAGGTGAAATCTTGGGGGCTACCGAGTTGGATAAACCGTTCGTTGAACGCTATGATATTACCGTGAAACCATACGATAGTCTGCAGGTGAGAGAATTGTTTTTCAATCCGTTTTTTATCAATCGGGTAAATAGAAATCCATTCAACCTGGACGAGCGCACCTATCCCGTAGACATGGGATCGACCAGCGAAGAACGCGTATTGATGACCATCGAGCTGCCGTCGGATTACGAACTGGTTTCCAAGCCCGAAGATTACAATATGGCATTGGAAGACCGCGGCGGTCGATACCTCACGCAAACCGATTTGTCTAACAATATATTGACATTTTCGCAGTTGCTGGCGCTGAATAAATCGACTTACCCACCCGAAAGTTACTTTGCATTAAAGGAATTTTTCAGTAGGATTATCCAGCAGGAAAAGATCGATATGGTGTTGCGCAGAAAGGAGAGGCAATGAAAGCTACACTGGCGATGTTGTTGATGGTGTCGGTTGGCTTGTTGCGTGCCGCCGCCCAATCGGATTATGCCGCGGCGCACATTCCCCATGCACTCAGAAGCCACGCCGACGCTGTGGTTCGTCATGAGGAAATTGTGGTGGACATGCTGTCACCGACCAAGGTGCGCTACCGCGTAGACCGCGCTATCACCGTTCTCAATCGCGCTGGTGAGGAACGGGCGCGGCTGGTCATTCACTACGACAAAGCGACCTCTATTAAGCAGATTTCCGGTATGGTGTATGATGAGATGGGTTTCCAACTGCGGAAATTCACGAAGCGCGATTGCCGGGATGAGAGCGCGGTAAATGGTTTTTCGTTATATGAAGACAGCCGGGTAAAGCATTTCCTCCCTGTAGTGGCGGGTTATCCCTACACGGTGGCCTATAGCTACGAAGTGGAGCGGAAACAGAACCTGATTATCCCCGCTTGGCGCCCGGACGCCTATTGGGATGTTGCGGTGCAGCATAGCCAATACACGTTTATTTGCGCGGAAGAAGATGAGGTGCGGGTAATTGTAACGAACTACTCCGGCGAGCCGGTACATCATGTGGATGACGGCCGTCACGCCACGACGTGGGCCGCCGATAACCTCCCGGCAAGGCGGTATGAGCCTTACAGTCCTGACCCCGAAACCTATAAGACGATCGTAAGGGTTGCTCCTGTTAATTTTGATTATTATAAACATGACGGACAGTATACCAACTGGGAAGAGCTTGGTGGTTGGATGTTTGATGCACTTCTTTCGGATGGGATGGAGCTTCCTGCGCAGACGGTCGCTGAGGTTAACGCGCTGGTCGACGGATTGGCGAACGATAAGGAAAAAGCTGCGGTACTCTACGGCTATCTGCAACGCAAAACCCGATATGTGAGTGTGCAGATCGGTATCGGTGGATTTAAGCCTACGGCGGCAGCAGTGGTTGACCGGCTAGGCTACGGGGATTGCAAGGGGCTGGTCAATTACATGCGGGCGCTATTGGCGGTGGTGGATATCCCTTCTTACTATTGTGTAGTGGAGGCGGGAAATGCCAAGCGTGATATCCGGGCCGATTTTGCGAGTATGGATCAGGGGAACCATGTGATCCTATGTGTGCCGCTTGAGCAAGATACCGTTTGGTTGGAATGTACCAGCCAGCGGCTGCCATTTGGTTTCTTGGGGTCATTCACAGACGACCGCACCGTATGGGCCTGTACGCCCGAAGGCGGGAAGCTGCTGCACACGCCGACCTATGCGGCACTGGCAAGCATGCAAAAACGCGATGCCGACCTGCAGTTGGCAGAAGATGGCACCGTTTCCGGACATATGCAGACCACCTTTTCTGGTGGGCAATATGATAACCATCTTGAGATCGCTGAAAGCAGCGGGAGTGAGCAGATGAAGCTATTGAAGGCCGCATATGATGTTGATCACATCGGCTTTAGCAACGTTGATTACCAGAAGTCGATGGATGACGCCCCCACGCTTATAGAAAACCTGGATGTAACGATGCCACGCTACGCACCCTCAAACGGTACCCAAACCTTTCTGACGCCCAACATTTTTAATAGACAGTTTAGTATACCTTTCTTAAGTGATAGGAAACAAGCTGTTTATGTAAATAGGGGTTATGTAGATGAAGACCACCTTACCTATACGCTCCCGACAGGTTATGCCGTGGTGAGTGGACCATGGGAAATTACCTTGGACAGCCCTTTTGGCTGCTATGCGCTCACCATGGAGCAAGTAGGTAACCAGCTTTCCTATCAGCGGCGGCTGGTATTATATGGGGGTACTTACCCCGCGGACCAGTATGCGGAATTGTGTAGATTCATCAACGAGGTCAGTGCGTTTGATCGCCATAAGGTGGTACTTAGCAAAGAATAGCGTAACTATTCAACCAGCACGCCAATGTAGAAGTTGAATGTGTCCACGTCGAGGTTGTCGCGCGTAAGTCCTGGGATGTTGACGGGCGTAAACTGCCGCGTAGGCTGGATGAACTGATAGGCGCCCCCTCGTTTACGGACACGTACTGGCATATCGAAATCGCGCACGTCGGCAATCCATCGGCAGAATGCGCTGCCATCTTCCGCAAAGGTAAATTCGAGAGTGGGGATGCTGGCGTAGCGTACGTACTGTGCAAACAACTGTGAGAAGTCTTTCCCCGACTGTTCACTGATGTAGTTGACGATGTCACTATAATCTACCGTGCTGTGATAGAACTTGTGGTTGATCCCCCTGAGTATTTGCCTCCATTTTTCATCGTCATCGATGATGGTACGCACCATGTTGTGCAGCACGCCGCCCTTGTTATACATGTCGCCCGAGCCCTCGTTGTTTACGTGGTAGTTGCCGATAATTGGCGTCAGATTCTGAATGCTGCGGCGGTTGCCGTGAATGTATTCCTGTCCTGCGCGCTTGCCGAAGTGGTATTCGATATACAGTGATTCGGAATAGTTGGTAAAACTTTCGTGTATCCACATATCGGCTAGGTCTTTGGAGGTGATGCTATTGCCGAACCATTCGTGCCCCGCTTCATGCACAATGATGAAATCCCATTTCTTGCCCCATCCCGTGCCCGATCCATCGTGGCCCAGGTAACCGTTTTGGTATTTGTTGCCGTAGGCGATGGCGCTTTGGTGTTCCATGCCGAGGTGGGCAGTTTCCACCAGCTTGAATCCATCGGCATAGAACGGGTAGGGGCCAAACCAGTATTCAAATGCGCGGAGCATCGGTTTTACATTGGCGTCGAAGTGCTTTTTTGCCTTCGCCTCATTTTCACGTAGCACCCAGTAGTCGAGATCGAGCACCCCTTTTTCACCTTGGAACGTATCGGCAAAATGCACGTAGTCGCCGATGTTGGCTGCCACGCCGTAATTGTTTATTGGGTTGCTCACAAACCAGTTGAAACGCGTATAGCCGTCGCCTAGGTCTTCACTGCCGCGGTACCGGCCGTTAGACACGTTGGTAAGGCCATTGGGTACGCTAATGCTGATGAGCATACTATCCACTTCGTCCGACTGGTGGTCTTTGTTGGGCCACCACACACTGGCACCTAGCCCTTGGCAAGCCGTCGCAATCCAGTGCTTTCCGTTACTGTCCTTCTTAAAGTCGAAGCCGCCGTCCCACGGTGCCCGTTTGGCTTGCACGGGATGACCTGCATAATATACGGTGAACGAATCGAGCTGGCCGGAATTGATCGGTTTGGGGAAATCGATGAACACAGCGTTAAACTCCCGCTCGAAGGGGAGCTGCTGTCCGCGGTATTTTACACTGTCGAGGTGGAGATTGTCGAACAGGTCGAACTGTAGGCGGTCGAAATCGGTGGTTGCCGTAAACAAAAATAGGTTGGAGCCAACGATGTACCGGTTGTCGGGGTCCACGCGAACGTCCAAATGATAATAATTGATATCGTAGCACGTACGCAGTGGGGTAAGCTGGCCACGGAGGGAGTCGGCGCGACCGAACAGGTCGCGCGCTTTCAGCAATTGCGCGTGGCTTTCCGTAAACACGCATGCTAATAAGGATATCGTTAAGAATAGCTTCATTTTACTTAACTCGTGTTTCTTCTATTTCGGTCGCGGTTTTAGCCGAGGGTTTTCCCCCGTTTAGGAGTGCTTCCCGACGCGATTGGTACGTTTGTGTATTAAACATGGCGATAAAGGTACTAAAAAGTGGGATACCCCGCCCGGTTTACCCAGCCCATACGCAAGGCACATGAAGCAAGTTAACATTTGAGCGAGTTGCGGTTTAAGCCAAAAAAATCGTTCCGTTATCAAACTAAGTTGCCTATGGAACTGTTTGTATTATTGATACGCCAAGTAGGCACGTTAGACGGGTTAACATAACATCAGATGAAAACATTGCAATTTACAAAAGAGATCGAAGCGACGGCTCAGAAAGTCTGGGACGTGCTTTGGAATCCGGGTACCTATTCAAAATGGACAAGCGCATTTAATGCGGATGACCCGGAGGGGGGGTCTATGCAGACCGATTGGCAGGTAGGAGGCAAAACGTTATTTCTAAGTGGTAGCGGCAATGGAATGGTAGCCACCATAAAATCCATAGACGAGCCTTATGAACTGGTATTCGAGCATCTGGGCGAGATGATTGATGGTGGGGAAGATGCGATGAGTGAAAGGGTGAAAGCCTGGGCCGGTTCCTTGGAAGAATATTACCTTACTGAATGGAATGGTGTTACTACACTCCGCACATCTGTACAGATTCCAGAAGGAGACGATGGGGAGGAGATAATGGACCGCGGGTTTACGGAGGGTCTGGAAGAAGTGAAGCGCCTTGCGGAACAGTAGGGTGCCGTCTGTTGTGCCTATCCCTTTTTCCGACAAACCGGCATTGCCTGCAGCTGACCTAAAAAAATTAATAAAAATTTGTGTAGTCGAATAGCTACGTTTATATTTGTAGCCAAATAGCTTCATGATGAAATTAAGACGCGATGTATTTCAGGCGATAGCCGACCCGACAAGGAGGGCCATTCTCTTGTTGGTAACTACGCAGGCAATGACCGCAGGGGCCATAGCCTCAAATTTTGATACAGCCCGACCCACGGTTTCCAAACATCTGCAAATATTGACAGCATGTGATTTACTACAACAGGAGCAACGGGGACGGGAGGTTTATTATCATTTGAATCCGGAAAAAATGAAGGAGATAGCGGACTTCGTTGAACCATTCCGGAAAATGTGGGATGACCGGTTCAACAAACTGGAAGCTGTTATGAAAAAGTCTACAAACAACTAAAGATGGAACAAAAAACAAAAATCAATGCCGAAGAAGGCAAACAGGAATTGACGATAACGCGGGAATTTGATTTGCCTTTGACATTGCTCTTTAAGGCCTACCAGGAGCCGGAATTTATCGAGCAATGGATGGGAACAAAAGTGTTGAAACTGGAAAACAAAAAGCATGGCTCATATTTATTTGAAACTTCGCACCAGGGTAATGTGATGTTTCGGGCAAATGGAACCATACACGAATTTGTGCCCAACCAAGCGATTATACGGACCTTTGAAATGGAAAATTCGGAAATTGGTGTGCAACTCGAGTTTTTGGAGTTTGAGCAATTGACGGAACAGACAAGCAGATTGACGATGCAAATTATTTACCGGTCTGCGGAACACCGGGCCGTACAATTGAAAATGCCGTTTGCATACGGCCTGAATATGGCGCATGATCAATTGCAGCAAGTAATGGTTAACTTAATATGATTTGGTATGTCTAAAAAAAGTAAAATCATCTATTGGGTGGCAACCCTGTTCTTATCGTTGGGGATGCTTGCCGGTGGAACCCAGCAAATGCTTCAGGTCGGTGGCTATAATGAAATCGTAACCCAGCTGGGATACCCGCTTTACATGCTATCCATTATAGGGACTTGGAAAATATTGGGGGTTGTAGTCATTTTATTGCCCGGATTTCCCATGGTAAAGGAGTGGGCGTATGCAGGCTTTTTCTTTGTGATGACGGGTGCTGCAATTTCTCACATCGTGATGAAGGAGCCGTTTGTGGAAGTGGTACCTTCGTTGACACTGCTGACGGCCATTATCGTTTCCTGGTATTTCCGACCTGCAAGTCGTAAAGTGGCCCCCACTAAATTGAGTTATAAATGAATGCCAAATGACAAACGTAGCAATTGAAGAGGGCGTAGTGCATGAAGTGCCGGACGATTTGAAAAGAGCACTGCGCTCCAATGCGGAGCTATTGGAAAAATGGAATAAACTAACCCCGCTGGCCCGCAATGAATGGATTTGCTGGACAACGATTGTAAAGCAGCAAAAAACCCGGGCAGAACATATAAAACGGCTGAGTGGAGATATCGCTGAGGGTAAGAAACGACCGTGCTGTTGGCCCGGGTGCCCGCACCGGCGGGCCAGTGCTCGAAAATGGTTTAAGTAGCTTGAATCCAGTACTACCGTCAGGGCGTACGTGTTGCCGTCGCCTTTTTCAGCCCATCCAGGAAGTCCTTTCCCCAGCGCTGCACATCGTAGTGGTTTACGGTTTCAAACAGCCGTTGCATGCGGAGTTTCCTTTCGGTTATGTCTAAGCTCAATGCGCTGTGCAGGCTGTCTTTGAGACTCCGGCCGTCATACGGGTTGGTGCGGATGGCATGGGGCAATTCGACGGATGCGCCCGCAAATTCGGAGATAACGAGTACGCCGTCGGGATCCTCCTGTAGTCCACGTACGGCCACGTATTCCTTCGCTACAAGGTTCAATCCATCGCGCAGTGGGGTAATCCAAGCCACGTCGGCAATGGCGTAGTAGGCAATGACCTGTTCGAACGGAACCGACCGGAAGAAAAAACGGATAGGGGTCCAATCCATACTGGCGTATTTGCCGTTTATTTTTCCCACGGCTTGCTCTAACTCTTCCTGTATACGTTCATATACTTTCATGCCCTGCGATGGGGGTGTACAGATATTGATCAGTTCCAATGTGCCATGGTATTCGGGGTGCTCATCGAGGAATTCGCCGAACGCCTCGATTTTTTCCAATGGCCCCTTCACGTAGTCCAGCCGCTCTACCGATAGCACGATGCGCTTCCCAACGGTCTGTTGGCGAAGGGTGTTTATAAGGGCTTCGGTGTCTGTGTTTTTGCAGATGCGGCGGATATTATCCATGTTTACGCCCACGGGTTGGGCGCCCAGCCGGATGGTATTATCGCCTACAGCTATCTGCTTGGTCATCTGGTCGATGCCGAGTGCGCAACTGTAGGTAAGGAACTGTTTGGCAGCGTTGACACGGCTAAGCACCTTGGTGGGTGCATGGCTTTTCACCACATCCACGAAGTTTTCGACATACCGCGGAATGTGGAAGCTGACAAAATCGCACTGCAACAGGCTGCCGATGATCTCATGGCGCCAAGGAATGATGTTGAAAATATCCGCAGGGGGGAATGCCGTATGGTGGAAGAAGCCGATTTTGAGATCGGGACGTAGCTGCCGCAGGTAAGCGGGCACCATCCACAGATTGTATTCATGGATCCACACGTATGCGCCGTGTTCGGCTTCGGCAGCTACTCGTTTGGCAAACAACTTGTTGATTTTAAGGTAATGTTCCCAATGGTCGTGGTTGAACTGCGCTTTACTGATAAACGAGAAGATCGTCGGCCAGAAAGCCTCTTTTGAAAATACCCGATAAAATAGGTCGATGTCTTTTTTGGGTAGCGGAATGATCGATGCTTTCAGGTTAGGGTAACGCTTTTTATCAATGTACTGACTAAGTTCGGGGTTATCCCCAAGCAACCCGGCCACTTCTTCGCCGATCCATACCCCTGGCCGGCCCGTATTGAAAAAGCCCAAGAGTGAAGGGATGATGCCGTTGGGGCTGCGCGGAGCGACGCGCTTGGGCTTGCCATTTTCGGTGATGATATCGAATGGCAACCGGTGGTACACCATGAGGAGCTGTTTGTTGCTGATGTCCTTTTTTTTGACCTCCTTTTCCCGAACGGGCTGGTATCCACGGAAGGGCTCGAAATGCAGCATCGCCTCCAATATGCCGCCGGCCCCTTCTTTGGTGGCTTTGAACACATGGTCCATGTGGGCAATTGCCGTCAGCAGTGCCGGTTCTGACTTGCCCACGGCTACGCCTTTGTAGCCAGTTTCGAAAAGCGAATAATCGTTATAGGTATCGCCGGCCACGAGCACTTTGTCTTCCGGAAAGTCGATGGCTTTAATCAGTTCTTTGAGCGTGGTCCCCTTATTGACGCCGCCGGGCAAAATATCGAGGTATTTGCCGGCAGACAGGAGGACGTCACATTGATAGCGGTTAGCGATCTCACGCACCGCTTCGAGGTCCGCACTATCGTCGTAATAAAATGAACAGCGCCGTTGTTGAGGTACTTCCTGTGGTTGGATGCCCGGGATGTTGGTTAACTGTTGTTTCAAGAGGTGTTCGTCGGGCCAACGCTGCTCAATCTCAGACTGTATGGTAGCGATAGGTTCCAGCGTCAGACCGTCCACCACGGTAGCTCCTACATCGCTAATGATATAGTGGGGTATTGGTATGGTGGGGTCGTGCAGTAAGGGCAGTACGGTTTCTATTCCTCGACCGGTGACGAAAACGAGCTTGATATCCGGTTGGTTCTTGATTAATCGATAGAGTTTTCGTTTTTTGGAGAGGGAACCGCCGAGAAAAGTGCCATCGAGATCAGTTGCTAATAACATCATCGTTTTTCCTTCTTTATAAGCGAACGGCATCCGCAATGGAAATGCTGTGCGCTTGGTTGAGACAAAGCCAAGACCTGTTCCTTTATGTGGGGTGAGATCGTAAAGGAATATGCAGATTATGGAGGCATACGTAGCCCCAAGGCCACGCAAAGATAGGGAAAATGGGGTAGGATACCAAACCGTTGCGGATACGCCCTTCCACCTAGATTCAACCTGTCTTTAATTCCACATGGGGTTCTGGGGGAAGTTGGCGACGTGAGCATACTTCGGCCCAAGGGACACGATGGCTTCCTTCCACAGGTTCTCGCCATTATCTCCAAAGGTGATGGCGGGGTTATAATGGTTGCTGATCACCCACGCATTTTCCTTCAGTTCGTTGGCTAACTGGCCGGGGCTCCAGCCGGAGTAACCAAGGAAGAACTTGATTTCATCTGTGGTGATGTCACCGTTTTTTATCAAGATTTGCAAGCTTTCGAAGTTGCCTCCCCAATAGATGCCATTTCCGAGTCCGATACCACTATTTAACTTGTCGTAGCATGTGTGGATGAAGTGGATGCTATCCTGCGCCACGGGACCGCCGAGGAACAAGGGGAAATCGGCATCCGGAAACTCACCCATGACGTCGCTGAGTTGAATAGTAGCGGGTTGGTTAAGTACGTACCCCACGGTTCCGTCTTCGTCGTTGTGTTCGCATAGCAACACGACCGAACGCTGGAAATTTGGATCAAGCATAAAAGGCTCCGACAGCAGCAGGCTGGCTATTTGGGGCGTGTTTTTGTTGAACATCGTGTGACCTCCATTCCTTTTATTTCAGTAAATATACAGAAATCAACCGGCATATCCCAATCGGTTCAATAGCTTTGGCAAAGAGTCGTCGATATCCAGCAAATGCGCTTGGAGGCCCAATTTCCTGGCCGTTTCGATATGTTGTGGACTATCATCAACGAAAAGCGTCTCTGCAGGATTCAGCATATGGGTGTCTAATACGAATTTAAAAATCTCTTCATCCGGTTTTCGCATACGCATAAGGTGCGAATAGTAATCCTTTTCGAAAAAGCTTTCATTGCCTGCGAGGCCGAATTCGCGGCTAAGGTAACCCATGATCCATTGATAATGGATTTCGTTATTATTGCTGAGTAAAAAGGTACGGTACTGTGTTTTCAGTCGGTGGAGCAATTCATGATGGTGAGGCCTCACGCCGATTAGCAGGCTGTTCCATGCGGTATCAATGGTTTCGTCGCTCAGCGCGCTGTTGTTTGTGGCGTTTCGTAGTTCGTCGCGGAATTGAGCAGCGGTGATGATGCCCTTGTCAAACGCATCGAATAGGGCGTGTTGAGCCCGGTGGCCGTAAAAAGCGTCTACGTCCGAGATGCCGAGATCAATGAACGATTGCCGCAATTTTGAGAAATCGATATCGAATAGGACATTGCCGTAATCAAGGATGATGTTTCGGATATTTTTCATGAAAATTTCTACTTCTATATGCAAATATGTACATTTGCAGCCGCAAAACAATATATAGTTTGCACTGCGCCTATAGCTCAGTTGGTTAGAGTAGAAGACTCATAATCTTTTGGTCCCTGGTTCGAGCCCAGGTGGGCGCACAAGTCGAAAAAGTCGTTTTCCCGTAAGGAAAACGGCTTTTTTCGTTTCTTAGGGCACTTTAGGAGCATCTGCTCTACGCCATTTCGGATACCTCGATACGGCGAGACTTGCATAGATTTTTGTTGAACTTCACGTAAAAGTGTTACAAATGTGTTACAGCTTTTACGTGCCTATTCGAAAGAACTATGGCAACCGTTAGTGCAAAGGTGTTCGAGCATCACAAAAAAAACGATGGCACCTACAATGTGAAAATTTGTGTACAGCACAAAAGATTAAGAAAGTATCTTGACACAACTCATTTCGTAGTCAGGAAACAATTAACCAAAGACTTTAAAGTCAAAGACCCGTTTATCGCAGACAAGGTCGAGAAGCAGCTTCGGGATTATCGGAAGATGATTAGCGAACTCGACGACCGGCTGGATTATTTTACCGCTGAATCCCTACGCGATTATCTACGGGACAAAGATGAAGATGTCGACTTTATCAAATTTTGCGATCAGCATATCGAACGTCTAAGAAAAGAAAATCGAACCGGAACCGCAAACAACCACCGGAAAATCCGCAACAGTTTGGTCGATTATTTTAATCGGTCAGCAGTTTCCATCAAGGAAATCAATTCAAATATGCTGATGACGTATGAGCGTTATTTAAGATCAGAGCGTACAATGACACGTTACAACCAAGACAACAAGCCAGTTGTCACAACCGAAAAAGGATTGTCTGATAGTGGACTGCATAATCACATGAGGGATTTAAGAACATTGTTCAATGCTGCACGGGAAATGTATAATAACGAAGACCTCGGAATATACCGCATCAAGCATTATCCATTCAAGAAATACAAGGTTGGTTCCTCACCCCTCACAAAGAAAAGGAACAATACACTTGAACAAGTTTTGACTATTCGGGATTGTGTAACCGTCCCCGGAAGCCGTGCGGAATTGGCAAAGGAACTTTATATACTTTCGTTCTACCTTTGTGGCATAAATGCCGTAGACCTGTATCAAATAACAGAACGTGATGTTAGAAACGGACGTTTAGACTATAACCGTTCCAAGACACAGGGCAAGCGTAAGGACAATGCCTTTATCAGTATTAAGATTGTCGATGAAGCCAAGCTTTTATTGGAAAAATATTTAGGCAAATTACGTGAACGCTATTCAAGTGCCAATGCCCTTAATTGGGCATTATGTAAAGGCATGGAGCAATTACGAAAGTTGACCGGCATACCCGAACTTACTTTGTATTGGGCAAGACACACATTTGCAAACACAGCAAGGAATGATTGTCGTATGAGCAAAGACGACGTGGCTCTTGCACTAAATCACGTTGACGAGGGTAACCGCACAACAGATATTTACATTGCCAAAGATTGGAAGATTGTGGATGACGTACAGCGGAAAGTTATTGCACAGCTTAGAAAAGTTGAAATCAAGGTGATGAAGAAAAAACAACAAGAGAACAAAACGGAGCACATCGCTGCCTAATAAGTGTAACCGAATTGCATGGGGATCACCCCCCATGTAGTTCTTTTTTGATTAAAAAACGTAAATTTGAAATACTATGAGAACTGTAATTTTATTTTTTATTACCTGTATCATTGCCACATTTGGATATTTCGCCGCTTTGAGTATGCAAAACCCGTGGCCGGGTTACGCCGTAGCTTTTGGTGTCTGGGCGTTTTTTATATGGACAACCACAAAGCCAAGAAGACGGAGACGTTAATATATTATCAGGCGGTGATATGGTTTATTGCTATTTCACCACCCAATCCTTTTCCTCTCTGATATTCTGTACTACATTATCATCCAGCCATTTTTTAAAAGCATCCTCGTCATCAGGAGTAAATTTTACAATATTCCCATCATTCAGCATCAAGGTAAAATCTTGAAGGATATGTAGGTATTTGAAAACTTCCGAGGCGGGGTATTCGAAATTAGGGAAATGTGTTACGGCCACCATATTATAAAAAGTTAATTTCAAACCATCACGTTGCCGTCTTTTAAAAAGCGTAGGCAACAACTTACCGTACTGAGGTCTTAGGAAACCGGCAACCAATAAGCGCGCCCACGCCAAAGCATGAGCGTTTTCCACTTGTCGCCCCGGTTGCATTGAAAGTTCCTAAGTTTCAGTACAGGACTCAAAGCTAAAACGCTTCAAGAATATCTTTACACAAAGATAATAATTGTTGACTTAAGGCGGACACTACAAAGCATCTTAATACACATTATCTCAGCGTATGCAACTTTGCAATACCATTGCAAAAGTTTTTTACTAACTTTGGACAATAACATGAAATTCTTTTCTTCCATATTGGCTATGTATATGATGGTGTTGTTTGTAACACCATGTGACGACAACTTTGAAGAAGATGTATTTCATGGTCACGAACACACGACCGAAGCATCCCATAACCACCATGACCATAGTCATGATGACCACGACCATTCAGACACTACCGATATGTGTACCCCCTTTTGCGTATGTGGTTGCTGTGGAGCTATTTCGGGAATAGTTCTCCAAGAGAGCCTATCAGACATAGGTGAGGTGATTGATTTTGACCTTTCAACGTTTATTACATATTATAAACCTGTTTTTATCCCCCGATACTTTGGGGAAATATGGCAACCGCCTAAGATTAATGCATAATTTTTAATGTTTTGGCAATAACAGCTTGATATGGAAAAGTATCGGGCTAATTCCTTTTTGGGCTACTTTGGTACAGCTCAGATTCATTGCCTTTATAATCTACATTTTAAATTAATGATTAATCAAAAAAACGAATGAAAAGAATATTTTTAGGCGTCTTCGTGCTGTTATATCTTCTATCAGCGTGTAATTCTGCCACAAAACAATCAGATAATAAAGAAACAACCCAAAGTGACCATTCGGGGCATGACCATAGCGGTGATGACCACGACCATTCGGGACACGACCACAGCCATGATGACCACGACCATTCGGAGCATGACCACAGCCAAGATGACGATGACCATTCTGGACACGATCATGACGAAGAAGAACTTGGGGATAACGAAGTCGCATTTTCCGATGAACAGGCGAAGCGGGTAAATCTTACCATAGAGAAAGTTGCTCCGCAACCGTTCTATCAAATCATCAAAACCTCCGGTCAGCTCATTGCACCCGTTGGTGAGGAAAGCACCATAGTAGCATCTACAAGCGGTATTATCAAGTTTACAGGTGGTGGATTGAACGCAGGAACTGCCGTCAACAATGGCCAGAGGATAGCGGTCGTTTCGGCTCGCAACATCGTGGATGGAGACCCTGTGGCAAAAAGCAGGTTACAGTATGAAACGGCAAAAAAAGAATTTGAGCGAGCCGAACTTTTGGCGAAAGATACCCTTATATCTATGGCCGATTACAACCAAGCTAAGCTCAATTATGAAAATGCACAGGTCGCATACAATGCGCTCGCAAACCAATCAACAGGTAGTGGTGTGAACATAACGAGCAACACACAGGGTTATATCAAAAACCTATTGGTCAGCGATGGTGAATATGTCAGCGTCGGACAGCCTATACTGACGGTAACCAAGAACAAAAGGATTCAATTGAAAGCGGATGTATCCGAACAGAACGCAGGTATCATATCGCAAATCACCTCGGCCAACTTCAAGACAGCTAATGGCCGGGAAAGCTATTCCATAGACGAACTGAACGGTAAATTGGTCTCATACGGAAAACTTTTGGACGGTTCTTCCTTTTACATTCCCGTTATTTTCGAGTTCAACAATACAGGGCATTTCCTAACAGGTGCGTTCGTTACGGTCTATCTCAAGACACGCACCATAGAACAGGCTATCACTGCACCTTTGACAGCTATTATAGAAGAACAGGGGCTGTTTTTTGTCTACGTTAAGGACAGGGAGCATATCTATAAGAAGAAAGAGATAAAAAAGGGAGCAGATGACGGCAAGAGAGCTTTGATACTTTCGGGATTAGCGAGCGGAGAGGAATTGGTAGCGACGAGTGCCTACCATCTGAAACTTGCAAGTATGAGTTCGGCTATTCCACACGGTCACAGTCATTAAGGAGGATAAAACTATGCTAAATAAAATTATTTTATTCTCCCTTAACAACAGGTTAGCAGTTCTTTTGGGGTCGCTCCTGTTGACACTTGCAGGTGTATATGTTGCGTACAACATCGAGGTAGATGTTTTCCCCGACCTAAACGCTCCAACGGTCGTCGTCATGACCGAAGCAAGCGGGATGGCTCCCGAGGAAGTGGAACGTATGGTGACCTTTCCTTTGGAGACCGCCGTCAACGGTGCGACCAATGTAAGGCGGGTTCGGTCTTCGTCCACCACAGGCTTTTCGGTCGTCTGGGTCGAGTTTGATTGGGGAATGGACATCTATCAAGCCAGACAGGTAGTGTCCGAAAAACTTGCCACCGTTGCCGAATCATTGCCCGAAAATATAGGAAAACCAACTTTAGGGCCACAATCTTCCATTTTGGGGGAAGTGCTCATCATCGGCCTGACGGCCGATACGACAAGTCTAATGGATCTACGGACGATTGCAGATTGGACGATAAGGCCAAGATTACTGTCAACAGGAGGTGTAGCACAGGTAACCGTATTGGGAGGTGACATCAAAGAGTATCAGGTACTTCTCGACCCATTCCGTATGAAACACTACGGAGTGACATTGGATGAAGCACTTGCCGCTGTGGACAACTTCAACCAAAACGAATCGGGCGGTATCATCTATGAATACGCCAATGAATACATCATCAATGGTGCGGTGGCTTCCAATGATACCGAACTATTAGGCAAATCCCTTGTGAAGTCCGTTAATGACGAACCCATCCTATTGGAACATATAGCAGACGTACAGATAGGGATCAAAGCACCCAAAATGGGATTGGCTTCCGAAAAGGGAAAACCTGCCGTACTCCTTACCGTGACCAAACAGCCTGCGACCAGTACCTTGGAACTGACGGACAAATTGGATGAAGAAATCGAAAACCTAAAGGCAAACCTGCCCAATGATGTGGGCGTATCGACAGACTCCTTCAGACAGAGCCGTTTCATCAACAGCTCGATAGGCAACGTGCAATCTTCACTTTACGAGGGATGTTTGTTCGTGGTCATTGTACTTTTCTTCTTTTTGATGAATGTTCGGACGACGGTCATTTCCCTGTTGGCCATTCCTTTGTCACTGTTATCTTCGATATTGATATTAAAAGCATTGGGACTGACCATCAATACGATGAGTCTGGGCGGTATGGCGATTGCCATCGGTTCGTTGGTAGATGATGCCATTGTAGATGTCGAAAATGTCTTTAGACACCTACGGGAAAACCGATTAAAACCGCCTGCGGAACGCCTGTCCGTCCTTAAAGTGGTCTATGAAGCATCCAAAGAGGTACGGATGCCGATATTGAACTCCACGCTTATCATCGTAGCTTCGTTCCTACCCCTTTTCTTCCTATCGGGAATGGAGGGCAGAATGCTGACCCCATTGGGCGTGACATTTATCGTCTCCCTCTTTGCTTCAACGGTTATCGCACTCACCTTAACACCTGTGTTGTGCAGTTACCTATTGGCCAAAGATGCTAAAAAAGACAAAAAGGAAGATAAAGAGCCTTTTGTGGCAAGACATCTGAAGTCTGGATACAGTAGATTGCTCGGATGGATATTGAACTACAAAAGAACGGTACTCATAGCCTGTGCAGTGGTCTTAGTGGCATCAATTGCCCTATTTACCACATTTGGGCGGTCATTCCTACCACCATTCAACGAGGGTTCGTTTACCATTAGTGTAGCGACCACACCGGGGACTTCATTGGAAGAATCCGATAGGATCGGCCGGATGGCAGAGGAGATTATCTTGACCGTTCCTGAAGTACAGACTACGGTAAGGAAAACGGGGCGAGCGGAACTTGACGAACACGCTTTGGGAGTAAATGTTTCCGAAATTGAAGCCCCTTTCGTATTGGACGAAAGAAAAAGAGATGTGGTCGCCAATGAACTTCGGGAAAAACTCGAAGACCTATCAGGAGTCAATCTTGAAATCGGACAGCCCATATCCCATAGGATAGATGCGATGCTCTCGGGGTCGAGAGCCAACGTAGCTATCAAGATATTCGGAGCAGACCTGAACAAACTGTTTTCCATAGGAAACCAAATCAAATCTGCCGTGCAGGATGTAGAGGGAATAGCCGACCTTAACGTTGAGCAACAGGTGGAACGTCCCCAACTGATGATACGCCCCAATAGGGAAATCATGGCAAAATTCGGAATTACCGTTCCCGAATTTAAGGAGTTTGTAGGGACAATGCTTGCGGGGCAAGTCGTTTCCCAAGTCTTTGAAGATGGACGGACTTTCGACCTTACCGTCAAAGTCAATAATGACCAACGGACATCCATTGACGACATATCCAACCTGATGATTGACGCTAACGGTAAAAAAATCCCTTTGTCACAGGTAGCCGAAATCAAATCTGTTGTCGGCCCGAATACCATCAACCGCGAAAATGTACAGCGGAATATCGTCGTCGGGGCAAATGTCGCAGGAAGAGACCTACGTAGTGTGGTCAATGAAATACAGGAGCGAATCGCACAGCAGATTGAATTGCCCGAGGATTATTATATCCAATACGGAGGACAGTTTGAAAGCGAAGCACAAGCATCACGCACGTTGATGACCGTATCCATCTTTGCTATACTCATCATTTTCTTGCTTATTTATAACCAGTTCCGGGACACCAAGCAAGCCGCAGCGATTATGTTCAATCTACCGATGGCACTCATCGGTGGTGTTATCATTATATGGCTGTCCTCGGGAGTGATAAGCATACCGGCCATTATCGGGTTCATTTCACTGTTTGGTATTGCCACCCGAAACGGACTGTTGCTTGTCGAGCGTTACAATGTCTTGGTCGCCGAAGGCAATACGGTCAACGAAGCCATTAGACAAGGTTCCTTGGACAGGCTCAATCCGATATTGATGATGGCCATCTCCACAGGTCTGGCATTGTTGCCGTTAGCGTTGAATGCAGATGCCCCGGGCAATGAGATTCAAAGTCCGATGGCACAGGTGATTTTAGGAGGATTGGTTACCTCAACATTGTTGAACATGGTCGTCATCCCAATTATATATGGATGGATCGCAAAAGATAAAGATACAGCACATGAAACACTATCATAAAAAAACGTTGCATACGTGCATAGCTGTATTCCTGTTTTTGTTTGGCTTGATTGGCCAGACAAAGGCGCAGGGAGACTATGCACCACTCGTACAGGCTATCGACAGCAACAATACAGGGTTGATAGCCTACCAAAAGAGTGCCGAAGCGCAGAAAATGTTGAACCGGACAGGGCTGACACCGAGCAATCCTCAGATTGGGGTCAACTATACAAGACCGATTCGGTTTACAAGAAGCCGATTGATGGATTACAACATATCGCAGAGCATCGAGTTCCCGACCGTCTATGGACATAAGAGGAATGTATCGAACAGACAGAACGAAATCGTGAACACCGATTACCATATCTATAGAGCCGACCTTATCAATCAGGCCATCAATACCTATTTGAATTGGGTGTATTACAATCAGCTCGGAGAGGTGCTCAAACAGCAAAAGGAATATGCCGAAAGTATAGCCACATCGTACCAAAAAGCTTTCGATGCAGGAGGGGTAAATATACTTGACCGCAACAAGGCGCAGGTCAATGCCGTAAATGCCCAAAAGGAACATGAACTCAATGTAATCGAAATGAACACGGCCTATCAAGAACTGATGCGATACAACCAAGGGAATCCCTATGTCAATCTGCCAACAGATTTTCCAGACATCAGCAATGATGTGGCTATGCTGTTTGCAGAGGAAAGTCGTTTTGTGACCAGTAATGATGTGCTCAAATCTGTTACACAGCAGATAGAACTGAGCGAAGCACAGGAGAGATTGGCCAAAGCCCAGACCCTGCCCGAATTTAATGTGGGGTATATTTGGGGACAGGAATTTGAAGCAGACTTTAGGGGCGTGAGCTTTGGGATGACCATTCCCCTGTGGCAACAAAAAAACACCAAGAAGTATGCCCGGATGAACACCCAAGCATTGAAAGAAACACAGGAAAACGCCCAAAGTCAGTACACCCTACAAGTGAAGCTGTTGCAGAGCAGAGCAAGCGAACTCTATAAGGTCATGAACGAGTTGGAACGCACCATTTCGCAGACCAGAGGTCTTGAGCTGTTGAAAAAGGCTGTTGACCTCAAAGAGATTACGATCCTTGAATATTTGGTAGAGCAGTCCATGTATTTTGAACTGACCCAAAAGTACCTGCAAACAAAAATGAATTTACATATCACATTGGCAGAACTGTACAGATGGGAGTATTGATAATCTATTTGCCATGAAAAAGAACATTGAACAAAAATTGTTGCAAAAAAACACCAATCCGACAAGTATGCGGATATTGGTGTACGACTTCTTGGAGCAACAGCAAGTGGCAATGTCCCTGTCAGAAATCGAAAGCCATTTTTACAAAGCCGATAGGGTCACTATTTATCGGACTTTGAAGACTTTTGAAGAAAAAGGCATTGTGCATAGCATACAGGAGAATACAACGACAAAGTATATCCTATGCGACGACGGGTGTGATGAAAAGACCCATAAAGATTGGCACTTGCATTTCTACTGTAAGATTTGCAAGCACACGACCTGTAAAGAAGATTTTGTAATCCCTCAAAGTGAAACGAGGGATTACAGAATCGACGAAATAAAGTTGTTCGGTAAAGGCATTTGCGAGAATTGCTTAAAAGAGGGTTTGCAATAGCATTGCACGCTCTCCTTATTTAACTTTGTAATACATAGACAGAAGCATCATGGAAAACTATCTAAAAGAACTTGGTACAGACTTTCTCCCAAGAACATCGTTCGGCATATCATGAACAACAATGTGGAGAGAATAAGAAGTGGTCGGACAGATGCTAACATTTAAACAAAACAGAAATGGAACATCAACACAAATACGATGCACAGGGCAAACAGCTATGTTGCACACAGGAAGAAAAAATATACACCAAAGCAGGTGCAAAACACTTGATACAGGACGATGAATGTTGCAGTACCAAAAAGCATAAGCACGAAGAACACAGCGATGATGACGGACACGACCATTCACATTCGGGAGGTACGGACAACGTTTTCAAAATGTTTCTGCCTGCCCTAATTTCCCTTGTACTGTTGCTTGCAGGTATCGCAATGGATAATTGGTTTCCGCAAACGTGGTTTACCGATTGGGTAAGGATTGTTTGGTACGTGATGGCTTATGCTCCTGTCGGTTTTCCTGTTATCAGAGAAGCCGTACAAAGCATTGGTAAAGGCGAGGTTTTCTCCGAGTTTTTCCTTATGGGAATTGCCACTATCGGTGCATTTGCCATTGGCGAATATCCCGAGGGTGTCGCCGTTATGCTGTTCTATTCGATAGGCGAAGTATTCCAGACAATGGCTGTGTCAAGAGCCAAAGCAAATATTAAATCATTGCTCGACCAAAGACCCGATGAAGTAACGGTGTTGAGAAACAACGAACCGCACACCGTAAAGGCAGAGACCGTAGAGATCGGGGAAATCATACAGCTAAAGCCAGGGGAGAAATTGGGATTGGATGGAGAACTATTGTCCGAAACATCATCGTTCAATACCTCGGCTTTAACAGGTGAGAGCAAACCCGACACCAAAAACAAAGGTGAGGTCGTCTTAGCAGGGATGATAAACTTGAATACCGTATCGCAGGTCAAGGTTACCACAGCATACACCGATAGTAAGCTGAGCAAGATTTTGGAATTGGTACAGAATGCCACTTCGCAGAAAGCACCAACGGAGCTTTTTATCCGCAAGTTTGCCAAAATCTATACACCTATTGTGGTGTTTTTAGCGATAGCCATTTGCCTGTTGCCATACTTTTTCGTATCTGACTATCTATTTAAAGAATGGCTGTACAGGGCGTTGGTATTCTTGGTCATTTCCTGTCCATGTGCATTGGTCATAAGCATCCCTTTAGGATATTTCGGGGGTATCGGAGCCGCTTCACGGAACGGTATTTTATTTAAAGGCAGTAACTTCTTAGATGCTCTTTCCAATATCCAAAACGTCGTGATGGACAAGACGGGAACGATGACGGAGGGCGTTTTCAAAGTACAGGAGGTTGTATTTGACCCGGCATTCAACAAAGATGAAATGTTGCAAATGGTCAATATATTGGAAAGCCACAGTACTCACCCCGTAGCGACTGCCATTCACGAATACGTTGGCAAGCCCGATAATACAATCCGTTTGGAAAATACCGAGGAAATCGCTGGGCACGGACTGAAATCAACCGTAAACGGTAAAGATTTATTGGTCGGCAATTTCAAACTGATGAACAAGTTCGGCATACAGTACGATTTAGACCCGAACAGCATTGTATATACGACTATTGCTGTAGCCTACGATAACAAATTTGTCGGTTATATCACGATTGCAGACAGCATAAAAGAAGATGCACAGCAAACTATTGACCTATTGCACAAGCTCAATATTAAAGCAACTATGCTTAGCGGAGATAAAAGCACCGTTGTAAAATATGTGGCAGAGCAGTTGGGCATAGACAACGCCTTTGGCGACCTATTGCCCGAAGATAAAGTAAATCGGGTTAAGGAAATCAAAGCCAAAGGCGAAAGTGTTGCCTTTGTGGGCGACGGTGTGAACGATGCCCCTGTTGTGGCGTTGAGCGATGTGGGTATCGCAATGGGCGGATTGGGAAGCGATGCCACCATTGAAACAGCAGACGTGGTGATACAAGACGATAAGCCCAGCAAAATACCAATGGCTATAAATATCGGTAAGCAGACCAAAAAGATTGTTTGGCAAAATATCGGATTGGCATTCGGTGTAAAAGCGATTGTACTTGTTCTCGGAGCTGGAGGACTGGCGACGATGTGGGAAGCTGTTTTTGCAGATGTAGGTGTAGCGTTATTGGCTATATTAAATGCAGTAAGAATACAGCGAATGAAATTTTAAAAGATTTCAATTTATGGGCTTAGAAGAAGAACCGCAAAAAACGTAAGAAAAAATATGACCCCAATCGGTATAATTTTAGCTCAAAAAAGCCTGTTAAAAAAGTACAAAGATTGCATCATCGAATACTCAATTGGATTATGGCAATTTTCCTGACTGCGGTGTTGATATTGGTAATTATTGTTACTGTCCGACATATTTATCTTCACTTTACAGGTAAAATACAGCCTCAACACCGGCACCATCATCATCGTTAGAAAATAGATATAGTTATGGAGGAAGTAAATTTATATTAAAAGAATAGTGTGGAATGATATATTCCTCAAATTTAATATCTATATGGAATATAAAAAATACCCATTAGAATGGTTGGATTTATTAATAACAGTTACGCTCAATCCCTCTAATACGGATGTCTCTGTCATAACCCAAGAACAGGCAGACCATATCGAAAGCCGTTTGAGGGAAGAAATCTTGTGTTTGCAGTCGTTTATAAAAGGTCAAGTGTTTTCAATTAATAAAGAGAACGAAATAGACCTGCTCATAAAACAATACCATGCTTCTCTAATTGCCTTGCTTGACCAGACTATTAGGAACCAAGAACAAATAACATCAGAAATCAAATTAATACAAGATTTGAATAAATCACTTCTTACAAATATTGATGAACTGCTCTCATTTTTAGAAACACGATTTTCAAAATACATCAGTCTTGATGAAAGGGTACCTGTCACCTATCTTGAGGTTACCAAACATGAATTTAAAGTTAAGACAGATAGATTACAGAAGTGTATATCGCACGACCCTGTTGTGAAACTGCTCATTAAAAAGTTAACGCATTTTGTGACAGCATCCACGTACCCTTATGAATTAACGTTTAGAGTTGTATTATACCTAAGGGAACTTATAAACGGATTGGAAGAAATCGACTGGATACGCAGTAATCGAGAGGATTTTTCCCAATTGGAACAATTGCTGATATACATGAATTTCAACAGCAAAAAATTCATGAACATACTTACCGACCGTCTTGCAAATGAAGTCAATTGTTATGAACACACCGTAGAAAGAATGGATAAGCTATTGTACTTTTATAAGGCTTATAACCAATTGCACCGCAAACCAGACACGAAGCTAAATCCCAAATATCGGGATTTAGACACGGTAATCAACAACTGGTTTTCGCAGGAGATAGTTTATCTGGAAAAGAAGTTGAGATTAACCGTGATACCATTGCAAGGCAGTACAGCAACAACATCAAGGAACGGAACGAAAACAATACAAAAAATCCTCTGTGTACTTTCTACCGATCAAATGGCTTTGATACTGCGGGCAACGGATGACTTAAGGATTATCCACGCCAAATCACTTACCGAGGTTTTCAGAACCATGGCACCGCATCTATCCACCCCCTATAAAGAGGATATTTCTCATGAAGCAATGAGAAGCAAAGCGTATAACCCCGAAGAAAGAGACCGACAGATCGCCATCGAAACGTTGGAACGAATCATACAGAGGATCAGAGAGTATTAGCCTACACAACCCAAGCCTTAATCTCTGCTCCTAATTCGGATTAAAAATAAACAAACACCCACGGGGACGGAAAAGGAACGGATAATCCGTCCTTGCAACCGCCTTTGTTTCACCCTACTTTGGTATTACCATATAAACTTTTAGATGGATAGCACTATGTGGAATTATAAACTTCGTGGTTATGAAAGAGGCGTCAATCGAAAATCTTTATTCCGGTATGTTGGAGCAATTGGGGTATATCAATGGATCGATCAGAGAATCCGTACAGAACCTAAATGAATCACTTTCCTGTATTGCCGACACGATCAACGAATTAAGGGAGCGCATTAGACGCCACCCATTCGAGGAGGAAACGGACGAAATCAATTTTTTCAAATATACCAAACCCCGTTTCTGCGCATGGCAAACCTATGTAGTGGAATTGCACAAGATCCTGTCCTCGGTTCCAGTCGGTACCGACCAAACGGTAAGGGATTATTATATGGAAGAAATAAGCGTAGTGAACCGTTTCTTTCGTTTGCATGCTTTTCATTACCAATACTACGTTACGGACGAGCACAGCAAAGACAAACAATTTTTTCTTCGCCGTAACAGTTCGTTATTTCCCCCAGGGCGGGAGCTCCTGCCTGACGACCCCGAATTTTCTACCGACCTCGATCATCTTTTCGGTATGTTCCGGGCATACGAGATGCTCCGAGACTTTTTGATAGGACGAATCCGGTTGTTATACCAAGAACCCAATAATGTACTACTAAAAGAGATGATGCAAGGCCGCAAACGATGGTGGTCAGGCACCAAAATGGAGCTGGTGGAATTTGGTTACGGTATCTATTTTACACGACGTGTCAATGGAGGAAAGGCCGATATTTCAGATATAATCGCATGGCTGGAAGAAAGTTTTAGCGAAGATTTGGCACAGGCTTACCGTATGTTTGTCGATATAACCCGGCGCAAGACCATCAGCCACACCAAATATCTCGATGAGATGCGCGGTGCCATTCAAGTACATATCGAAGAATCCTTGAAATACAAACCCCATAAAAGACGCTCAAAAAATTGAGCGATCAACCGAATATCCGTTATATCCAAAAAAAAAAATAACCTTACCAATATACCCATCTTGTGAAAGGGTTTGACCCATACCATTCCCGAAAACCCCATAAAATCCATACAGCGGAAAGAATACGCTATTTATCTCCTAATTCGCAGACAATCCACCAATCCCAACCCCAAAACCTACCTAAAATCCCTTACAAAACGCAAAAAATCCTCACCAAAAAAATCGATACCAATGTCCCCATATTGGGAAAGCTCCGTCTGCCCGCTTGCCAATTTTGACCCAAGTAAGGACACGTTCTTTGACATTGGGGGAAGAAGCATTTCCGGTGAAGAACCGGAAATTATTGTGCAGTCAGGGCAGTATTATCACCGCATACTTGTATGCAGGGGGTACCGCTCCGATGAACCATAGGCAGCCGGTTTCGGCGGGTATGTATGTACCCACGTGAGTATTCCCGAGTGAAATATATAGAGCGGTCCGCTCCGTAGCGATACGTTATTGACTTTACAGCGAAATGAAAGACCTTCATTGACCAAGAAATATAATATACGGAGGGGGTATGATGCCCCCTCTTATTTTACAAACGGCCATTCAGAAACCAGTACCATAAAATTATGCCAACACGGACAAACAACCTTTCGAGCAAGGAACTGGCGACACTGTTAAAAAATGCAGTCCAAGAGGGAGCTGGTAATGCCATAAAAAAAGAACAACCTATTCTCGAAAAACTGACCAAAGCCACGGCTTACCGCCTTTACGGCCGAAGCAATATTGACAGATGGTTACGGGAAGGGCTGATCTCGACACATACAGATGACAGCTCCAAGACTTTCCTTGACAGATCGGAACTTGAAACCGTTTCGGGTTCAAGCAACCGCATTACCTATCTGCCCGTAACGGACAGATAGACCGACCGGCCTACAAGAGCGGATCATTTCGGGTTCGTTGCCCGTTGCCGGTTCCATCGTGGGAAAACCCTATTCCCTTTATCCGTAAACCATCAAACCCCAGAGAAACTATGCACATACTATTGACACCGCTGCAATTGCAGACACTGCTTTCCTATGCAGCCGAAATGGGAGCAAAACTTGCCCTTTCCAAGACCGGACACATCAGGCCGTACCTCAAAAAATCAGAAGCGTTCAAGCGGTATGGACGAAAAAATGTAGAGCATTGGATTGGTCTCGGTCTGATCACGCCGCGCAAAGACGGCAACCACTCCGCAGCTTGGCGCATCGACCGCATGGAGATCGAAGCCGTGAGCAAATCCCGTGAAGCCATGCGCTATCTGTAAAAACTATCCACCACATCAAAAACATTTTTCTCATGACATCTTACAAAAGCAACACACCGCACGATGAGCCTTTGACCATCGCCGCCCTGCTCAAAGCATTGGGGCATGAACCCGTATCGACGGGTGGCGATGAATTTCAGTACGCAAGCGTATTAAGAAACCGAACCAACAACAAAATAGTCCTAACGGTCAATAACCGATTGAATACTTGGTTTGACAGCTCACTTGGCCTGCTTGGCAAAGGTGGCAACCTCATGGATTTTGCCCGTACCTATTGGCCTGATCTGTCGCCCGACCAGATCGAAGAAAGATTGCGTAACATACAAATTCAAATAACTAAAAAAGATAGACCACTACGCAAGCGCAAAGCGACCAAGATACCCCATTATCAGATCGAACGTACCGGCTCATTGGGGTACAATAGAGAGATCACGGATTTTCTCATGGAAAGCGGCCTTTGGGAACTCGCCGATCTGAACATCAAAGAAGTCCATTATTATACTACCGACCAAAAGGGCAATCGCAAAGACTTCTGTGCCGCTGGTTGGCAGAACGAAAACGGAGGTTGGGAAGTACGAGCCCAAAATTATACGGGCTGTATCGGCACAAGAGGAATGACCTTTATTCCGGCAAGTGAAACCGCGCTTGCCATATTCCCCGAATATGTGGACTATCTGAAAAGGCGGAGCGACAAATATCTGCATTACGCATCGGTACTGATATTGAACCATCCCGATTTCATATCCGCATCGCTGAAACGTGCGCACCATTTTCAAAGAGTGCTGCTGTACACCGATGAAACAGGAGGCGATTACCAATCCCTTGCGGAAATGTTCAAGAACGAACTGCCGCACACAGAAGTAATACCCCTTTGATAACCCAAATCTCTGCTTATGTCAAAATATGTAAACGTGGACGATCTGCGGGAAATCCCAATTTCGGACTTCCTGGCCCGGCTCGGTCACCATCCGGTACGCAAATCGGGTAAGGAACTTTTTTACCACAGTATGCTACGGGAAACCAAGCAAGACACCCCATCCCTGACGGTATGGGACGAGGGTGGAAAATGGGTCGACCGAGGTGGCCCGAACTCGACGGGCATACAGGGTGGTAGTATCGTCCAGCTCGGCCTTGCCTATTGGCCCCAGCACTCCTTTATCGAGGTGCTAAACAAGATAAAGGAAATCTGCGATATGCAGGTCTCCATGATACCGGCCTACAAACCTGTCAAACTACCAGCGGAACAGGAACATAGAAGCTATACCTTTGAACTTGTCCGAACACAGCCAATCGGCCGAAACTTTGTCCTGACCAAATACCTCGAAGAACGTGGGATATTGGACGTTGCACACGGACACCTGCAAGAAATCTATTACAGAAACCGTCTTGACAACGAAAATAAAAGTACCTTTTATGCCGTTGGCTGGCAGAACGATCAAGGCAATTGGGAGTTTACCAATGCCAAAGGTTTCAAGAGCAGTATCGGCAAAAAGGGAATATCTGTGATACCCGGCAATCCAAGCCATGCCGTTCTCTTCGAGGGCTATATGGACTACCTAAGTTGGCTCAAAGTGAACCGCCCCGATCCTGCACCTACCGCCATTGTCCTAAACTCCATTGTCCAATTGAAGAATGCCATCGAGCGGGTCAAGGGCATACCAACCGTGGACGTCTATTTCGACAACGACGATCCCGGCCGCAACTGTACTCAAAGGCTGATCGAAGCCGTACCACAAGCCAAAGACCGTTCCGGTGTTTATGGGGCGTACAAGGATTATAACGATATGCTAAAGGCAGTCCTAAACGAGCATGAAATACAGCACCAACGGGCAGGCCCCAGACGTTGACTTTCGGAGGGGACGAAATCAGTTATTCCGATATATAGATAACTGTATATAGGTATATACCGATAATCGGATAACCATATATACACGTATACGGGTATTTGTATATCCCGATATTTCGATAGACAGCTATACAGATAGCAGTACATACAGATATTCATATATCCCGATATACACACATCCAAATAGATAGCCATACGGATATATGTATAGATACATATCAGTCTATCCATATAGGCACATATCCACATATATAGCTATCCACATTGTTACGCATACAGATATACAGTTATCCGAACAGACATCCACACCGATAGCTGTATGTATGGATATATGACCGATCGAAACGTGGGTTATCAATCGGCCATCCCCGAACCTATGTACCAAAAACACGCCCCCTAACCCACTTTTTTGCCCTTTGCGGTATAACCCCACTTTTTTGTTTCGTATTGTGCAAGTTGTGTTTTTGTACGTACAGCGCTCGTACCTCGGCAGTACCCACAAAAACCAACTTGCCCCGGAACAGCCACACCCCACTGGGGAATGGCCGTACCAGGGTAGGAAAAAGGTCGCAACTCCCTTTTTCTCCTGCAAAGCGAACCATAACCGCCGCAGGGCGACGAACATCCATAAACCATTAAAACCATTACCATGCTAAGACACGGCAGCCTATTCAGTGGCATCGGCGGTTTTGACATTGCCGCTTCATGGATGGGTTGGCGAAACGTTTTCTCGTGCGAGAAAGACCCGTTCTGCCGAACCATTCTCAAACACTATTGGCCCAATACAACACACTATGAAGACATCTACGATTTTCGGGCAACTCACTATCGAGGACATATCGACATCATCAGCGGAGGGTTTCCCTGCCAGCCGTTCAGTCAGGCCGGACGGAGAAAGGGGGCGAAAGATGACCGTTACCTCTTCCCGGAGACTATCCGAATTATTAAGGAAGCAAGGCCGGATTGGATCGTTCTTGAAAACGTTACTGGACTGTTCACCATTCTCGAACCCGATAGTCTTTCTGAAATGGAAACCAAAGCGGTTGAGCTTTTTTGTGAGGACGACAAACAGCCTGCAACAAGTACCATCATCCGATTACAACGACGGGTTATCGGAAACATCATTTCAGAAATCGGATCAGCAGGATATGTACTCCCCACACTTGAAGACGGCACACCAATCGTTCTGTGTATTCCGGCTGCTGCCGTTGGCGCTCCACACCAACGGGATCGGGTTTGGTTTGTTGCCCACGCCGACCGCCACCGAGATAAGCAATATAAAAACAACGATGGAACAGGCACAGGACAGGCGACGGCTAAAGGACAGGAAGAACGAACGGGGCAATGGCGGTCAAGTGTCCTTGACGGATTTTTTGGTGTACCATGCGCTGATCTCCCTTTGGACACCGACCGAGGAAATAGCCGAGATGATGCCCAACGAAATACAGAAGCGTTTGCTGAAAGTGCTGCCGACAGCGGATCAGATCGATGGAACGGCATTCCCCTATGGAC
This sequence comes from Parapedobacter flavus, assembly GCF_035818675.1. Taxonomy (NCBI): domain Bacteria; kingdom Pseudomonadati; phylum Bacteroidota; class Sphingobacteriia; order Sphingobacteriales; family Sphingobacteriaceae; genus Parapedobacter; species Parapedobacter flavus. The sequence goes on from NZ_JAYKZZ010000005.1 coordinate 110,100, forward strand.
GGGATGGCCAAGTGAACCCCCGTTTTGTGGCCGAGATGATGGGCTTTCCGAAAGACTGGACGGAATTACCTTTCCTACGTGGCGGGCCGAAAGCATAAAAGCCTACGGCAATGCCATCGTTCCGCAGGTCGCCCTTGAAATATTCAAGGCAATACAAGCCGTTACCCCAAACCCCTAAGCCACATGAAGAAAAGCAAACAAAACAGAAAACCTCTACCAAGCGAACAGCGTACCCGACGCTTTGAACTCCGGTTGAGCGAAGCGGAACGGGCGCAGTTTCTTGAACTTGAAAAAGCGCTTGGCCTAAGCCGTGCGGACATCGTGCGTATCCGTGTGCTCCAACACTCCAAAAAGATGCTGGTCAATACCACCGAGATCATGAAACTGTTGGACGGTATCGGCACACAGATCGGGCGGTCCGGCAACAATATCAACCAACTGGCGAAACACGCCAATTCCCTGCAACAACAGGGAATGTTGCACTCCGCTATTATGCGTGACCTTGCCCCATTGCTGACCGAATACATCAGGTTGCAACGGAAGCTGGAACAGTCCGTTCGACGGCTCATCAGACTTATGAGGGGGCAGACATGATCGTCAAAATATTGAAACCGTCCGCCACGTTCAAAGGCGTTCGTTATAACACGAACAAAGTGGACAAGGATAAGGGCGAACTGATGAAAACAGCAAATTTCGGTACATTGCAGGCCCTGCAAAATCTCCGCCCAAAGGATTATGTCATTTATCTGGAAGCCCAATCCGCAGCCAGTAAACGGACGAAATACCCACAGCTCCACGCCGTCATTTCCTGCAAAGGACGTTCCCATAGCAAGCAAGAACTTACAGCCATCGCCGAACAATGGCTGAAAGGAATGGGCTACGGTGAACAACCCTACCTCTTGGTATTCCATAAAGATACCGCAAACAACCATATCCATATCGTTTCCACACGGGTAGACCGAGACGGCAAGAAAATAAACGACAGCTTCGAGAAAATCCGTGCCTACGAGGTATTGAACCGTATCGTCGGCGTGGATGAAAAACAGGAGATCGACAAGAATATCGAAAAAGCATTGAGCTATGGTTTCTCCACACGCGCCCAATTTATGATGCTCCTTGAAGCACGGGGGTATTCGCTTAAACTGTCCGATGGAGTATATCAGATCAGCCGTTACGGCAAAAGACAAGGCACGGTCTCTTTGGAACAGGTGGATGCCAAAATCAGCACTTTTGACAAAGACATCGATCGGTTGGCACAGCTCCGAGCCGTCTTTGCCAAGTACCGTAGCCAGTACGATCCGGCAATCGTCCATGTTCCGGCCCCACTTCCCGGTAACAGGCCGTCCGCACCATCCGGCTATACGTCGGCAATGGCGCAGATGCTATCGGGAAAATTCGGCGTGCAGATCATATTCCACGGCAAGGACGGAAAGCCGCCATACGGTTATACCGTCATTGACCATTCGAGGAAAATGGTATATAAAGGCAAAGACCTCATGCCGTTGGCAGAATTTATCAGATCATCCGAAGACAGCCCCGAAATATCGGCCAAAGCAGACAGACCGGAACCAACAGAAAGAGAACGGAAATCGGTATCCGAAGAAATGGCTGCCTATACCGATCATGCGCAGGAAACATCGGAGCATTGGATCCCGAATATCCAGATCGATATTGCCCACGACATTGACGATGAGGCCGTCCACGGACGTAGACGGAAACGCAAGAGCCGGACAAATACCCGATGACCCCCATCAACAGACCATTAAATCAGATAAACTATGCTCATATTAATAGGAAACCAAAAGGGCGGAGCGGGAAAAAGTACTCTCACCCTACTGCTCGCCAACTACCTGACCCAACAACAAGAACGGCGGGTTACGGTGCTCGATATGGACTATCAGCAATCACTTTCCGCCAAAGCCGAGAAAGCAAAGATTCTGGAAAATGAACCGCTGTACGAAATCGTACCCGCCGACCTCAGCCATTTTCCGGCAATGCAGCGGAAATTAGGGAAATCACGGAACGAGATCGTACTGATCGACCTGCCCGGCAAGATGGACGACGATGGGCTGATCCCCATATTTGCCGCCGCCGATGCGGTAATCTGTCCGTTTGCCTTTGACGAATTTTCCGTCGATTCCACATTGCTGTTTGCAATGGTCATCGGCCGGATCAACAAGCGGGCGCCGCTGATTTTCGTACCCAACCGTATCAAGAACACCGTCAAGTACGAAACCCGGACAGAAGTTGAAAATGTCCTGCGCGGTTTCGGTACGGTCGCACCCGGTCTGCCAGACCGCATCGACTTCCAGCGGGTAAATACGTTCCAGACACCGATCATATTATATCCCGTTATCCTGCCGCTCTTAGACCTGATCTATGAACAATATATTGCTAAGGAGGAAACAGTATGAGCGGAATAAAAAGCCTTGCCGACGAGCTTCGGGATTCCATGCGGAAAGGGAAACCGCCACAGGCAAAAGAAATTCCCTTGGCAGAACCACCAAAGGACACACCAAAGAAAAAAACGGAAAACTTGGAACGTCTGTTTGAAAATATCCTAAGCCATGAACTGACCGGGCGGGAAAAGCTACTAATCCGTTTGGACGACAAGACGCTTTTCCTGCTCAAACAACTGAAAGTTACCAAAGGTATCGACATGAACAAGATCATATCTTACAGCCTGCACCAATTTCTAAAAAACCATCCCGAACTGACCCGATACATCAAAGAACACATTAAAACCCTTGATCTATGAACTGGACACAATTCCTGCTCGGCGTTACCGCCATCTATGGCATTTACTATGCCCTAAACGTACTGTATGACCTGTTTATCCACCGCCGCGCTCCACGGGCGGCCGACGGAGGAAACGAATTGACATTTGATGAAGATTCGCCGCCCGAAAGGGTTATTCCCGAACCATCCAAAAGAGAAAACGAACCCACGGCAAAAGAGGGAAAAGCGGTTATCTCGTCCGGCCCCCTGCAATCCACGGGAGGCATCAACCTAAAGCAACTCGTATCGCTCATACAGAACGACGTGGTCGAGTACACCAAAGCCATTCCTTATTAAATCCGTTATGCGATCAATCCGTTTTGTGACAGTATCTTTTACTGTCATTTTTTTTGCCCTTTGCGCCACCGCCCAGCCCGGCCTTGACGAGTTTTATCAGGTCAGCGGAGAAGTCAACCGCTTTTATTTCAGTTTCTCCGATCTTGCCCTCGTCATCGGTGCCGTATGCGGACTGCTCGGTGGACTGCGGGTGTACAGCAATTGGCAGTCCGGCAAGCACCACATCGATGCGCAGGTCATGGGATGGTTCTTTTCCTGCCTGTTCCTGTCGCTCGTCGGTGCCGCATTAAAGGCCCTTTTCGGGGTACACTAACAGCCCAATCATTTTTTATTCACTTTTTATCCATTATCTCTATGACAGTAAAAACCAAAAAACTGTTTGCAATGGCCGCGCTTTGCCTTTCCGCGGTTCAATCAACATTTGCGCAAGGTGGTACCGTGGGTATCGATGCCGCCACGTCATCGCTGACCAGCTACGTAGACCCTATTTCGACACTCATTCTGGCCATCGGCGCGGTCGTTGGGCTCATTGGGGGAATACGGGTTTACATCAAGTGGAACAGCGGAGATCAGGACATCAACAAAGAACTGATGTCGTGGGGCGGTTCCTGCCTTTTCTTGGTGCTCGTGTCGGTGGTCATCAAAGCGTTTTTCGGCGTATGACACAAGAGCGTTATCCGATCTATAAGGGGCTGCAAAAGCCCCTTATTTACCGCGGTTTCAAGGGCAAGTTTATCTATTGGGGCATAGGCTCCCTTATCGGTGGTCTGGCCCTCGGTGGACTTGTCGGCGCACTGACCAACCTGTTCTTGGGCGGCTTTGCCACCCTTGCCCTGATGGGTGCCGGACTTGCCTACACATTCATGAAACAGGGTAACGGCCTGCACGACAAAACCCGTCATCGCGGAGTGTTCATACATCCCATCCACTTATCAATTCGTTATGAAGTCAGAGAAAAAGTCAACTTTTGAAATGCCCTATGTGGGTATCGACCATTATCAGGGGATGGCCATGCTGTACGGTAGCCGCGGTGATTTTTCGGTCATCATGCGGCTTACCAATCCCGTCCTACAGTATGGTGCCGATCCCGAAGCCTATACCGCATTCCAACAGGTGTTGTTGGGTGTCGTCAAAATACTTGGCGAGGGGCATATCATCCAAAAACAGGATGTGTTCATCCGGCGAAAATACAGAGCCGAACCAGCATCTGAATTTTTGCAACAGAAATACCAGGACCACTTCGACGGACGGGAGTACACCGAGATCAGAACCTACCTGACCATCACCCGCCAGATCAAAAGAGGGGCTTTCTATACATACGACAAGCGGGTACTTGTAAACTTTGGACAGAACATGGCCAAAGTGTTCGACCTGCTCGTAGGTGCGGGGCTTTCGCCTGCCTACCTGACCGAAGCCGAAATAAACCGCTTTATGAACAGGGTGCTCGGAATGGAGTTTGAACAGCCCCATATCACATTGAACAATCTCCGTTGCGGAGACCGCGAGTTGCAGATAGGAGAACAGACCGTTCGCTGTATTAGCTTGGTCAATACGGATTCCGTAGACCTGCCCGAAAAGGTCGGGGCATTTACTTCAAGAACCGAGACAAGCGGTATGCGTGGTTTCCCGGTGGACAATATGTTTTTCATGCACCATGTTCCCGGTTATCGTACCATTGTCTATAACCAGTTAATGGAGATACCCGGCCAACAGGTCACATTGGGCAAACTTGAAGTAAAGCGAAAAAGACATTCGAGCGTACCCGATCCGGCCAACATCATGTGCGTGGAGGACATCGACCTTTTATTGGTGGACGTAGCCCGTGAAAACCAGTTGCTGGTGAACGCCCATTATTCTATGATCGTATGTGCCGATACGGACAGGATCGATAAAACGGTCAACTTTATCGAAGCCGCCCTTTTCCAGCAAGGGATCATTCCCTCGCGGAATGCCTACAACCAGCTGGAACTGTTCCGCTGTGCCTTGCCGGGCAATGGTGTGGAACTGAAAAAATACGACTGGTTCCTGACGACCGCAGATGCCGCCCTTTGCTTCTTTTTTCGGGAAGCACTGCCGAGAGACGAAAAATCGGATTTTCTGATCCGGTTCACGGATAGACAGGGCATCCCCGTCGGTATCGATCCGGCCGACCTGCCGATGCGAACTAACCGTATCAATAACCGGAACAAGTTTGTATTGGGGCCGTCCGGTTCGGGCAAAAGTTTCTTTATGAATGCCCTCGTACAGCAATATATGCTGTACAATATGGATGTGGTCATCGTTGATACAGGACATTCCTATTCCGGTCTATGCGCCTACTTCGGGGGGAGGTACATCACTTGGTCAGATACCAAGCCGATCACCATGAACCCCTTTGCCATCGGCGAGGATGAATACAATATCGAGAAAAAAGATTTTTTGGCCACATTGGTCTGCCTATTGTGGAAAGGTGCGGACGGAACGATATCACCCGTAGAACGTGATGTAATTTCCAATGTTATTTCAGCCTATTACGCTGATTATTTCGGCGAGAAACAGAACGGTACCGACCAGCTCGACTTTAATTCGTTCTACGACTTTGCCCTGCACAAGATACCCCAGATCAAGAGCGAGGAAAGGATACCGTTCGACCTCGACGAGTTTCGCTATGTGCTGAAAAAATTCTACCGTGGAGGGGAATTTGATGCCATATTGAACGAGGCCGCCGATTCATCCCTGTTTTCGGAAAGATTCATTGTCTTTGAAATCGATGCGGTCAAGGAAAATAAGATTTTGTTCCCCATTGTTACGTTGGTCATTATGGACGTGTTCATCCAAAAGATGCGCCATCGAAAAGACCAACGGAAAGCGCTGATTATCGAGGAAGCATGGAAAGCAATAGCTTCGCCATTGATGGGCTCCTATATCCTGTACCTATACAAGACGGTACGGAAGTTTTGGGGCGAAGCGGTCGTGGTCACACAGGAATTGGGGGATATAATCGGCAATGCCGTGGTAAAGGACAGTATCCTAAACAATTCCGATACCGTGTGTCTCCTTGACCAAAGTAAGTTTATAGAGAACTATGGCGACATTGCCAAGCTCCTTGCCATCACGGAAACGGAACGGAAGAAAATATTCACGATCGGAAAACTGGACAATACCGTTGGTCGCTCCCGATTTAAGGAGGTCTACATCCGGCGTGGGTCAATGGGTGAGGTATTCGGTGTAGAAGTGAGCATTTACCAATACCTCGCATTTACCACGGAGAAACCCGAAAAAAGTGCCGTGGAAATCTATGTAAACCACTATGGGAACTATCAATCGGGACTGGAAGCATTTGTGTCCGATCTGCAAAGTAGCGGACTTGCTCTGGACACGTTTGTACGACGGGTAAACCAGACAAACGCCCCCATTGAAACACCAAGAGAATACTTTAAACCTGATTTTACATGAAACGATTTATTGCAATAACGCTTCTGTCCTTTGCCGTTTTCTATGCAAGGGGGCAGATCTACATCGACCCTGCTGTGGCAGCCGCAACGGGCGTCCATGCCGGAGTAATGAACAGCCAGCTAAACAGCGTGAATAACAACCTAACGCTTATCCAACGTGGACAGCTCGCCGTAACCGGCCAGCTCCTGATCGTGAACGATCTACAGGACAAGATCTACAAGGGATTGAGCGAGGTATCCGGCGTTGTCCGTTCCCTGCTGACGGTAAAGGACATTGCCAGCATTTCCCTTGACATCGTTAACGACGTAGAAAAGGCAATGAACATCGCAAGGGGAAATCCGGTACTCCTGCTGTTCGCCGAAGCGGGCGCACGGGAATTTAAGACACGGGCGACCAACCTGTCTGCCGAGGTCAGCGCCTTTATACTAAAGGGAGGAAAGGACAACCTGATGGATTCGGGCGAGCGGGCGAAACTGCTCAACCGGATACGTACGGAACTGACCATCTTGCGGGGCGTAGCCTTTGGGATGCACCGGAGTATGTACTGGGCGAAACAGCGCGGTATCCTTAACTCCCTCAACCCATACGCTGGTTTTATCAATATCGACAAACAGATTGCCGATGACATTATCTTTAATTCAAGATTGCTCAAACGATGAGATACTTTATCCTGACCCTGTTTCTTTTGGTCATCGCCCTGACCAGAGCAAACGCACAGCTCAATGTGGAACTGCTCCACCAATTGGTCGAACACAGCAAGGATGAATACGACCGCCAGATCACCGCAAGAAACCGACAGGCGATCACCACGGCCAACGAAGAAGTGAACCGTGAGGAAACGGCAAAGCTCAAAACCCGTTACCGAGAACTGCACAGCCGTTTTCATGTTTTGGGAACGGCATTGCAGGGGCTTAGCATGGGGCTTGAATCCGCGCCAATCGTAACCGAGATCATAGACCAACAAAAAAGGATTATAGGCATCGTTTCCACACACCCCGAATTTATGTTGCTTGCCATCGATGCAGAAAAAGATATGGCAGAAAAAGCCGTGCAGCTCGCACGCTACCTGACCGGACTTTTTATCAGTATCGGCGACCTTAACCAGATGAAAGCAAGCGACAGGCGAATACTTTACGGACACGTCCTGCAGGAGCTTCGGAAGATAGCCGGAGCATCACGTGGACTTGCAGTTACCATGTACTATTCGACACGAAAAAAACTGCTCGATTCCCTCAATCCCTTTTCGGCCTATATCAACGAGGACAAGCGCATAGTCGATAATATTTTAAGGCAATTGGAGGAATTTAAACCATGAAAAAGCAACTCATAACCCTGCTGTTTATCTATCTTTCAATGTCGGTTTTCGGGCAAAGCTATGTGACGATAGTCTATGATGCCAAGCACCTTGCCATCGTAAACGAGAACGGTGCGGTCAGGTTGGTTTCCGAACAGGCCCATAACAATATGCTCGGTAACATCCGTGGAAGTATAGACGATATTAATGTCAACCTTTCTTCCGTGGTTCTGGTGCAGAACATGATACACCGATCACTGACCGAAGTGGATCGGGCGCTGAAATCCGGCCGCTCTGCGCTCCATATTTCGAGGCTCGTGCAGGACATCGCCACCCACAGTACAAAAATGTTGGAAACCGCCAAAGGCGAACCGTGGCTGCTGCTCTTTGCCGAGGACGTTGCCCGTCAGATAAAGGACAGAGGAATAAACCTTGCCGCCGAGGTCTCCGAGTTTGTACTCCAAGAGGGAAAGAACGTACTGATGGACTACGAAAAAAGAGACCACCTCATGCGCAAGATCATTCTTGAACTGAAAGTAATTCGGGCGTTGGTGTTCAGCATGGAAAGGTCCATGTATTGGGCGAAGATCAACGGCGTACTGAAAACGGCGAACCCATACCGAAACTTTATCAATATGGACAAGCGCAAAGTGGACGAGATCATACGGAACTATTATCTACTTAAAGACTGAATATGAAAACGAAATATATCACAACGCTACTGTTGTGCCTGTTCTCCATTATGGGAACAATGGCGCAGAACGTGAAGCGACAGACCGACAAACATATCGTACACCAACAGGAACGCATGGTTCACAAGCAATGGGATCGCAAGAAGTTTACGCCGACAAGTGGCTTTCTCGGTCTAAACCCCAATTACTGGCTCACCTGGGCGTGGCACCCCAACTACCCCAAGACCGACCGCCGACCGTTGAGCGGTACAGGCCCGCAAACTCTAAGGATGGGTATGGTACTGGCCATGCAACAAACGGACGAAGCCTATAAAAAGCATACGGACACCATCCGAAAAGTTGCGGTAACCGAAGCCCTCAATTATTCCGGTCTGGTAGCAGATGCCGACCCCTTATGGCTTCTATATTACCGTAAAGAATTTGGAAACTTGACGGGCGGTACAGACACTGATCCGCTCGCCGGACTTTCACCGGATGTCAGGGATTATCTGCGGAACAAAGGTCTATTGGAATGGTACAGCGAAGAACGTGCGGAACTGAAAGAACGGCTGGAAGCTGCCCGGACGACTACACTCGACCGAGGCAGCCGAATAATGGCCTACCATCGTTTGCTTGGAGAACACAGGAAACTACTGTCCGCATGGGAAGCCAAAAAGAACTATGCCGCCAAATTCCTTTCATTGGCCAAGAACCGTGACCGCCTACGTAGTGACAATCCCGACCATCCGGAGTTTTCGGGCAATCGCTCCGACGTACAAATTGCGGAGAACATCCTAAAAAGAACCCAATAACCAAAATCAGATTACTTTATGGACTTTATCAACATGACGGGGCTAATGCCACGTTTTTTATTGCAAGGAAACCCTGTAAGCGTGCCCGATTCCTTTAAGGAAACGTTCAACTTTTTGCAGGGGAACGGTGTCTACGAAGAGGGTGTAATGTACTTTCTCAAAGGCATGAAAAACACGGTATGGACGCACTTCGACACGTTCATAACCGATGCGCAGGCCCTCGCTGCCATCTTTATGCTCATATTCTTTGCCATTAAATCATACGAAATGATGGCGGGCGACAAGAAAATGGAAGTCATGCCTTTGTTACGGCCGTTTGGGCTCGTGATGGTCATTATCTGGTGGGGTACGTTTACCCGCGTACTTGCATATCCCACCGACATCGTGGCCGCCAAAACGGAAAGCCTTTTCGACAGCGGACAGATCGAGGTGAACAATTTACGCCTGCAACGTGCAAAACTCATGATGGAGGTTGCAGACCAACTGACGACGATACAGGCCGAAACCGAGATCGCCGAAAAAGAAGCGGATACGTGGTACGGTCAGGCATGGGATGCGGTCACCTCAACGGTAAAAGAGGGTTTTGCTTCTGTATGGAATCCAATAGTCGAACTTAAAAACCGTATGCAGGTCGGATTACAGCTATTGGCAACCTATACCTTAGAAACGTTGGCTGTTTGGATATTGCGTATCTGCGTTTATATCATATTCATTATCCAGATCATCTATTCGACCATCCTTATCATATTAGGCCCGTTTAGTGTCGCCGTATCAATCCTGCCTGCCTTTAGAGATTCCTTTGGTACATGGATCGCCCGGTTTATTAGCGTAAACCTGTATTCGGGAATTGCCTATCTGGTCATGCACATAGCCAGCCTGTTCCAACAGTATGCAATGGAGGCCGAGATCACAAGGTATCAGCAACTCGTTGACAGCACAGGCGATACGATGGAGAAGATGGCTGTATTTGCTGGTAATGGACTTTTGAGTTTCGGCATCGTCATCGTGACGTTCCTGATCGGAGGGCTGACTATGCTCACGGTACCGAGCATCAGCACATGGATCGTATCGACAAGCGGTATCACCTCGGCCGCAAGCACAATGGGGCGTGGCGCAACCAATGCGACCCGCATGGCAAGGAGGATGATCGCCAAATTTTAGAACCTTTTAAGCATCTGTTTTCATGATAATAAAAAATATCGAAGCCAAGATCAGGCTTGCCACCTTTATTGCGGGAGCAAGTCTGACCGCCGCCCTGCTCATGGTAGTGGCGGTATCTTTTTTTGCCTACAAACAGGTCGGCAATGCACGTAAATCGGTGTATATACTCGATGCCAACAATGTACCCATGTCCGCACGGCAGACAGACGTGGAGGTGAACAGACCCGTCGAGTACCGTACACATATCAACCTATTCCATTCGCTGTTTTTCACCCTTGCACCTGATGATAAATTCATCGAATACCAAATGAAAAAAGCCATGTACCTGATCGATGAATCCGGTGCATTGCAGTACAACAACCTGCGGGAAAAAGGCTTTTTTAACTCCGTGCTATCGTCCAGCTCCGTACTCACCATCCAGACGGACTCCATCCACGTCGATCCGGTAAAGAAATACTTTAAGTTTTATGGCAAACAGACCATAGATCGGCGCAGCTCTACCGTAATACGCTCGCTGGTCACCGAGGGCTATTTACGGGACCTCGAAATGCGTACGGAGAACAACGGTCACGGTGTACTGATAACCCGATGGAAAACACTCGAAAACAAAGATATATCCTATGTTCAAAAAAATAACTTCTAACCGTCCGCCAGACACATCGGTATGGACAGCTTTTTACAGGGAGTTTGGCAAGTACATCGATGGAGGTACACACCGTGCCAAACATTTCCTTGAAATCCGGCCGCGTACAGTATTTATAGCAATGGTCCTAAGTATTCTCGTTTCCGTTGGATGTTTTCTTTTTCTCCCAAAGGAAACACCCAAGAAAGACAGTACAAATCTTTTCGTACAACAACCCTTAACGGATGGAATGGGCGGTATCGTCACCACCGTTTCGACCTTAAAGGAGTTGTTGGAAATCCGTACCGTCCTTGATGGACTGATTGACAAAGACAGTTTAGACAGCTCCGATAGCCTGCTGATGGAAAACGCCATCGACAGGATGCAGATACTCGAAAAGCGATTGTCCGAAGCCAACAAACCCCACAATTCACCTTAATACAATTCAACAATATGAAAATCAATTTCAGACAACCACGCTATGTGCTGCCCCTCATAGTGCTGCCCTTTCTATGCCTGTTTTTTTATGTCTACCAGACAGGTTTTGCAAAGGAGGAAGCACCCCGGCAAGAGGGCGATCCCTTACAGGGACAGATTGCCGAAGTATCGGAGGACGTGAAGAACCGCGCGCTATCCGACAAACTTGCTGCCTACCGTGAACAGTACCGCCGAGGAGACGGCTATACGGCAATAGGCCAGTTACAGGATGAAAGAGCCGAACAATTCCGTTTCGATGAAATGTACAACGAAGAAGAAAAGCACAGACTTGATTCCATCGAGCGGGCACTCAAAAACCAACGACCATTTTCGGGCAATGGAGATTCGGAGGATGACGACGACAGCGCCTTGCAACAGGCCCTTTCCTCATTACAGCGAAGACCCGAACCGATAAGGGAAGAACCGGAGAAAACCGACCCAATGGAACTTTTCCGTATGCAGATGGCCTATGCGGACAGTATGGCAAGGGCGAACGATCCCGACGAACAGGCAGCCCGCAGGGAACGTGAACGCATGGAAGAAGCGAAACGGGAACTCGAAAACCAACCCCTCTTATCTGTCTCCAAATACGCTACAAATCAAGGGGCGTTCAACACCATTCGCGCCGAAAGTGACAACACTTTCATACAGGCCATTATCGACGAAAACATGACAGGATATGCCGATTCACGTTTACGTATCCGACTCATGGATGACCTATTGGTCGGCCCGCACGTGGTCAAGAAAGGCAGCCACGTCTTTGCAAGGATTTCAGGCTTTTCAGGACAGCGTGTGCTGCTCACCATCACGTCCATCATGCACGGAAACAACATACTGCCCGTCCGGCTGGAAGTGTACGACAATGACGGTTCCCCCGGACTGTACGTGCCCGCTTCGGCATTCAGGGAGTTTAGCCGAGAGCTCGGCGGTAACACCACGCAGGGAATTACCCTGCAACAGCAAGCGGAAAACAATAGCCAACTGGTCATGAGCGCCATTCAGCGGATGTTCCAATCCACAACGACCGCCGTATCAAAGCATATACGGAAGAACAGGGCCAAACTGAAATACAATACGATGGTGTACCTTATCGATCCGCAGGCACTCCGCCAAAGCCAACAGAATTACAAACAGTAAAACCATTAATATTTCACCATGAAAAAGAGACATCATTTTCTAATCCTTTTCCTTTTATGTTTTGTAGGATATTCCGCCCGCAGTCAACAAGCGACGGAAACCCGGTTGGGAACACTTCCCGAATTAAGCCTGCACCGTGGCCATACGGTGCATATCCTTTCACCCGAACCCATCCAATACGTTGACATCGCTTCGCACCATGTATCGGGTGACCTACCCCTTGAAAATGTATTGCGGATCAAATTAAATGAAGATACCACGCAGACAGAACACCTTGACTATGAACTTGGAACAATTACCATTGTCGGCGATAACTTCGTGGCGCAATACCGCCTAACGGTCCCATTGTGGATTAGTGACACGAGTATCCCGGCCATGTTGGAAATCAGACCGGAACACACCCGACCGTTGGAAATATCGGAAATCGGATTGAGCCGAAGCCAGATGAAAAACCTTGCACTCGGTCTGCTTACAAAAAATGTTCACCGTGCAGTACGAAGCACGAGGGATTACGGTGTGGGTATCGCATTGAACGGCATCAGTACGATAGGTGATTATATTTTCCTTGACGTGTCGTTTACCAACACATCGAACCTTTCTTACAATGTAGATGAACTCCGGTTTTTCATTGAGGACAAGAAGATCACCAAAGCAACGAACGTGCAGACCGTGGAAATCAAACCCCTGTGGCAATACCAACCATTGACGGAGTTTAAGAAAAGACACCGCAATATATTCGTACTGAAAAAGGCCACCTTTCCCGGCAGTAAGGTACTTCGGGTAACACTCACCGAAAAACAGATTTCAGGCCGGACGGTCAACCTAAAGATAAAGTACGGAGATATTCTGAAAGCCGACACCTTTTAAATCGGCTTTACCCAACCTTTGAAAATCAATTATCATGGAAGACCTCCGCCAATTGGCGGAAGACTTCCAACCTTTAAAGACAAACACTTATGGAAGAAACCAAAGAGCAACAGGGGCTTTACCGTTCCCTGCAATTTGGCATATACCTATCCGTTGTCCTCGAAGTCTTTTTGTTTTTCTATGTAGATAGATTCCTCTTGACAGGGGTAGCAAATAACAGTCTGCTACTCTTTGCGGAGAGGCTTTCGAGGGTGCCGTTCTATGCCGAATTGATAAACAGCAAACTTTTTACGCTTGTACTGATCTGTTTGGTCTCCGTCGGAACGTTAAGCCGAAAGAAAAAAGACCTCAATCCCAAGAGCCAGATCGGTTACCCTTTGGTATTGGGGGTGCTCATTCTTTTTTCGGGCTTGTGGTTACAAGGGCGTGGGGCGGCTCCGATATGGGGGCAAGTGAATTGGTGTGACCTTGCCTATGTCACGAGTGCTTTTGCGGGCGCCGTTTTGGTACACGTTGCAATGGATAACGTGTCCAAGATCATCAGCTCCAATTTGGGAAAGGATCGTTGGAACATTGAGGAAGAATCCTTTATGCAGCCGACTGAACCCGTTATAACACCGTACTCGATCAACATCCCGACCTTGTTCTATTACAGAGGGAAAGTCCGTAAAGGGTATATACCGCTTGAAAACATATTTAGGGGGTGTCTCATTTGCGGGGTTCCGGGAAGTGGGAAGTCGTTCGGGATCATCATGCCGATCATCCGCCAAATGCTGGCCAATTCGTTCACGATGTGCCTATACGATCTGAAATACCCCGATCTCGGCAAGGTGGCCTATTATCACTATCTGCTTGCCAAACAGGGCGGTCGTTGCAGAGATTACAAATTCCATGTTATCAATCTCAACGATCCCGCAAAGAGCAGACGGGTAAACCCGATGAAGCGGGCTTACCTAAACACACTTGCCGATGCTTCGGAAACGGCCGAAGCACTTGTTGAGGCCTTGAAAAAGGGAGACAAAAGCGGTGGTAGTGACCAATTCTTTACGCAGTCCGCCGTCAATTTCCTTGCCGCCTGTATCTTCTTTTTCAGTAGGTACGAAGATGGGCGTTATTCCAGCCTGCCCCATGTACTTGCCTTTCTTAATCTTTCGTATGAACAGATTTTTACGGCGCTGTTCAGTAACCAAGAGCTCGCTTCCCTTTTATCGCCGTTCATGTCTGCCTACAAGGCAAAAGCATTCGATCAGTTGGAGGGGCAAGTGGGTACCCTCAAAATCTTTATTAGCCGAATGGCCACCAAAGAAACGTTTTGGGTTTTCGGTGCGGATGATTTCGAGCTCCAGATCAGTAACCCCAAGCACCCCGGTATCTTGGTGCTCGCCAACGACCCAAGCACGCAAAGCATTAATTCCACCTGTTTGTCAGTGGTGCTTAATCGGGTTACCAAACTTATCAATACAAAGGGTAACCTGCCCATAGGTTTAGTGGTGGATGAGGCCCCCAGCTTATATATTCACCGAGTGGACATATTGGTGGCACAGGCCCGATCCAATTTATCTGGGGTCGTTTTGGGGCTTCAAGAGTTGCCTATGTTACGCCAACAGTACGGCAAAGAAACAGCGGAAACCATCACGTCCATTATGGGTAATGTGCTGTCCGGTGCGGTCAGGAGCAAGGAAACTTTGGAGTGGCTGGAACGTCTTTTTGGTAAGGTGAAGCAAACGGGTGAAAGCCTAAGCATCGACCGTACAAGAACCTCGCTTTCCTTGAACGAAAAGCTCGAACCGTTGATTCCTGCCGGAAAGATAGCATCGTTAAAAGCGGGTGAAATCGTTGGTATCGTTGCCCGTGATACGATGGAAACCTATACGGGAAAATACGAGACTACGGCGGTTAACTGCCGTGTCAATCTGGACATGGAAGCCATAAAAAAGGAAGAAGCGAATTATCGCGAACTGCCGACCTATTACGACTTCGGAGATCGAAAAGAAGAAATCCTACTGTCCAATTTTTTCCGTATCAACAGAGAAGTACAGGAGATGGTCGAGCAGTTAATGCCGACACAGGACACACCCCAGATTCCCACTCCAACCGAAACTAAAATATCATGAAGAAAACAGAACGTTCTGCCGATCAGCGGAACATATTAACTATCCCAAGCCTTGTTTTCGGGTGGTTGCTACTTGTACCCTTTATGCTTTATGGACAGGTTATCGATTACAGTCCGCCATTGGACAAGCTAAAGGTTACATCACCGTTCGGGTATCGTATTCACCCAATCAATGGTAAGGCATCGCACCATAACGGTGCCGATTTCGCCGCCCGTTCCGACCCTGTATTCAATGTGCTTGACGGTCGGGTCAAAGCAACCGGAAAGCATAAAGCACTTGGTAAATATGTACGGGTACTTCACGGAGACGTGGAAACCATTTACGGACACCTTTCCCGAATACTCGTTTCGCCCGGTGATACGGTAACGGTGGGGCAACCCATCGGTATTACGGGAGCAACGGGCAGAGTTACGGGTGAGCATTTGCATTTCTCGGTCAAATTCAAAGGGAGATACCTTGACCCTTTGAAATTCCTGGACAGCCTTAGAGAACAATCGGATAAACCTTTAAACATCGAATAATATGGACTATCATTTAAGATCACTACAACAAAAACTAAGTATCCTAGCCAGTGGCGAGGATATTGGTATAACCCCACAGGAAGCCGCCATTTATGGCGTGGAATACGCCGACGAATGGCCGGAAGACGAATCCCCGGAGGTGGATGAATATGAGCAGTAAAAATTCAAAATCCCTGCATGAAATAGTTGCAGAGAATATCATCAAGAAACTCGAACAAGGCACAGCACCGTGGCAGAAGCCGTGGAATGACAACGGCCCGGCCTTTGAATTTCCGTACAACGCCACAACAGGAAAACGCTATAAAGGGATAAACATTTTCTCCCTTGCGATGGCCGACCGTGACGACCCCCGATGGATGACCTTTAAGCAAGCATCGGAAAAAGGCTGGCAAGTACGGAAAGGTGAAAAGGCTTCCCTTATCCAGTATGTCAAACTACACCAATTGGTACCTAAAAAAGACGAACAGGGTAAACCAATTTTGGACGAAAAAGGAAAACCCGTAAAGGTTCAGGTAAGGTTGGACAGACCGATCATTACAACCGCTTGGGTGTTCAATGCGGAGCAGATCAACGGTATCGAACCTTTGGTTAAACCCGATGTAAAACAATTTCAATGGAGCCCTATCGAAAGGGCAGAAAATCTCATTCAGGCTTCGGGAGCGACCATAACCCACAGAGCGGGCGATAAAGCATTTTATAGCCCACTCCGTGACAGTATTACCATGCCTTTTCGTGAGCAATTCGATGCACCGGATAAATACTATGCCACCGTACTCCATGAACTCGGCCATTGGACAGGACACGAAAACCGTCTGGACAGACGCCTTATAAACAGATATGGAACAGAGGGGTATGCCCGCGAGGAACTCCGCGCCGAAATCGCATCCATGCTCATAGGTCAGGAGCTCCATATCGGCCACGATCCCGGCCAACACGTTGCCTACGTGGACAGTTGGATTCAGATATTGCGTGATACACCTTTTGAAATACACGCCGCCGCTGCCGATGCTGAAAAAATCCTTAATTACATATTGGCATTTGAGCAAAAAAGGGAAATCAAGGCAGCCGCCGATGTGGCGGTCGAAGAACACACCGTAACACAACCACAAAAGGCGAAAGAAGCCGCCCTTTCTATGGGTGATGAAATCGCCTATAACAATACGGTGTACAGGGTGCAAGGCCATCTGAAACGTGGACGTATGCGTGTGGAAGACGTAACGACTGGAAATGTATTTTCCCTGTCCAAGACAGACCGGCTATATAATTCCCTGCTCCAAGCCAAACAGCACCCCGAAGCTGTCAAGGTAGGTGCAGACCTGCACCGCCCGGTACATGCCGAAAAGGAGGCTGTTGCCGCCTATGGTATCAGAAGATAAAATCTAAAACTTAACAAACAATTACATCATGAAATATCCCATCAACGAAAATGAAATGCCCCTAAATGAACTTGAAAAATTGGGGCTTTACAAAGACGGAGGGTTCAGTATCAGTCCGGAGAATATCGATGCCCTGCTTGCAGGAAGAAGAACCGATATGTTGAGTATGGCAGGTCTGAATATCGACGGGTTTGCCATCCGACAACTGGATGCGAAGTTATCCCTTAGCCGAGGTGAGGACGGTACTGTCCAGCTTAACATACATCCGATCTATCGTGAACCACAATGGCACCCGTTATTAAGTGACGACGAGGAAAAAGCATTGATCGCCGGAGAAAAAAACGTAGTGAGCAAGGAACAGGAGATCGGAGGAAACAAAAAGAAAAAAGTCATCATTGAGTATGACGACTTGACAAGGGAATTTGTTGCGTATGAACCCGACGAAGTGCAGGCCCCGATCAGAGTAAACGGCGAAGAACTTTCGGAAAAGCAACAGGAGGCTTTCCGTAACGGCGAAGTCGTGGAACTCAAAGACGGAACGAAAATTCAGCACTCGGCAACGGACAATAAGGGGATTCGTTCAGACAGTAAACGGCTTATCCTATCCGTGCTATTGGACGGCGGTATCTCATACTTGGTATTCCGTGGTATCAATAACCTAAGAGGTAGGCTCGAACCACAAAGTGAGGGGTACAGCGAGGGGTATAACCGTGCTTTGTCCGATATGATGATGGCCGACAAAAAGCTAAGGGAAAAAGGGAACGAGAAAACCGTTCAAGACCTTGCGCAACATCTTCATGATAAACAAGAGAGCAGGGGCTATACCCGCACCGTTGCGAGGTAATGTTATTTCTCCAATTAAAACCCGAAGTACGGAACTTCTTTGCTCCCTATGTGGGTATGGTCGAAGATAAAATTCTGTTTACTTATACATTGGGAAATCAGGTCATAGACCATGAACGTTGGAACGAAAACGGCGCTCGTATTCCGGTAAGCAAAGGTGTATGGTTGGTGACGGATAGCTTGCCTTTATCCGTCACCGACCTTTTTATCGGTCATTCTGCTTGTGATATAATGTGCTTCTGCCATTATTACCCCAATTGGATTAATCCACACCGTTCGAGTGCGTTTGCTTCATTGGGGTTGTTGCCGACCAAAGAACAGTTTACTTGGCTAAAATCCCTTTTCACCAATGCCAAAATACATACGGTATTTGACGGGGGAATAAGTGGTCGTGTAGCTGATTGTAAAGTTGCGACTTGGCAACTTGGTAAGAACGCAAGGTTTAGTATTGTTGATGACCACGGAGAGTTTTACTGCAACAAAAAGAAGTATCGTATCCCGGTCAGTATTTTTTCATTGAACCGTTTTGAAAAATTATCGGGTATCCGTGCAGGTATCAGGACCCATAAACCAAAAGCACCATTTGAAACGTTCTATCAATCCTTTACAAACGTGGGTTAATCTGAACCAGCCTACCCAAACCCCTGATCCTTTATTGGGTCAGGGGTAAAAGTAAGGGGGTTTTTTGATTTTGTTGAAGGGGATTTATAAGCAAAGTCATTTATAAAGATTACTAATGACGTTCTAAGTGCTAATAGTAGATTGAATAATTACTCTAATCAAATAGTGGTTTAAGCGTATATTAATATTCTCCAAATACAATTGCTTTTGAATAAACTTCATGAAACTCTGGTGGTAACCCACAAGCTTTATTTAAATATTCAGAGAGTCGAAGTGCAAAATTTGATGTATGTTTATCTTTTTCAGAGATTCCTTTAGCATAAGTATACTTAGTAGGATCAGTAGATAAAAAGCAAAATGACAATTCCTTTAAATACAATGGAAGTATATTAAAATTCATTGGGTTCTCAAACACCAGTCTTACAAGCTCGACGAAAGTATCCCATTCAGGTAAGGCTAAATCTTTATCTGGTATTGTATTACCACTGGATCTTTTGCGTAGTTCATTGAGGTATTCGTAGTTAGCGATGCCTCCATAAATTATTATTTTCAAATCGTTACTTAAATCATCCTTGGTTTTTAATGAAATGTATCTGGTAAAGACTTCGGTAATAATTTGATTTAGACTAATTGCCATAAGTGAATAATGGTGCATTACGAGTGAAAGATGAAGTTTATTGGCTGGGTCCAATTCTCCTTTTAGTACTCTAAGGATTGACAATCCTGATCGAACTTGAAAATTACTTATTTTATCGTTCCAAAAATTAGTTCTAGCATATTCGCACAACTGCTTTAATCTTGGGAATTTTTTGTCGATTTCCATAAAGCGATCCCAATGATCTATATCAATTAATGAACTAAATAGCGGTTCTAAATAGTCTGCTGTTGCATGAGAATAGAAATTAAAATCGTTATCAGAAAACAACTGAACATCGAAAGTATTCGCAGTTAATTGGTGTTCCTTCTCAATATCTTTGGTTAATAATATAAGCCCTTTCTTAGCTCCGAAGTACTCCATTAATCCTTTCATCCATAAAGCCCTAGTAATTCCAGATTGGCCTTTTAATGTTTTACAATCGCCCAAAATAATTTGAAACCGACCTGTTATTTCTGGTGCAAGCGCAAGAGCATCAATATCTGTAACTAACTTGGGGGCCGCTGAAATTTGAGTTTGAGAAAGTACATTCACTTCTAAATGTGGATACCAATTTCGTCGAACAAAGTACTCAATTACTCTGATTTTTAAATTTCTATCTTTTATCATCTTGAAATACTTTTTAGTAAGAGATTATCCAACTCTTCTTTTGCTTCTTCTCCTAACATTACTGTTTCGGTTTGTCGTAATCTTGCAGAAGATACGATAGATTCAATATAAGTTTGATCCTGTTGTAAAGCAATTCTTGCTTCTTGGTCTACTTCCATATTAGATAAGCTTCCTTCATTTAGCAACCTAATTGCTAAATCTAATGCTCTGATATTTTCTTCAGAATTTATGAGAACAAATCTGTATCGATCATCCTGCATTTTTTCAAGACGTCCAACTTTTAAAACAGACAACTGATAATACTGAGCATACGTTTCTGACGTTGGCTTTAGCCATCCGTCTCTTTTTAATGCATTCAATAAGGCACTAGGCCACCTTATTGGATATTTATTAGCTAATAACTGCCCCTGTCTTACAGACGCGAGGAGCGCCATAGCTCGCTCATAAATTTCCCTATTAGTTGGGTTCAACTTTGACAAACCAGGAGCGGGAGTAAATAAAAAGAAATTTTGTCCTGCATGACCTGTTGTAATTGCTGGTGGTTTCACCGCACCATCTTGAGCCAATCTTTTAAGAATCTGGAGCTCTTGAACGGTAATTGATTCACCGTTAATACTCATAGTTTTCTCAATAATACTTAATGGCCAACCTTGTGCCTTTTTTACTAATTCTAATACCCTCTTAATTGTACTGGCTCCGGATTTTGCGGTTAAGTCAGCAAAAACATCAACGTTTTCTGAAAAAAACAAAGGACTGATCAATATTTCTCGACCTCTTGCTCTTTTGGACATTATATATCCGCCTTCTGTTCCGAACTGTAAGTTTCGATCAACAATTTTTTTCTCAGCACCAAGGGAGTATATATTACTGCGTTCGGTAGGAGAATTAGTCAGTTCCGAAAGTATTCTTAAAGCTAATTGTTCAGGTTCATTAAATCCCATCTCTGTAACAGCATATTCTCCCACCGTGGAGTAGATATCGTCGAAAAATGGAATTTGCGGTTGAATTTGCTTAATCGTCGATTTTTGAGAGTAGAGTTTAACGAATTCAATTTCTTCAAGATTTTTTAGAATATCCTTTAATAAAATTGGAGGTATTTTGAAATAATAATCCGAAACAAGTTTTAGCTTTTCGTATTCCAAAAGAGGTAGTCCACGTAAATGCAAAGCAAGGTTAACCATCATCCCAATACGTGGTAAAAATTCAAATTCTGGGATATTTTTGCCAGCTAATGCAGTTGTAATATCATAACATTGAGCTGCGGTATTTTGATTACTCATAAGTCTTGTAATAGTTGTTGAAAAATTAGTATCTGCTTAGCCCTGAGTTCTCACTAAATTACCTAATTTATAATACATTTTACCAATCAGTAGGTTCAATACGGTCCAATTTTATCATCACCTTTTGCCTCAATCTTGGTGACGAGAAGAAAAGACTTCTTTTTTCAATTACTTTGAAATAATACCCATCGTCATTCATATTTTCATTTTCGCATTGGAGATATATTTCCTCTCCTATATCCGGTACATTCGGGAGTATATCGAAAGACTTTAGGTCAATAACGTCACCTTTGTAATAAAATTCTAATTCATACGGTTTATTCATACTTAAGTTTTTTAAAGTTATTAAAACATAGAACGGTTACTCCTTGGTTTGCCAATGCTTACCCAAAAAGGTTAGCAGTTTTTCAGAGAGTTGATATAATTTGCTGACAAATTTCTCTGGAAAGTAATGATCTTTATGCAAATCAGCATTGGAAGCGTTTATCGTAGCAGTTCCAATAAGCATTGCGAAATCGTCCTTATTGTACCCTCCGACAACCAAGTTTGCCAGATTCCTCTTCAACTTCCTAGCAGAATCGAGTTCAACTGGAATCACATCTAATATGTGATAATGTAACCATACTTCAAAGGAAGGGTTACTTATGGCAAGAGACCAATTCGCTTCTTGTTCGCTATGTTTGTGCAAATCATCTATCTCCTTACGAGGCCATCGATCAACATCTAAAACAAACCAAACAAAGTCCTCAGGCTCAACGCCATATTCCTCGTCGTATTTGGCCAGTCTCTCAGTCAAATACTTCGCAGCTGATTTTCCTTCTTCGCGAGGAACGATTTCAACAACTACTCGCTGATTTATAGCACCAAAAAAGCTAAAATAGTCATCCTCTCGCTGTCCCTCGGCAACAATGACAAATTTACGGAAATCCCTATGAGGTTTTCCTTTTTTGTATTCTCTATTCTTACTCCTCGGCATACTCTTCAAGTCTTAATTTCCTTAAATCTCCGAGAAACGGAATAGCACCAAATCGGCCAGAAAGATACCCCTTTCTTATGTCCAAATCGGGTCTTACATTATATTCACTCAATGGATACAGATGGGTAGCTCCCTCTTTATTTTTTTCTGCAAACCATATTTCATCTTGTCTAAATAAATCCAAATCCAAGAGGTTCGACTCATGTGTGGTAAAAATCAATTGGCCAACTTTATTTGGATTATCTTGTATCTGCGCAACAAATTCTTTTAATAAAGTAGGATGTATGCTTTGGTCGATTTCATCAATCATGACGGTTATTGGAAATTTTTCCAAAATATACAGAACTGGAATAAAATCAATCAATCTCAACGTTCCATCAGACTCATCAAAAAGTTCAAACTTGACTTTTTTTCCAGATGGGGTCATGTGATAAGATACTACTTTTTTGATTACTGGCTTCCCGTCCTCGAGCATAGCGACAGCATTTTTGCTATCTCCAACACGTTCCATTTCCCCAGATTTTATCAATTTTAGAATCCTGTCTTTTTCGTGCTTGTTGTCCTCGCCAAAATATTGATCGAAGTCAAGTGTTTGGATATCCAATTCTTTTATTCCAGTATCGAATTTGCTTATAAGACCATTTGTGAAAGACTTGAAATCTTCATCATCGATAAAACTATATGTTAGACCGGCATATTGCATTCCGGGCAAGATTACAATCAAGCCTTTCTCGATCCACTTGTAGGCCCGATTGATTTCCTTGAATTTCTTGTCCTTAACCAACGAAATAAATGGAACACTTGGCTCTAGAAGATCTTCCTCATATACTTGGATGAGCAATCGATCCTTTTGACTTTTCAGATATTTGGGTGCCATATTTATTTTAGTATTCCCAGATTTATCAATCTTTCTTTCAAAAATGAGATCATCGTCCTTTTTCCCATAATTTAAAAGATATAGCCATTCTTCTTGAATAGTACTACCTATGAAGACCATACCATAAGAGTAACCTACTTCTTCGATAAGAAATTCTACTTCAAGTGTTGAGGGTCTTTCATCTTCTGATAATTTAAATGATACATCATCATTAAAACTGTCGAGAGATCCTGCCGTCACAAGCTCCGATAAAAAATTAATGGCTAAGATCAGATTTGATTTCCCTGCACCGTTAGCACCATAAATGACGGCACTTTTTAAAATGTCGACTTTTGGGAATGAATATACATGGTTTGGATGCCGTCTTACATCCCCTGTCAACATATTAAATTCTGTCTCATCCTTGAAAGACAGGAAATTGTCCGCTACAAATCTAATTAACATTTTCGTCGTTGTTTGTATGTAAAAACGATTATATCGCTATAATGTTGTTTAAAAAATATTATTTTTTGTAATTTTGATGCAAGTATAACGAAAAAATCGTTGTAAATATAAAAATTTGTACATTTGTAACGGTATGAATTTTAAGAAATAGGATTCAATGAGCAACAATTACATATTAGAACTTGATCAGTTCATTAGGTCGGTGGAGATCAGCAAAACGGATTTTTTTACTGTACTCCTTGGTGCGGGTGCCTCTATTAACTCTGGTATAAAGTCTGCTGACGAATGTGTGTGGGAATGGAAAAGAGATATCTACGCCTCAAAGGCAACAACACACAAACTTGGTAAATTAGATGATAAGTCTGAACAGGTGAGACAAGCTGTACAGACATGGCTCGATAATGAAGGTATTTATCCCGATGCAGGTTCAATAGAAGAGTACTCTTTTTACATAGAAAAATGCTTTCCAATTGAAGATGATCGCCGTAAATATTTCCAACGTTTATGCGAAAGAAAAGAACCCTCTGTTGGTTATAAGTTATTGTGCTTGCTTAGTGAATTGGGTACAGTCAAATCGATATGGACTACAAACTTCGATGATCTCTGTCGTGACGCAGCCATAAAGACTGGCAACACAATTATCGACGTCACGTTGGATTCGGTTGAAAGAATTATTCGCCCAATTAATACATCTGAATTGCTATTGATAAAATTACATGGTGACTACAAGTATGGACAGCTGAAAAATACCGACGAAGAGTTAAAGACTCAAGACGAAACATTCAGATCACATTTGATAGATTATTTGAAAGATAAGCATCTTATTGTTTCAGGTTATAGTGGCAGAGATAAATCTATCATGTCTGCGTTAAAAGAAAGTTATTCCAAGCAAGGATCAGGAAGATTATACTGGTGCGGGTACGGACAGAATCCGTCGGATGAAGTCCTTGATTTGATAACTTGGGCGAGACAACATGGACGTTCTGCTTTTTATATACCAACAGATGGCTTTGACAAGCTGATGATAAGTTTGGCAAAGGAATGTTGTAAAGATCATACTAAATTAGTTGAAAAATTTAGCGATTGCCTAAAGGCTGAAAAGCAAGAAATTAATCGTTCTCCGTTTTCTATTGAGACAGGGAAATTGAATGCCATAATTAAAGGAAATCTTTTTCCTCTCAAATTACCAAAGGAGGCCTTTCAATTCCAGTCAGATTTGGCCACGGGGTTACAGCCATGGAAAGAGATTAAAAACTTGGTTAAGCCCTATTCTATAGTTGCCGTTCCACATAGAGGTTACGTATGGGCGTTGGGAACATTATCCGATATAAACACGTGTTTTGAAGGACATATTGAAGGATCGATAACACGCGCACCAATTGATAATTTAGAATTGTGGAAAGACACAGCAATATACAATCTTTTGTTATCATCCTTAACGAGAGCATTGTCAGCGCCTAAGGGATTGCGTTCAAACGGAAAAAACTTGATCTGGAAAACCGAGCCCACGTCTCATAGGATATTCCAAAATATCATGTATTCCACGCATGAAGCCATAAGGTTGTCAATCACAACTGACGGAAAACGCTATTATTTATCATTATTACCCGATTTCAGAATAAATTCCGATGATCCAAATGCGAAAATTTCTAAGGAAGTTAGGCAGGACGTAGGTAGGACCTATTTCGATAAGTTAAGAAACAAAGCCTTTGACGAATATTTATTTTCATGGAGAAAACTGTTGTTGAAAGGTTCTAACGATAAATTGCTCGTAGAGTATCCACATTCCTCTGCATCTGGATTCAATTTCGAAATCTACCGATTGCCTTTATTTTCGAAGGTTTCTCAGTCAGGAAACAAACCGGAGATACAACTTAGCGAAAAATTCCCTAAAGCCGTATTGCATTTTAATGGTATTCAATATAAAGAGCCAGAGTTAGCTTTTTCTCCTAAAAATGCTGCTATGAGTGTAGTTCCAAAGGATTTTCATCCCATGAGAGGACTGAAAGACAATGCTCCATCGGACAGTGGATTAACAGGTCATTTATATGACGAAAAAATAAACTTGGGTGTGATTTGCCCTCGTGAAGACAGCCAAGCATTTTCGAAGTTTCTGAATCAACACAATACAATAATCAGTTCAAATAATAAAAATGCCGATTATCTTATCGACTATCCGGGTTTTTTTAATGTATATAAAGTCAGTCTGAATATACCTTTAGTTGATTCGGAAAATTGGTTAACTTGTCCTGAACCGACAATCAAATCTTCTCTGAAAGAAACTGCTTTTGACCTTCGGGATAAAATCATCAATAGAATCGACCAACAAATTAAGAATGAAGTTAAAAAGGTTATTGTAATTTATATACCGGATAGATGGCTATCCTATACTTCGTTTCAAGAGGAAAATGAAGATTTCGATCTGCACGATTATATCAAAGCTTATTGTGCGGAAAAGGGTGTGGCCACACAATTCATTCAACAGGATACAATTAATAGCGTTTTGCAGTGTCAAATCAATTGGTGGCTATCACTGTCCTACTATGTCAAGTCTTTACGTACGCCTTGGGTATTAGAAAACTTGGATAAAAGTACCGCTTTTGCAGGCATAGGGTATAGCGTTTCAAATAAAAAATCAGCCAGAGGCAGTATTGTTTTGGGGTGCAGTCATATCTATAACTCAGAGGGTCAGGGATTAAAATACAAGCTCTCAAAGGTTGAAGACCAATTGTATTGGGACAAACAAGACAGACCCCATTTGTCTTATAATGACGCTTTTCGATTTGGCTTATCCATAAAGGAACTTTTCTTTAATGCAATGGATGAACTCCCTAAACGGGTCGTCGTTCACAAGAGGAACTATTTTACTCAGGACGAAATCAATGGGCTAAAGGACAGTTTGCTTAGTAACGGTGTAACAAACATCGATTTAATAGAGGTAAACTTTGCCGATGATATCCGTTTTTTGGCTACTAAAATAGCAGTAGGGATGCCGCAAGCGGATGATTATGCCGTTCCAAGAGGGACCTGTATTGCTTTCGACGAGTATTCAGCATTTCTATGGACACATGGTATTGTTCCATCCGTTAGGAATCAGGCTTGGCGGTACTATTTAGGAGGGAAATATATACCAGGCCCGCTAAAAATCACGAAACATTATGGAGAAAGTAACATTGGAACCATTGCCAACGAAATTCTCGGTTTGACAAAAATGAATTGGAATTCATTCGATTTATATAGTCAATTACCAGCTACTTTGAATTCCTCCAATGAAATTGCAAGAATTGGACGTCTACTTTCTAAGCGTGATGGAATAACCTATGACTACCGATATTTTATTTAACAAACCAATATAAAAATTATGGCGTATTTCTCCTCAAACTATAACCGGATTAATTATCCAATAAGCGACGGTGCTACTCCCGGATTACGTAACGCTCAAATTGGAGCGATTCACGCGATAGGGGCTCATTTTTCTATACACGATAAAGAACCTGCTTTGATTGTAATGCCAACTGGATCAGGAAAGACTGCTGTTCTAAATCTCTCAGCGTATTTATTGCGGGATAATCGAGTTTTGGTCATTAGTTCCAGTGTTTTGGTTAGGGGACAGATTAAAAATGAATTTTCTACTTTAAAGACTTTAAAAGAATCGTCTGTCTTTGCGAAAGATATTCCGACACCGACTGTTAAGGAAATTAGATCCCCGATTAAGTCTATGGAAGAGTGGGAAGCCCTTAAAGATTTTGATGCGGTTATTGGCATACCTAATAGTATAAACGAGGGCATTAACCTTGCGTTTGGCCCACCTAAGAATTTATTCGATTTAATCTTGGTGGATGAAGCACATCACGTTCCCGCTTTCACTTGGACTAATATCATCGAAGCATTTCCTCACGCAAAAAAAATATTCTTTACTGCTACACCATTTCGGCGTGATAAGCGTGAAATCAAGGGAAAGATTGTATTCAGTTACCCTCTATCAAAGGCATATGAGGATAAAATTTTCGGAGATTTAGGATATTATCCTGTTTTGCCAAATAATGAGCATCCTGATTTAGCGATAGCTAAAGCTACAGAAGCTGTTTTTAAGGAAGACAAAGAAGCAGGCTTACGACATTTCATTATGGTTAGAACAGAAACAAAGGAACATGCCGATGCTTTGGATACACTTTATAAAGAGAATACCTCATTAAGTCTTATTAAAGTTGATAGTACCAAAACCTATAGTTTTATTAAGAAAACCATCGAAAAACTAAAAGCGGGAGAACTCGACGGTATCATCTGTGTGGATATGTTAGGCGAAGGCTTTGATTTTCCAAATTTAAAAATTGCAGCGATACACAGCCCCAAAAAGTCTTTAGCGAACACGATGCAATTTATAGGAAGATTTGCCCGAACGAATGCTGCTGATATCGGTGAAGCAAAATTTTTGGCTATTCCAAGCGATATAGAGATAGGTAAAAAAAGATTATATGCGGAGGGCGCGATTTGGAACGATATCATTAAAAATTTATCTGATTCTCCGCAAACACACCTAATATTTTTAGTATATTAGC
>NZ_JAYKZZ010000006.1:0-250449 GCF_035818675.1 Parapedobacter flavus
CCAGTATCGACCGAAAACATCGGCCCCATATCTCCGAAATAGACATGTAGTATTGCATCGTCGATACATTTTCCATGGAGACGTGTAGCTCCGGGTTGGCGACACCAATTATACGGTATATAATTTTGAATGAGTAGACTAAATTTTGTATTTTTGGGCTAATGATTGATTCGAGGCAACAACAGCTTATAAAAAAAATAACCGCAAAATTCAGTCCATCGCTGGTTGGGGTATTTGGTTCGTATGCCCGAGGGCAACAAGGAAAACACAGCGATCTCGATATCCTGATTGATTTTAGTCACCGAGTCAATTTACTGGAGCTTATTGGCCTTGAGAACGAGTTGTCTGATCGTTTAGGCATAAAGGTGGACTTAGTGACTGCCAATTCCGTGCATCAACATTTGCGGCCCATCATTGAGCGCGACTTGATTCGTATCACCTAATGGAAAAATCGTCCTCCGTCTATCTACATCATATCTTAGATTGTATATCACGGATACATGCGTACACCAAGGACGTTGATGAGCAAGCGTTTTTAAAAGATTTCTTGATCCAAGATGCTGTAATCAGAAATTTCGAAGTAATTGGCGAAGCTGTTAAAAAAGTCGATTCGGTAATTCGGAAAAAATATCCAGAGATACCCTGGAAAAACATAGCCGGGATGCGCGACAAGCTAATCCATGACTACATGGGCGTGGACGTAAGAGCCGTTTGGGGTGTCGTTGAGGATATCCTGCCCGAATTCGGGCAACAAGTAAAGCATATTATCGACCACCTAGAGAAATAACCCCACTTCATAAGCCGCTATCGCCACTTCTGCAAAAAAAGCCCCTGCCGGGTAGGGCAGGGGCTCTGAATTAGTGCATCGGTGCGATTAACGTCGCCGACGGCTTTACCGTTTCCGGCACCACCGCTGCAGTGCCCAGCTTACCGCGAAGCTCACTGCCGCGCCGATGGCGGCCAGCACGGCGGTTTTGACCATGTCGTGCACGCCCAACTGGGCCACCACGCTGAGCAACGTGCCTCCGCCCGTGCCGATGCCGAGCTGGACGTTAGTTGCCTTCATCGCCTTCCTTTCCTTCGTGGCGGTCTTGCAGGCCGCTTTCCACCGCTTCCAGCACACCCAGCGCCAGGGCCAGGTACCGCGCTACCACCACTATTTTGGGCGGCAGCTTCACCGGCGAGGCGATGACGAGCTGGCTGGCTACGGCCAATGCTTCCTTAATCCGTTCGTAAAGTGTCGGTTTCCCCGCTTCGGGGCGGCCGACGGTATTCATTGGTTTTTTCATTGTTTTTTGTTTTTTTGCTCATTGTTTTTTCCTATCCTAAATGTTTGGGCTATCGCAACGCGTCTGGATGCAAGCATCCTAGGTCGCTTATACGACAGCCCAAACCAACATTCCGCCTCCTAAACTTCCCCTTCGGTTTTAAGGTTGCCACGTAAGCGGCCTAGGGGACGAAGTTCCCAGTCGCGGTGTGGTCAGCCGTTAAAACCTCCAACCACCATCTATACTACCCCCATCGTTTTATGATTGCTACGAACACGACCTAGGGTGCTCGCACCCAGACGTGGCGTAGCAATCTATAAAACCTCTAACCACACTTCTTCTCCCGCTTCCAGCACAGGGTATACGATGTTCTCCACTCGTTCTAGCGCCACTCGGCTATAAATCCCCATGCCTTCGCCCGTGTGCTTAGTCACCGGCGCGATGCATCCCCGCAGTTCGGTAGCTGCATCATTTGCCGCGTGGATGAGAATACCGCTTCGCCCGGGCACCCCCATCACACGCAGGGTAAAGCCAAAGCGCTGCGACCACGTACGCCGCAGGCGGTAACGCCCTGTGGGTATGCAGCTCACATTCGTGCGATTGCCGCGCCAGGGCAGTTCAATGGTATGGCAGATGGGTGCTCCGCGCAACAGCAACGTGCCGTTGGTGCCGCCAGGCTGGGAAATACGGGTAAGGACCAGCGTCAGCTGGCCCTTTACCCTGGCAAATACTGCCCCCATTACGCTACCCCCCTTTTTGCCACATCGCTCCACGGCGACCTGCCATACGCGTTTACCGAGCGCACTTGCACCACGTACTCCCGCATACGCTGTGGTACAGTGAGGTAGTTTAGTTTAGACCGGGTGGTCATCACCGGGTCGCCCCATTGTGGCTCGGTCTCTCCTTTGATCGATAGGGCATAGCGGTATTCATAGAAGAGTACCTTGTTTACCGGTTTGAAGGTGATGTTTACCTCGCCATCGAAGCGCCCGTCGCGTATCCGTACATCATACACGCGGCCGGGAAGATCACCCGCCATCGGGTAATCGGTGGTAGGGAACCCCGAGCTTTTCAGCACCGATAGCATACCACCGGTGTTGTTGTTTACATAAAACGCCAGTTTCCGGAGCAGATCGGCCAGCACCTCCTTGGCCTCGTTTTTCAAGGCCGTTTCTTCCGTACCACCCCGTTTGGTGGCCACGGAGAGTTTAAGCAGGTAGTCGTCAAGTCCAGCTTGCAGGCTGGGCAAATCGGGCACCGGTGTTGCAAAGTTGGCGTTATCGGTCATTGCTTGGATGATCGTTGCCGTCTGGCGGGCCAGCTCATCGTCCCGCATTCGTAAAAAGCCACTGATGGCTTGCTGTCGTAGTACCATAATGTAAAGCGTTTAAAAGTGTAACCATACACCGGTGTTTCGGCCGAATCCCATGGGACCACCGGCGCTTATAAGAATAAAGGTCGGGGGGCGCGCCGAGGTGGCCTATCAATGGGACACATTGGGATAACTTGGGAGCGTATGGGTCGGTTGTGGGAAAATTAAACGGAGAGATTGTGCGCCGCGCAGCAAGCGCCGTACGCCATTGCGGGGGCGCAGTGAGTCACTGTCGGGGCGCAATGCCGCATTGCAGGGGCGCAATGGAATGCGCCGGGGGTGCAGCGCCACCCGGAGGGGTTGCGGCGGAACACGGCAGGGGTACGATGAAGCAGGGTGAGGGTATCGTGGCCCGCCGCGCCGGCCCGGCGCTGCCCGGCGGGGGCACCGGCAAACGTTGCAGGGGTACAGCGCCGCATGGCGGGGGTACTGTAAACCGCTTCGGAGCCGCAATGAACGCCTGTCGGGCCACAGCGCTCTACAATAGGGGAACAAAATCGCATGGCGAGCGAGCGGGAATCCATCTCGCCCCCGAAGTGCTTCTAAGTAAGGTGAAAGGGAAACGCTGCCCCGATCCTACAGCTCGTTGTCCGCTTGCGACGGTGCATCGTCATCCCTGCGAAGCGGCTTTCTACGCTTGCGGTAGCGGCGTTCGGCGACCAGCTTTTGGATATCGCTCACGAAAAATTTATCTTCGCCTGCCCCACCCCGCGGTACCAGCGTGCCATCTGCTACCCAACGGTAGTAGGTAGAGCTTGTGATGTCTAAGTACTCCATCACCTGTTGCTTGGAGAGCCATTTTTCGAGCGCATCTAGTTTGTTTTCGATGTAACGGATAAACACGTCGAGCGCCTGTTCGAATTTATCGTAAGGGAATCGGTTATCCATGGCAGATGGGATTGAGGATAAAAGGACGCGGCTGCGGTACCGGTTTGGGCGTTGGGTTGCCCAGCCCGGCCAGCAGTCGCTTGAGCAGTTCGGCAAGTTGATTCAGTAAGGGTAATGGGGCATCAGCCAACCAATTTTCCTTGGGTTTGGGCTGAACGGGATACGGATTTATAGTCATAGCATACAACTGGTTTGATATCGATGTTTATCATAGATCTGTTTATTACGGACACACAGGTATGTCTGTTACAAAGGTATAGCGCCATTTTCATTTGTCAAACACCCATTAATGGGCGTTTGCTCGTGTATATATAACCCATATTTTTACCCCGAATCAATTTATCAAATTATTATGAAGACATATTTATTCATTACATGTGCCCTGGTTTTCTTTGTTGGGTATGCGTTGCAAGCTGATGGACAAACCAACACACCCCTAGCGGCAACCTTTTCATCGGGGTCGGCAAAAGTGCCCGTGGATGTAGCTCACCGCATGGTGGCCAATTATGCCCCGCGCGCCGGGTTTGTGGAGCGTGATGGCGAGCAATTGCCCAATACGCGGACCGTATGGTTTAGCCTTGCCCAACTTAAGGCTTTCATCAACGAAATCGAAGGTGATGGTGGCGACGGGATTCGATTTTACTTCGCAGCGTATGACGACAGCTATCCTGACGGCGGCGTAAATGCCGAGGTGCCACCGCAAGCGTACTGGGGGTACAATACACTACTCATGGTACCCACGCGAGATAGCACCGCCAATGGAATTACCTACCACCGGGATTACCTCACCGGTATTAGTCAATCCGGCGGCCGGCCCAGTAATCTTATGAGGAAATCCACCGTCGAAAACCGGGGAATGCTCTGCCCACCCTCCTGTGGAGATGATCCAGCCCTGCTGAAAGGTGCCGATGAATGATCCAGTACACCCTCACCTTTCTTGTTGAAATAGCGTGCCTGATCACCGCATGGCGATACCTCCGCCATGAAAAGGAACTGCATTGGGCATTGCAACCGTGGTATTTACTGATTGTGGTTATCACCGAAGGGCTCGGCGGTTATATAGGCATCGTGCAACATAAAAACAATGCGTGGTTGTACAATATATTCCTGCTGATAGAGGGTACGTTCATCAGCTATTTCATCTACCGGATATGCAAGCCCTATGGCCTGCACATCCGGTATTGGTTACTATGGTTGGCGCTTTTCATCCTTTTCTTTTCCATCGAACAAACGGCCGTTGAGAAACCCGCTTCTTTGCATTTCTGGACGGTGATTTGGATCAGCGCGTCATTCGTGGTAGCTACCATTTATTACATCTATCTATTGTTCAACGCCCCTCTGCAGCCCGTACCGCTGCGGCGGCATGCGTCTTCGCTTTGGATGGGCGCAATCAGTTGCTTTTATTTCGGTAGCTTTGTGACGATGCTATTGGCCCAGCCGCTCATAGCCACCCAAGTAGAACTAGCCGGTTTGCCGTTGTATGCCTTGGTGTACTTATTATTGAACCTGATGCTTTACGGATTATGGATGATAACCTTTACGTACAGATATCGAAATCTTCGTTAATTGGAATTGTCATCGTTGGCACCCTCACCATGCTGCTCTGTCTGGCTTCGGTTTGGCTGATCACCACTTTGTACGAGCGAAAGCGGTTGCTGTTTGAAGAAAAGGCCAAACGGCAGGCGAGCGAATATGAATTCATGTTGCAAGCCGCGCGCACGCAAGAAGCCGAGCATATTCTCAGCGAAGTTGCCGCTGCCCTTCATGATCACCTGGGCAATAAAATGGCGTTGTTGGTGACTATCCTGGGCGACATGCGTAATCTCCACCGCCAAAAAAAGGACCTCGGTGCCGACGGACTCCAACTTGCCCAAGATTTGGCGGAAGAGATCTGGGAGAACGCCCGAGGCCTCAACCGGATCATCGAGGGGGAGTCGCTTCTGGAAAAGGGGTTGATACACGCTGTCCGAACGGACGTGGCCCAGATGCAACATCTCGAAGGACTGACAGTAAACCTGCATACCGACACCACTCGTTTTGAAGCGTTCGAACTGGATACACTCCTGCATATTCGCCGGATAATTCAGGAATCGGCTTTCAACGCCATCAAACATGCCAAGGCCAGCACAATCACACTATCCATCACCGCGGTCGGCAACACGGCCGTACAAGTGGATGTGGTAGATGATGGCTGTGGTTTCGATACCACCGCGGTGGATAGCGCTGCTTCGCTGGGGCTAAGCAATATGCGCTTCCGCGCGGAAACAATTGGCGGTAACCTGTATATCAAATCGAAGCCGGGCAGCGGCACCCGCATCTCGCTGCGGGTACCTACCGCTACCGTTCCCTAACGAAACAAAAAAACCAAAACATAAACACAAACGCATGACAATTCATTTAACAAAAGAAGTTACCGTAGCGCTGGTGGATGATCATATGCGCGCTAACCGTTATACAACATCTTACC
Source organism: Parapedobacter flavus (assembly GCF_035818675.1). Taxonomy (NCBI): domain Bacteria; kingdom Pseudomonadati; phylum Bacteroidota; class Sphingobacteriia; order Sphingobacteriales; family Sphingobacteriaceae; genus Parapedobacter; species Parapedobacter flavus. The sequence goes on from NZ_JAYKZZ010000006.1 coordinate 5,996, forward strand.
TCCATACGCACAACGAAGATATCCGTGTGCTGTTCTTGGCGGAGAACGGTGAAGAAATGATTGAACAAATCAATATTCACGGTGTGCCCGATGTTGTGGTGATGGATATCCGCATGGAACCGATGGACGGCTTCGAAGCCACCAAGTGGCTTACGGCGCATCATCCGGATACCAAGGTGTTGGTTCAAACCTTTTCAGAGCAGAAGTCTGCCATGATGGGCATGCTTCGTTGCGGGGCAAGGGGCTTTATCGATAAGTCGTCCAAAAGTGATGACCTCGCGGTGGCCATCCGCGAACTCGCCACTAGGGGCAGGTATTACAATGCGTGGGTTACGGAAGCCGAATTCAGGGATGCCGAAAAGGGCAGAATACCCCGAGGTGTCGCTGATATTCCCAGTAAGCGAATGGAGGTGCTGCGGCTGCTGTGTGCCGGATATTCGCAAAAGCAGATCGCCGCTAAGCACGAGACCAGCGTGTATACCGTTCGTGGCCATGTTAAAAAGCTGCGAGACACGTTTGATGTTGAGGATAATTCCGCGCTTATTGCGATCGCCCACGAGTGCGGTGTGATACCGAAACAAACCGATAAAGACAAGCTGCAATGACCGAGCTCCTTCAAGTGAAGACCGAGCTCATTGCACAATACCTACTGCCGGTGCTCGGATCGTTGCCTGTGGCCAGTGGGCTGGCGTTGACCGAACAGCTGGTTACCCATAGCCAGCTCCGCCAATCCGTTGCACGCCAGTATTTGGATGAACCCGGGCCGGCCGATGCCGGCCAGGCCATCGTGATGCCGCAGTCGGTAGCGCACAGCTTTCAGGTGGTTGATGGTGCAGATGGCATCAAGCATATCGGTACCCACGTTTGGGCGCGGCGTACGCTCATTTTCGATTCTTATGCCCTGCTTGACGGCGCGGACCGGACAGACTTCGTGCAAACGCTCGAACCCGGACCCTATCTCAGTATCCAATACCCGATATTGCGCCGTCTTATTGCCGACCACAGTGTTGTAGACCGTGCCATCGTGGTGTTGGCGCGCAAGCAGGAGCGCCAGCGGCGGCTGCACGACCATCTGTTGCACCTCACGCCTGGAGAGCGCGTAGCCGCTTTTGAAACACGTTATAAGGCCTATATCCACGTGGCTACCATCGAACAACGCTGTATGCACATCGGGCTAACGAGGCAAACCTACAGCAAAAAACTCAAAGCCCTCAACCTATCCTAGCGGAGTGGCAGGTGTTAATAGTTAACGCGCAGTATGTAAATGGTTTAACATGCTGTAGGGGGTATTTGGGGTATTTTTGCTTATATGAAACAGGTAATACATATAAGCACAAGAAAGGGGAGCACCGGAATTCATACTGCGGTTCCCCTGCAGTTAAGCGATGGCCGCTCGGGCGGGGTGCCCCTAAGAAATAACACCCCTTCCCTGCGCAAACCGACGGTGCTGGCAACGATGTTACCGGAGCCATCGCAAGGGACGCCCGGCACGGCGATAGGTGCTGAACTATACCACCCGGGCCCCGCGCTGCCGAGGCCGCAGCGCGGTGACGGTGGGGCGGATCAGGTCAAAGCGAAAGGGTGGAAGGCCTTGGTTAAGCGGGCTAAAGCAAAAGTAACGGCGTGGCAAGCGCAAATCCGAAGGTACTACCTAGCGCGTATGCGTAAACATGTGGCGCTGACCACCAGGCGTACTTTTGGTTTCGTTCGACTGATTGCCTTCATCATCCATATTTCTCGAAGGATGCTGTTCCGCAAGACCGCCCTGCCCTACGGAATGCTTACGCAGGTTGTACACGATCGCCGATTTGCCTTGTTCCGGCGTAGGGCCGTGGATAAAACATTCCGGTTGCTGGCATACAACCACATTTGTTCCCATTCCAGCGTTTGGGAGACGGCGGCGAGTTCGGCCGATGACCGACTAACCAAAACATTTTTAAACTTAAAACGGTAAGCATTTCCGTAAAATAAATGCCTTTACGATTATGAAAAAGATAAAAAACATAATCACTGGAATACTGTCAGTTGCGGTATTCTTTATGGCCGTGCAGGTTGGCGTGGCGCAGGAGAAAGTAGCTATGCTATCGGGCGAAATTGTTTCGCAACCAGCATTCGACGTACTTTTATTTTCTCAATCGGCGGATACGGTGTGGTTCTCCGTTACCATAACGGGAATTGACGAAACATTGCCAACAAACCAGGAAGTGACGGCGCAAGCAAATCCAAGCGGGACGTGCCAACCGCCTTACAGTGGGCCGATCTGCAGTGTAAAGCTCGACAAGACCAATATGCCTTCCTCCAATCAAGCGGCGTATGATGCGCTGATTGACCGGATTGGCGGAGGTAATCCGCCCACAATTTCCGAATTCCTTGCCCTGGGAATTACCTCAGTGCAATATGCCAAAACATTCGATCCAGATCAGGACGGTAATTAATTGGTTGCTGAATAGATAGTTGAAAAAAGCCGGTATCCTGCAGGATACCGGCTTTTTCATCAAGAACGGAATCTGTTACCGATCATTCTGTTCATAACCGCCCTGCACAATGGCTTCCACCGGCAACGGATACACGTATCGCAGACTGCCGGGCTCCAACGTATAAATCTGGCCAGCAATCCGTCGTTCAAGCGTGCGGGTATATCTGGGTTCTTTATTCAAGCGTCTCAGATCTTCCCATCTCGTCCCCCGGAAAACCAATTCCTTGCGTCGTTCCTCCAGCACCCAGTCTAGCACCTGTTGGCCGTCACCACTGGTCAGATCCACATAGCCTTCCGAGACGTAGCGATGCCTGCGTAATGTATTCAAATCAATCAGCGATTGTGTCAAATCGCCTAACCGCACTGCACATTCTGCTCGTGTTAGGTACACTTCATCCACCGCAAGTCCCGAAAAATAGGTGTTCTGAGACGTCCCGTCATAACTCCCCCTGAAGGTATATCTAACGTTGTTGAACAGTCTGTAAAACGCCTGCCTTCTCAAATCACCTTCGGCATAACTTTCCAACAAAACACTGTCCACCGAAAGAATATTCTGTCTCAGCATGCGTAAATAATTGGTATCACCCCTTACTATGGCCATAAAGATTACCTCCGGATTACCGGTTCCATTTGCCCGGAATGTCATGTTGTTTATGAATTCCAGTGAACGGTAATCCAATAACTCCCCGCGCGTTTCCAAACATTTGGAGGCATGATCCAGCGCTTTCTGATAGTTTCCCATTTGCAGGTATAATCGGGCGAACAGCGCATGTGCTGCCGCTCTGGTAGGGGTAAAACCAGTAGATGCTGTTTCTGGAAGCACCGAAGCGGCCCCGGTGAGGTCCCTGATAATCTGCGAGTAAGTGGCCGCTAAGGTTGATCGCGGGATGCGTAAGGTAAGGTCGGGCTCCAGTCGGAGCGGCAATCCCAACGCCTTTTCCGACGAGACATCGTCGTAAACCGGGCAGAACAGCTGCGCCAGGCTGTAATAGTTCCACGCGCGGTGAAATAATGCCATCCCCCGCACATGCTCAGCCGCTACCTTTTCTTCCCCTGTCAAAGACAGCCGGCTTATCCCGTCGATTACCAGATTTGCCCACAGGATGCGTTTGTAACCATTGTTCCAATCCATATACCCGGCTTCGTTACCCTGGAAGATTTCCTTCTCCCAGGTGTAAGCCCTTATCTGGTAATTGTGCAATGCACCATCGGGAAAAGTTGAATACTGGGCGTCGGTAAGGTAATATTCATCGCTTCCGATCATACCCAACGCGTGGGCGGAAACATTCATCACCCCGGTGTTGTCAAGCAATAGCGAATAGTCCCCGAGCTCACTGGGCACCCGTTGCCGGATATTGGGTTTTACATCAAGGAAATCTGTGCCGCAAGAAGCAAAACAAGCAAGGGTAAAACAAAGTAAATAGAATCGTTTGCTGGAATTCATCATTTCTCGTAATTTAAATTAGCCTATTAAAATGCTACCTGTACCCCGAACGCAATACTGCGCGGGGCAGGGTAGCTGGTATTTGGGTAGTCAGGATCCAAACCAAGGTCATTAGCTCGCCAAAGGATACCAAGATTGCGGGCGTAAAGGAAACAGGTAAACCGTTGGATACCCCGTCCGTGATAGAATTTCCCGGGGAGGGAATACCGTAATCCGACATCCTGTAGACGCAAAGATCCGCCCTTCTCAATTAGCGTAGTCGATGCCAAATAATATTCCGAAAGGCCGATGTTATTTGCGGGCAGCGCCGCGGGCACATCCGTTTCCTTTTCGTCGCCCGGTTCTTTCCAACGATTGAAATAATCCATGTGATAAACAGGCAGCCTGAGGAATTCCTGACCAGGACCTATTGAAGACCTGCGGAAAACGTGACCGAATTTAAATGAAAGCAAGAAATCCAATTGTAGTCCCTGCCATGTAAATACATTGCGTAAAGAACCAAATATTGGTGGCACCACGGTTCCGGCATTGACCAGTTCATTATATTCTATGCCCAAAATAAATTTGCCATAGCTATTCTGTCCAGTCGTAGGCTCTCCATCCACATAGACCATCGGAAGGCCATTGTTGCCGTCCAGACCATACCAGGGGTAGGCATACAGAATATCCACGGATTTGCCTTTTTCGGGTATACCGCCGTTAACGTATGTACTGGCGTAGTTCTGCACAGGCCTGTTCAGTTGGGTTATTTTGTTCTCACTGTGGCTCACAAGGAGTGTACTGCTCCAGGAGAGCGGGCCCACAAGATTCCTGCTGGTTATTTGCGCGTCCCACCCCCAGGTCCGCATATTGCCGTAATTCATTTTGTAGGGGGAATTGAGGGGAATGCCGGTGGTCGGGTCCATCAGGTTGGGTCCAAGCAGGTATTTGCTTTCCTTGTCGTAATACTCGAGACTTCCGTTTATACGGCTATTTGCCATCGCCCAGTCCAACCCCACGTTCAGGGTGTTTACTTGTTCCCATCGCAGGGACGGATTGCCGGGACTGTACAGATCCGCCTGAAGCCCGTTCGTTACCGGGTTCGACTGGATATGGATGGTGGGATAATAGCTCTGGCTCTTGTCGATGTTACCCGCACTTCCGTAAGTTGTCCTGACCCGAAGGTATGGCATCCATTTGGAATGGTAGAAACCTTCGCGGCTAATCTCCCAGCTCCCGCCCATCGACCAGAGGGCGGTACCCCGTTGGTTGGTTTTCACCCCGAGTAGGTTGCTACCGTCCCATCGGGCGCTGCCACTCAGGATATACCGTTGGTAATATGTGTAGCTGAAGTTACTGAAATAGGATATATGCCGGTTCAAAGATTTATCGGGTGAAAAGGAAGTATTAGGAATCCGCCCGGACCCACTGGGTTGTCTGGGATGGTACACTAAATAGTCGTAAACTGTGACACCAGTCCACAGTTGCGGGTCAAAATCGTAAATACGTTGCCCAGAGATAAATTGGCTTTCGGCTTGCCTGACCTCGGCCCCCGCCAACGCGGCGATGGTGTGCGTGTCATGGAAGTCCTTCATCAAGTTTGCCTGCAGGCGACCCGAATGCGACCTGTTACTGGCTGTCGGTTGGTAATCCATGATGGAACCGTAGGGGATTACACGTGCCCCTGTCGTGGGATCGGTGAACCGGTTGACCAGATCACGGACAAAATAGCTATCTTTATCATGGTACTGCTTCCCACTTGATTCACCCATGCTGAACTGATAGGCGCCTGACAACGAAAGCCCTTCCAGTACATCGTATTTTAGATTTCCATTGAAGCGCATATGCTTCCGTCCGTTACTGATGTCACGCAGTCGGAGTTCATCAAGCGGCCGTTCCACCCAGTCCAGGAGCCCCCTATCGGGGGCCTGCTCATGGAATCTTCTCCTGTAGACACTCCAGATGCTGCGGGGCTGACCAGACCGATCTACCAACCCCTCATAAATCGCGATATTGGAATAAAATCCCTGGCCATTTCTCTCGGTCATTTCCTTGGTGTACCAAAAGGAACCTTCCAACTCGAGGTTAGGCCTAATTTTAAAACCATTCTGTATCCCGATGCTCGCCCGCTGGAAGTTGTTCCGGACCTGGCTTTCTGCGTTTCTGTCCAATCCGGCGGAAAAGGAATAGGTATAATTACCACCTCCCCCTTGGATACCCAGTGCGTATTGCTGGGCAACGGCCTCACGGTAGAGATAGCGAAGGGATTGCTCCCGCAGATCGGTCCGTTCCATTTCGCTTTTCGCTTCCAGAAACTCTTCAGGCGAGATGGTTCCGTCACGCTCCCTGATCAGCAACTCCACGTAGCCCGGAATCTGGACCAGGTCATTTTCCGTATATCCGCCACGCTGGAACAGGTCCTGCTGTATTTCCATCACTGTGGGGGAGGGCAGGTAATTCCGGCCATAAAACAGGTTTGGCTTATCTGTAATATTCACGTTGCCGCTGAAGCTGATCCGGGCTGGCTGGTTATATTTCCCTTTTTTGGTGGTGATGACAATTACGCCGTTGCCGGCACGAGCCCCCCAGATGCTGGAGGCCGCGGCATCCCGAAGAACGGTAACCGACGCCACGTCATTGGGATTGATGTCGGAGATCTCGCCCTCGAATGGAAAATTGTCTACCACGATGAGTGGAGCGGAGTTACTTTCGATGGTATTGATACCCCGTACCCTCAACTCCGGACTGCCGTCAACGTCTTCACCGGAGAGCGCACGTCGGTCAAAAAGCAGTCCACTGGTGATGTTTTCCAGCCGGCCGAGAATATCGGTGCCCACACTCCTATTCAGCATTTCCTCATCGATATAGCTGAACGATCCGGTAGCCCGTTCACGCGGCAATGAATAATAACCTGTGTTGACCATGACCTCTTCCAATAACCCGGTGGTTCTTTCGAGGATTACCTGGGCCGGTCCTTTGCTTTCGGATAACGATGAGGAGGGAATAGCCAGCCGCTTATAGCCTACATGTGTGAACACCAATGTATCGGCGTGCTCTGACAATGTGACCAAGAAGTTTCCCGATGCGTCGGTTTGCCAGCCCCGGCCCGATCCGATTAAATGGATGCCAACCCCAGCAAGGGCATTACCTTCGGCATTGATTACTATCCCGGCCAATCGCTCCTGCGCCAGTGACAATAGTGAGGTGCAGCTAATTAGGAGTATTAGATATATTTTTCTTTCCATATTGTTTATTGTTTTATTGGTTAATAGATTCCTTCGATTATTCTGCCGTAGTTTCTTTGATTGCCAGCAGGGGCGGTTGTTTATCCTCAATCTGTATGAAGAGGCCATAGCGTTTCAATTCCAGGTTGACCCGATTCAGTGGCCACCCTTTTAGCATCGCTTTTGGGAAGTGGATGCCTACGCGAAGTTCTGGATCTAGCCTTGTACTGTCGACCGGGGCGACCTCACTCAACTCCACATCGGTAATGTGGTTAAGCGGAGTCTGTACCATTAGGCTGTATAGCTGGGAACGGTATTGGCCGTTGGCAAAATGGTACTCCGTGGAATCCGCCGGTCTTTCAACCCCCAGCCCGGCCTGCAATAATTGCAGGGTCTTTTCTCGGCTCTCAATCGGTTTAAGTATCCCGTAGCGCATTTTCGGTCCGGGGACGATATCCCCCTGTATTCCTCGGTATTCCCCAAAGAACGTGTTTAGGTCTTTTCTCATGATGGCATACGCTTCCTTATCGCTGATATTGCCCGGATATCTCAATTCATAGCTATACAAATGATTATTTTCCCAATCGACGAAAAGCGAGTCTTCCCGGGCGGTATTCCCCATGAGCAATTTTGGCCTCCGCGCCAATAGCACCGACCGGAGACTGTCACTGATCTGCCAATCAATAGCCCCACGGTACACGCTGTATGATGGGAAAATATCATCCTTAAAAGCCTGATAATACAAAACCGAAATCGGCAAATTCAACGCGTAAAGCACCGTGCTATCTTCTTTTCGTACAATCTGAAGGTTCTCTGTGCCTATCCCTGGGATCTTACCGCAAATCATCGAATGTTTATTTTTGCGGTATAATTTGGTCTTGCCAACCACCGGCTGTAGTATGGGCGAATCGGGATCGAATTGCCAGTCCACGATGTTCATCGGCATCTGAGGGGTACGACCGGCCATGACCTGCCTGATGTGGTCGGATGTGGCGCTCGTCCAGTGGGGTATAGCTAAGACTTTACCATTCTTGATCCACACCTGATGGGGGATCCCCTGATGGGGAAAAATCCTTGCCAAGGTTCGGTCGCCAACGATACTCGGTGTCGTCCACCGGTATTTCCTAATGGCAGGGGCCATTTCTGCCGGATTTTGTCCGGTTACGGGGATCACCACGAACGCCTCCCCAGCCATGGCTGACTGCAAACTATCCAGCTTGTTCATCGAATAAAGGCAAGGTTTGCACCAGGTCGCCCAAAAATCAAGGATAATCAGTTTGTCTTTGTAATCGCCAAGTATGATCTGTCGGTCTTCACCGGTTGCCATGTCAATCGCCTTATGGGGTGTGCTGAAAAACGACTCGGGCAAGGTTTCCCCCATCCTCACCGTCACTTCCGAAGGCCGATAGAACTCCTGGCCCAACAAGGGCATGCTGAAACAAAGCACCATTAATATCAGCGCGTAATTAACTTTTGTCCATTCCATATTTTAGTATTTCAATGTTTAACGATTAGCTTCCAGAACCGCTAGCAAAGTCCGCAGATGTGCGGTGCTTCTTGCATCGTGTTCGTGGGAAGCAATGTGATTTATCTGTGTCCGAAGCTGGTCCAACAATTCTCTTGCAGTCTGCTCTTGTTCATCGGGGACTATTGCATCGGGGCCGCTAAGCGCAATCAATGCCTTCACATAGGTTCGTTGAAGTGCGCGCCGGTATTCATCGGCGTCCTTACCAGCCCTCGAATTGCCGAATACATATCGCTGTAGCGAATTAAGGCGGGCTATTTCCTTTCCATTTAATAGCCTTGCTAACAACGCGGGAATGCTCTCCTCCCAGTATTTTGTTAGCATCGCCAGCGCGTCGATTCCCGTTTCGGAAACAATGGGGTTCTCCAGAAGCCAGACTGGTGTTTGGAAAAATTGCTCGTCGAGGAAAGCCAGTGCGTCTTCCTGCAGGGAGTCGGATACCGGAACGTTTTGCGGCCACGCGTCAACGCAGCCCCTTGGCCGGTGATACCGACCCCCGATGAAGGCCGCCACATTGCTGATATGCGTCTGGTACTGTCGGACCAGTTGCTTGTAATGGTTCGATGCCACCCCAGGGTTGCCGACCCAAACGGGGAGGCTGTCGAGAAGGCGCTTCAGGTTAAGTATGCCATAATGGGCAGACAGGATGGGATCATCGCCAATATCTTCTGGTAGACAACGTGGGTCGGTGTTTTTATGGTCTTCATCGCCGTACCATAAATTCGGGTCTTCCTGTTTAAGCTCCTCCCATTTACTTAGCTGTAATGTTTCGATCTCGGCATCGGCGGTGGGCGGGCGGTAACGGTATGCCCATTCAATGGCCCACTTATCGTACATACCGATCCGGGGCACTATTCCCTCCAGCCCCACACTGTCTTCGGGCTGGGCGATGTGATTGGTCCTGGCGTAATCCATTACTGACGGACTGAAAGAGTGATTTTTAAGCCAATCCCTATCTCGAAGCCTTTCTACCGGGGTCGCCGATGCAGCGCCGAAATTATGCTTAAGGCCTAGTGCATGGCCAACTTCGTGGGAAACGATATAGCGTATCAGCCTTCCTATCACCGCCTCATCCAACTGCCCTGTCCAAGCGTTCCGATCGGAAGTACCTGCCTGGAACCGGTACCAGCTAATCAACTGGCGCACCATACCATGCCACCACGATATACTAGCGCCGACAATCTCGCCGCTGCGCGGGTCAACGTTGGTAATCGTGACCGCACTGGGTATCAGATCGGGTTTATAACTTATGTAGCCATGTCCCATCCCATACAAGTCCGGCGAACCATTATCTCCTTCAGGCGCTACTTTCCCTCGTATGGCATTTTTGAAACCGGCCTGCTCGAATGCCTCCTGCCAATCGTTTATCCCGTCGATCATATAAGGTATCCATTGCCGTGGGATGACCGGATCGACATAGAAAACAATGGGCTGTTGCGGCTCTACTAGTTCACCGAGTAGATACCTCTGCAGGTCGCCCGGCTTGGGTTCCAACCGCCAACGGGTAATGATCTTTTTGTTGGTCGCCTCAAACGGATTTGCGCCCAAATCCCGGTAATCAACCGTATAATACCCGATACGGTAGTCTGATAGACGCTCGCGGAGCGGCTCCTTCGGTAGTACAAGCCAATTTGTGACCAGTTCAATCGGTACCGGATAACTTTGATTCTGCATGGAGTAAGCCTTTGTGCTCTTCACTTGTATCCCACTGTCAGTGGCTGATACGGTAACTGGCCCAGATGCGGCTGCGTTATACCCCCCTAATCCAAACTCGCTCTTCGAAGTTTTCGAGAAGCCAAATAACTCATGGTCGCTTTCCAAAATAGCGGGCATATCAACGATGGACGCGGTGCCTTGCGGATTACGGGATATTACCGCAAGCGACGCTATAACGGGGTACACGGCAGATGCCTTGAAAACGCGCTCCACGTTGGCTTTACCTTCAGAAGCTCTCTCGGTAAAGTCAGGCATAACGAAGCAGATCTTGTCGCCGCAATTTTGTATTCGGAAAACCAACTCATCTATATGGTCTCCCGCGTACCCTACCGGCCCACCTCTCCAAAAAACATAGGGGTGCTTACCCGCCCATCCCTTCGCAAGCCTTTTTACCGCAAGGATATCGCGGCCAAGTATGGAATCTGGGACTTCGAGATACACCTTGTTCCCTACTTCGTGCACACCAAGTATACCGTATTGGGATTTCGTGTCAGAACTAATAACGTCTCCAACTGCCGTAGCCGCAGGCTCCGCCTGTTGGGCGGAGGCCTGCTTCACGGCATACAAACACATGATCGTTAATACAGCCAGTAGGCTGAAATATCTTATATATGGGAGTTTAAGTTTATGTTTGGTTAGGACATAGCCATCCCCTAAACCTAGAGTTCTCTTCATTGTGCATTGGCTTTTAGCGGTTTAAGAAAAAGATATTTTTCAAAACCGATTCCCAAGCCGAAGAAAATTCCACGAAGATTTGCAGAATTGGAAAAAAGCGTCTACTTTTAGCTGTTGCATAGTAACCGAAAATAAACGGACCTTCTTCCATCTGGACAAAAACGGGCTTTTTATTTCAGCATTGGGGTCGGTAGCAACCGGGAAGTGGGGCTTATTTGCCCGTGCTTGGGATAGACTTTTTTATTGTCTTTCCCCGTGCATGCTTCTGCGGCTGCAATATTTTCGGCAGACCTATATAGGGTTACGTTTAACGTTCTTTATCAAGATAAAATAGGCGAACCGAAGCCAAACCTCCTTGAGGCGGCTGGGGTACTGGTGAAGGGTGATTAACTCGTTCTTTCTCATAATCCTTATTGGTTTATGCAGAACGATGTTTCTCGGAATGTTGTGTGGTAATCCTTATTGCAAGCAAGGAGCAACCTCACACCCTGAACCCAGGGGAGCTAACCCTTCGTCACCTTCGAATCTACACGAGACTCTAGAGGGACGCTGCCAGAGCTTAACGTGAGGCCGCTCACATGCTGTGGTATCAAAAGTAGAAAACTTTATCCACAAAAGTTAGCATGGAGCGATCAACACGGTTCTCTCGGCAGAATCTTAGCTCTATTCGGGTTCGAGAAAACACCGTTCATCATGGCGTTATCGCCGTGATTTCTGATCGTCTAGACAAAGATAAAAACAATGTTTTAAACCCCCAAATATTCGGGGGTTAATTTTTGAATTATGAGTGAGATTTATCAGACCAAAGCTATCTTTCGAATTGAGTATGAATTGATATTAAATGTAAAAGCATTCCGTGAAGAGAGAGGATGGTCGCAAGAAATGCTGAGTAGTAAAATGGGCTTTGCGGTAAACTTTGTTGGCAAATGCGAATCTTTAAACCAACCAGAAAAGTATAATTTACGGCATATAGGGATTTTGAAAAGAGTGTTCGGCTTCGAAAGTCTTGATGAATTTTTCTCGGATGGAATACCTAAAGACGAGCAAGTCGTTATTCGGTATAAGAAAGTGCCCAAAATGAAAGCGGATGATACACCTTCCAAAATAATGGAAAATGTAGTGGTGGAATTCGTTGTTGTAGATGGCGAAACGAAAGCGGAGGTAAATAAGCAAAGTAGGAAAAGAACTGGTGAATGAAAATGTAACACGGTCACTCGCAGTGACGCAATTAATCATAAATCGATTAACCCAAAAGCCAAGCCAATGAACTTGGATACTATTCGGATTTTAATTAATTTGATCGTAAATAAGTAGGTCATGAATACACTTACCATAATAGCGTTAGTTCTTATTTTTCTAGGCGGTGTCGGCGCAATCCTGTTGACCATTGGGCAGGCATCAAGTACTCAAAAAGACAAACTCGAAATTATAAATACGACTAAAAGTGAAAATACACGGTTAAAACTAGACTTAGAAGAAATAAAAAGGGAAAGAGACCTTTTAAACGAAACACTGACTGACAGGGATGCCGAAATTCAAACACAAAATAAAGCTATTATCGATTTAACTTTACGATTGAGCGAAAAGTCTGGGAAAAATCCGTCGGCAGGGACGAAAGAATCCATATATTGAATGAAGCGGAAAATTATATCGTGGTACTTACCAAGCGGAAAGGTTATTTGCTCTTCTGGACTGCTTTCCATATACAGCATAAACACTCGATGAGAAAGAAAAGGAAGGAATACGAGGCCTATATAAACGCCAATACCGCTTAGCAGGGCTAAACGGTATCTAAACTCCTTCAACACTTACTACTGAACAAACAGCATGGTTGCTGAGCTGATGCAAAGATACGGACAATATATTACCCGGCGAAAAATTTTTCCTAAATTTTGGTCATATGGGTTTTCTGTCTACACGACTTAGTCCAAAACATCATCCGCTCTTGCTTAAAAGGCTTCAGTAAAACAGAAAGCCCCGAAACGGGGAGAATCGGGGCTTTCACTAACTAACCAATTATAAACCTAAATTATGAAAAGACAATTTTATCAAATTTTACTAACTGCCTATATAACGCATGAAGACGCCTCTTTGTTACACCAGAAATTGTTAAGAGATGTTAAATGGGTAATGCGCTGCCAAATGGTAAGTAATATTGAAATATTGTATAAATTCACATAACAAAGCTACTTGGAATGATAACAGGCATACCAAACGCCAACGAATACAAACAGGTCGCAATAGAATGCCTGATTCAAGCTTACAACTCCATTGTTAGCGTCGACAACGCACTTACCGACAGTACCCCGAGAGAAAAAATATGGGAATATAATCAAATTATATTGAGGTCAGGTTTGGTCTTAATACATCAAGGGATTGAAGGGTTATTAAAATCCGAAATCTGCAAAACAAGCCCACTACTTTTAATTGACAAAAAAAGGGGGGATTGGAAAACCTTACCCGAAGGTGCTGATGAAAATTTTTCAGAATTGTATACTATTGGTGGCGACGACTTGTTGAGAACATATTATGCTTGTCTTGGTCCCAAAAAAGTACACGAAAAATTTTTGCAATTGTATGAAGAAGTCCGTGTGAGGCGCAATAGAATAGTACATGGTATCGGAAATGAAAAATTGACCCCTGAGTACATACTCACGCTTATATTAGATACTTTTACATATCTTCTAGGGAAAGATAGTTTTTGGGAAGCGGCATCTTCCAAGTTCTATCAACACCCAGGATTTCAGTACGAAGATGAAGATGTTGAATGGGAAGATATTATACATTATAACAGAATGGAGTATTTAAATTTCTTTTTAGGCAAAAAGACGCTAAAGAGACATTTCTCTATTGACATTACTGCACGTCCTTATTTATGCCCATATTGTACCGAAAAATCAGAAATCGCCACCAGTAAAGGAGCAAAGAGAGCCTATTCCAAATGGGCATTTTTGCATCCAAATGATCCTCTTGGTACCAATTTAGGTTGTATCGTATGCCAGTCAGATTTTGGAGTGCTAAGAGAGGACTGCGGCCAAGATGGATGCAAGGGAAATGTTAAATACTTGATAGAAGACGACGAGGACTCGGAAACATATATCTGTTTGACGTGCTGGCATGATGAGACAAGAGAAACAAATTGAAATCATTAAATCATTATATCAAAATTGTATTGATGGTAGGGAAGAGTCCATTATCTTACACGGCAATAATTTAGTTATAGTTCTAAGTGAAAGAAAGCCCCGAAACCGGGAGGATCGGGGCTTTCAAAACTAACCAATTATAAACCTAAATTATGAACTTGTATAACGCATGCCGGCCCCATTTTGTTGCAATTAATTTGTTAAGAGTTGTTAAATAGACAATGTGGTGACCAAAGACGGCTAAAAAAGAGAAACCCGTCACTCTGTAAGTAACGGGTCTCCACCAGTTGGTGGAGCGGCGCGGGGGCGAGGCCACGGTGAGGTGGATCTACGAACTCAATGGTACCCTAACCGAGACGCTGCATTACGAGAAGAAGGGTAAGGCGGATGAGGCGATTGCCTGGACGAAGGCGTCGCGTCGGTACCGCAATGCTTCACTGCGGGAGTACGTGGCGGATGTGAGCCGTTGGTATGGCATCAGGGTGAAAGATCTCCACTGCATACCGGCATCGATGCGCGTGGATGCGATGATCTGCTACCGGGCACCGCTGGAAGAGGCGCTGTCCATTGCTGCTAAGGCAGGCCTGCAGGTGATCCGGACCAACGGGATGTACAGTTTCTGCGATTCGGACGATCCATTAAGGCCAGCGACGGCTAGTAGGGAGAGGTGAGGGTGAAAATAGAAAGGCGGAGACTACCGGCTTTTGACAATATGTTCTTGTAATTGCTTAGCCGTCTTAGAAGAAAGCTTGCCGGCAAATCGGTCAGACAATTTGGTTGTTTTTGGGGGTGTGGACGCTTTTTTCAACAATGCTTCAACTTCTTTTAAGATGGTATCATTATTAAGCTTAAGTAATTCTTCGATTACATATAGTTTCCTTGCTTCGGTTACCATAGCATACTCCTTTTTTATTTCTCTTTCATTTTCCTCACATTCCCATCCGTCGCCACCGCTTCGAAAACGGACGAAGAGCAACGGTATATACAAAACTACGAAAAGTATCGGATGTTTCTATGCGTCTTTGCCTTCAATCCGTGCTGTCTTGGCTTCCAACTCGGCAAAAGTGCGCTCAGATTTGAATACGAAAAAGAAGTAACGGTAGTTTGCTTTGCCGTTGTTCTGATATAAGCCAGGCCAGCTTTTGTTGGATCACTATCTCCCCCTTATTCTCCGTGAGCTTCTTCCGGAATTGTTGGATAGCCTCCGGCGGGGAGTCGCAATATAATTACCATTTGTAAAATACCCCGGCTTTCATTGGCCGGGGCATGGTATTTCAATTAATGTCAGGAGATATTGAGCAGATAGTTTATCCCCGTGTTAATCTTTTCGCAATGAGAAGTCATCGAATTGTGTCCACGCACCAGCAGCGGCGTTTAGCGCAATGCCCACCTGGATGGCTGCCCCGCTGGGTATAGTAATACCCGATACTTCGTGCACCGTCCAGTTTGAAGAGGTCGGGATAGAAACTTGGCCAGCTAAGACATTATTGACGTAAACCTGCAACTGTCTGGTGCCGAAGGTGCCACCCCCGCGAGACCATACCTGCGCGGTGTATGTGCCGGCAGCGGGATACGCGGAAGCGCTGCGCACACTGCCTGTATACGCGGTAGAATTCCAGGCGCGCACCGACCGAGCGCCCGAGCGGACGTTGGCGGAATTTACCAGTACATCCTCCACTGCGACGTCGCCGGAGACGGTCCACCCCGCAAAGTCGTCTTCAAACCCCGGATTGCTAACCAGATTGAGTTCGCCGGTGACATCTTTGGCATAGGGAAAATAGGTTTTAGAACCTACGCTTCCACACGTACCGCTGCGATACCATAACGCCATGTCGTCCCAATAACCGTTGGTCCACCACGTACGTGGCATTTTCAAGGGTACAGACTCGCCGTTGTGTACTACATACAGGTTGTCGTATAGATCGTATGTATCACGCGCGTACTGTGGTGAGAACAATGCATCACCGCCATGGCAGGGATTGAGAATCCCATACTCACCGATATACAAGGGCAATTGGTAAGCGCCCAACCAGTCGAGATACTGCTGCAGGTAAGCGCGGTGTTCGGCCTTACGCGCGGCGTAGGACAGCGTCGACGGATCATAGGGCGTCGGCGTGGCCGAATACATATGCTCTTGTTGGCTCGCATAACCGCTAGCCGAATAGCCTAATCCATACATTGGGGAAGTGGATAATGCGCGCCCAAAATAATCGTGAAATGTAAAGACGATATTGGACTGTTGCAAAACGGATAAGTTCATGCCGGCCAACGAAATATCGCCGTGCAAAGCAGCTGCAATTAAAATTTTATCTGGATTGGCCGATCGCAGCGACTTTGTTCCCGTTGGGGCCAGCCAATCAGCATACACCGCCATGATTTTGTTAAACCGCGCTTGTGCCGTAGCGCCGTCTGCTCGTGGCTCGTTGACCAAATCGACCGCGATTACCTGTTTGCCGCGGGCTGTCGACGCATGATAACGGGTAAGTACATACTTCAGATAATCAGCAGTTGCCTGCAACGCCAATACATTGTCCATCAGGTCTGAGGTTTCGTTGGTGTCACCACAGCTGCCACTTGGATTTGCGGGGGCGCCAACGGCTGACCATGCCCAAGCCGGAATGTTCCACCGAGCACCGGCCATAACAGGATCTTCATTACAGGCCCCGCCGGGGCCGCGCACGTGGATGGGATCTAAGATGACATACAAGCCTTGGGAAATGGCGTTATCAATAAGGAGATCTAGCTGCGCGAATGAAGCGGCATCGAAAACGCCTGGGGCGGTGTTGAAATAGGGCCAGTCCATGGCAATCCGAATCGCGTTGAACGTAGGGGAACCCGATGCTCCGAGCGCCGTAATCTCTTCGTTGACGTAGGAGGTTTCCCATGCCCCACCTACTTTCCGGTGCGGACCCCGCTTGATATTCACCCCATTGATTAATACAGGCTCACCGGTATCGCTGGATACAAACGCATGGGGATAGTCTGAATAAAACAGCTCTTGCCCTGCCATTAACGGGCTTTGCTGTTCCTTTTGCGTGTTTTCGGCAATCATCATTTGCTCACACGATGACATACCACCAAGGACCAACAGCATTGCGGCCCCCATTAGCTTGGTACAGAGTGGATTCATTTTCATGATGTGGATGTTTTTGATATACTAACTTGGGTTTCACTTTCTTTTGTAATATTCACCCTAACCACTACAACCGTCCGGTCGCCTTGATCGGCAGGATATTGGGCAAGAATTTCGCCGCCACTAACGGTGTATTGCCCGCTCTTCATTACGAAACGAACGCGCCCGTCATAAAAATCATGCGGAAGCGTGTTGGTAATCTGCACATGGTTGGCGGTAGCCCCGCCGGTATTCTCATGCTCGTATTCAGCCCACACTGTGGGTGCGCCATAATCGCCCAATAGCCGATGCACATTGACACCTTCGGCATGCGCTAAAGCTTGATCGGAAACCCAGCCCTGCGGGGTGTTTCTGAAATTAAAGAACGCTCCCCGCTGCCGGTCCTGCGCTGTGCCCACGGACAGTACCCGGTACGGGTTCTCCTGTAACACGCGCGATCGGTGGATGTGTCCCACCAAGAGCAGATCACAAGGCTGTTCGGCCGTAGCCACGGTGGTCCAACCGTCCAGCCCGTCATAAAAGTGTGAAACCAACAATCGGTAGCGCACACTGGGGTCTTGCCAACTGGATGCATAGTCAGCACGGGCCCAATCGAGAAACTCGTTGGCTGTCCACTCGCTTGAGAGGACATAAAACGAACCCATCCGGAACGAGAATGCCCGCTGCCCAACATGCGCCGTATAATAGTCTCGCCAAGCTCGAATGTCTACGTAATCGCCCCACCCCAGGTCGTGGTTACCGGTGGCGAGTACGGTGGGGACGGTAAATCCGGCCAATCCTTCAAAAAAGCGATCAACACGGACCTTCGCCTCGTCCATGCCGCACCAGTCGTCAGCCACATTATACAGGTGCATATTATCGCCGGTCTGCAGCACCATGCGGGGATTAATCAGGTTGATGACCGGCGCCAGCCAGACCAGCGCCTGTTTACTACCAACGCCCCACTTTTCGCTGGCCTTACCGCCCGGCTCGACGGCGGCATCATCTGTAAGGTGTTGGTCGGATTGGTGGATGATGTAGAAATCGCTTTCTATATTTGGTACAACCTGCACGGCACGTGGAGACACCATCTGTTGGCCCGTGGGTGTGCTGATATGCAGTGCCAATAACTCGGGTGATGTGTTTTCAGGTACGTGGACAACGAGCTGCCACCCCGAGCGCGTGCCGTGATCGACCTGCGTGTATTGTGCATCGACATGTGGGCTTACCCAGGTTTTGAACTCGTTGCTTAACTGAGCTACCCAGCCGAGCGAATCGAGGTCGGCATCGGCGAAAACTTCTACGGTGAATGTCTTGCCCGGTTCAACAAATGTGGGTTGGTGCTTCCGGGGCGACCATATGCCCTGCTCTACAGGCAAATCGGCAGGGAGCGCGTATAGGTGGTCAACGCGGACGAGACCTATCCATACGACAAAAAAGGAAATGAGTAAACGGTTCATGCTAATGACTTGGGTTTAACGTGATGGAATCAACTTGCTTTCCCTCGGTGTCGAGCACGGTCAACTGCAGTTGGCGACTGTCGCCTTTCGCCGATACCAGCGCTTTGTTGGAGTTCACCAGCACGGGGAAGGCATGATGTTCATCAGGCTGCTGCTTGATATGCCGGTGTAGGTGCCCGCTAAGCATGAGTTGGATGCCCGCCTGATTGAGCAGCGGCACGAATTTGTCGATAACTTCGTGCTGCCCATGCCATCCCTTGAACGGCGGCATGTGGCAGATCGCAATTTTATACGGGGCGGTCGTAAACTCGGGGCGTGTAAGCGCCTCGGCGAGCCATGCTGCCTGTTCATCTCGGTAATCATCGAATGCTGCGAGACCGCCATATTCAATATCGGAATCGGGCTTGTCTTCCCCGCTGTCCAACACCACGAAGCAGACCGGCCCCCGGCGTACCAAGTAATAGGGCTTACCAGACACGGAAGGAAAATAGCGACTGAACTGACCAGCGAATGGGCCGCGTGTTTCGTGATTACCACGGGCATAGTACATGGGATATTGCGAAGCAAATTGCTTGACGCCCGTGTCCATGAAATCAGTGAAAACCTGTTGCTCGCTTAAGAAAAATCCGGCCATGTCCCCGTTAAAGAAAACAATCGGATGGGCATCGAAATCGACTTGTTCGAGCAGTTGTTGCATGACGTCGTTTTGGCCGTGCATGTCGTTGATAACCGCAAACGTGACGGTTTCTTCCAATGGGCTGGGGGTGGTAAACCGCAGCGGAGCCGAACGGTATACCTGTGAAGCTACGATGGTGCCGTATTCGACCGTTGACCACTCATGCCGCTTTACCTCCTGCGAATATACCCGGTAGCGATAGGTCGTGCCCGGCTTGAGGCCGTCCAGGTAAACCCGATGCACGGTATCTTTGGTTTTGAACCCATCATTTACGGCGAAATGCTTGGGGCGCTCCCGGTGATAAAAGTGGCTGCCATCGTCAGGGGCCAGTTCGACCCAACTGATCGCGAGTTTACTGGTGGTCCACAGGATGTTTACGCTCGTCGTATCGAGCGCCTGGATATACGGGCCATGCGTAATGGAAAAACGCTCCTGAGCCGACGCCGTAATGGTTAACCAGGTGAATAGGAATAAAAGGCCGCGTGCGATCATCTTGTTTCGTTGTTAAGTAAGCTTGAATTAAAAACCACGATGGCGGTTTCGAGCGCTGGGTTGGTCTTGTGCCCGTTGCTGGAAATCTGCACGGCCACAGCGAACGCCTCGCCCGGCCGTTCGGTGAGGTAAGCAAGGCTGAGCGCCAGCTCAAAGATGGCTGTGCTTTCGCCGTCGGCGAGTTCGATACTGGATGGCATGGAATAAGCATCCGCGGGTAGCATCTCAGCGTCTAGCTGCTGCCGCTCGATGAGCGCTGCGATGGTGTCTGGGCGCGACTTAATCGCTACGGATATGTTGCCAGCTGTAGAAACGCCACCACGGACCACACCAAGGGGGATGATAACACGGCCCTGTTCCTGATCTACCCGAAAACTAGCGGGCTGTCCTGGCGTGGGTACGTCGTACGTATCCCCTGGAGGGGAAACCTCGAAGATACTCTTCGCCGCTGGCAGGTAAATCACTTGGTCTGGATAGGCCGACTCGGCCACCTCCCGATACTTGCCGCAGGAGGATAGCGCCGCGATCAGCAATATGCCTAAGGCGATACGGATCTGGATAGTTGGAAGTACGTTCATATCAGTTTTATTTTAACGACCAGCGATTACCACAACGGGTTTTGAATGAGGCCGCTTACTTTGAGTAGTTCTTGCTGTGGAATGGGATAAAAATACATTTTCGGCGAAAACGCCCGGTGTTCAACCTGGACACGTTGATAGTCGAAGGTCTCGTCGCCTTCCTTGCGCACGCTCACGCCGTATAGTGCCCCGCCCAACGTGGCCGGTGCAATCATCCACCGGCGCACATCCCAAAGCCGATGACCTTCGAAAGCGAGTTCTACCTGCCGTTCACCCCGGATACGTTCGCGCATGTCAGCCTGCGACAGCCCATCGGGCAACGGTGGCATTTCAACGCCGCTCCGCGAGCGCACCATGTCTACGTAACGCGTGATGTCTGGATGCACAGGATCGTATTCGTTCAACGCTTCGGCATAATTGAGGTAAACTTCGGCTAGCCGCATGAAAATCCAGGTATGCACACTGGTGGTGCCCGTGAGGAGGTTGATGTTGGGATCCACGTATTTGAGCAGGTAATAACCTGTTCGCGAAGCCCGTTCTTGCGGGCTTCCGTCTAGTCCGCCATGCCAGAGCTCCACAGGCCGGTCTTTGAACCATGCGAGGTTGTAAAGCACACTCATGGCCAGCCGGGGATCGCGGTTGGCGTATGGATTTGACGCATGCTCGGGGTTATCCCAATCAAACGCTACCGCCGTATTTTCGTCTACCTTCACCTCGTAAGCATCAACCAAATTTTGGGAGGGTGTCGTGCCGCTCTGCCCCATATCATATCCAACCGGGAAGGTAGCCCGCTCAAACTCGTTGCTTGCGCCCGCCCGCCGCGCGAAGATGATCTCGGCGCTGTTAAATGTGCTGAACAGACTTTGATAATCGCCGTGCAAGGCATAGTTCGCTTCGCTAAGGTCGATCACGGCTTTTGCGGCGGCGGCGGCGGCGGCCCACCGTGCCGACCGGTCGCCAGCTGGCAGGGAAATGAGTTCGGGATTAGCGTAGCCGGTTGCCCAGGAGGGGTCATTATACAAATCGCTGGCGGCAAATAGAAGCACACGTGCTTTCAGCGCTAACGCGGCGCCCTTCGTGGCCCGACCTAGATCAACCGAGGCGGGGACAGCGGGTAGCCCCTCGGCGACGACGTCGCATTCGGCAACGATGAAATCCAGGCAATCGGCCAGCGACTGCCGTGTGATCTGGCTCGGATTTTCGCCTACCTCATATACGGTGGTTACAAGCGGTACGCCTCCATACCGTTTCACCAACTCGAAAAAGAAGAAGGTACGTAAAAAGCGAACTTCATGCTGCCACCGAGCGATCTCTTCTTGGAGCGCCTGATAGGTTTCCTGCTGAGCGGGATTGGGGTCGAGTTTGAGGTGATCCAGGTCGATATGGTCGCTCTTGGCCAAAAACTGGTTAGCAATCCGTATTCCCCGGTAATAATGGGCCCATACATCGTCCGGCGTATTTACCGCATCCCAGTCGCCCGTGTTGAAGCGGTGCACCGCCGACGTTTCAAGCGTATGTTCGGCCTCATCACCGGCCGACGCAAGCAGCGCTCTGTCGACCTCGTTAAAGCCGGCCCGCAATACATTATAAACCGCAGAAACGCGTGACCGCGCGAAGTCGTACGAATAGATGACGTCATCTTCGGTCAACTCCGTGACGATGTCGCGTTCCAGGTATTCAGTGCATGCGCCAGACAGCAGCAGGGCAATCATCCCCAGCAAGCCTGACTTCATAGCGCGTAAGGTTTTCATCGTGATTTTGCTTGATTGCATGTGATTAAAAATTGAGTTTCAGTCCTAAACTTACCGAACGCATAGCGGGGTAACCGGTGAGGGTTTCCGGATCGGTATATTTCACCCGATCTAACGAAAACAGGTTGGTGCCATTTGCAAAGATGCGTAGGGCTCCTACGTGCCACCGGGCCAACACATCGGCGCCGATGGTATAGCCTACCTCTGCACTACGCAGCTTGATGAAACTGCCGTCTACCTGCCAAAATGAAGAAGGCTGAAAGTTATTCAGGTTATTTACCGCGGAGAGCCGTGGATAGGTGGCTGACCCGGCATTTTGCGGCGTCCACCGATCTAATGCAAATTCCGAAATTTTACCGTCGTTCTGAAACGCATAATAGTAGTGCCCCGATCGGTAAACCGTCCGATTGGTTACCGCCTGGAAAAACAAGGAAGCGTCAAAACCCTTCCATGCAAAGGTGGGGTTCAGGCCCACGGTGATTTCAGGGATGTTGGTATAGCCCGAGGCCACGTAGTCTTCGGCGTTAATGACCTGATCCTGGTTTTGATCCTTGTAACGCACATCGCCTGGTTGGACCGTCGCAAACCGTTGCTGCGGCGCGTTGGCGATGTCGTTATCGTTTTGGAACAACCCGAGCGCCTCCAGTAAAAACGGCTGGCCAATGGGGTGGCCCACGCGCTGCAAATAATCGTACCGGACGAGGTCTTCAGCCATTTCGACCACCTGATTGCGTGCATACCAAAAATTAGCTTTCAATGAGAACTGGAAGGGTCGCCTTCGATCGGAACGATAGTTGGCCATGACCTCCACGCCCCGGTTCCGGACGACCCCGCGGTTGAGCAAAGGCGATTCGATACCATACAGGTCGGGCAGTACCCGGTTGGCGGATGTCAAAATATCATACCTGCGGTTGGTGAACCAGTCTGCCATCAACTCCAATCGACCAAACAGCTGGGCCTCAAACCCGATATTGGCCATGCGGTCTTTCTCCCACGAAATATCAGGGTTGGCCGCTGGCCCTTCCTGCAGGGAACTGGACGAGTTATTGTCCGTCCCGAAATAATACGACGCCGGATAACGGTAATAGTTATCGAATAAAAACCGGTCTTCGGCGATCCGGTCGTTGCCGGTTAGGCCGAAAGACCCCCGGATTTTAAGGAAGTCGACCACATGGCTTTGTGCTAAGAAGGCTTCCTCTGATAACACCCACCCGGCGGATACCGCGGGGAAGAAGCCGAACCGGCGGCCTTTGGCGAAATTTTCGGACCCCAGGTAGCCGAAAGAGAACTCGCCGATGTACTTCGCTTGGTTGGCGTAGGTAAACCGGCCGCTAAACCCGAGGTGCTTGAACGGGTGTTGTTGCCCCAGGAGGGCATAGTTATCCAGGTTATACCGGAGCATACCCCGTAAGGTATGCGGGCCGAGGTCGCGCGCGTAATCGAGGTAGGCCTGGAATACGACATTGCGCCATTGCTCTGATCCGCCTTCGTCGCCAACTAACGACGTCCGTTCGCCGAATCGGATATAGTCCGTATCACTGCCGTTATCAGCCATGAGGTACCGTTCATACTGCCGCAATTTATTGGAGTAATTGCGGAAGAAGTTATTGAAGGCTACCGAAGATCCGATTTTAAGGCCGGGGGTCAACATATCGAGTTTATGCGCTAATTGAAAGGCAGACTGCAGGGTCCTCCCGTTTGATGTATAATGACCTGTTTCCAACACATCACCCAACGGATTGGAGAAAAGTGCATTGCCCCCGTACGTCCCGTTGGGATTATAGACCGGAAATGCATTTGGCGGGATAATGGCCAACGTATTGAAGAGCGAAGATGTGGAGTTTGCCGCAGGATTGGCTTTGTCTTCCACCGTTCCAGATAGCGTTAGGCTGGCCATCATGTTCTTCGTAATGTCGACGTCGATATTGGTCCGGAAGTTATAACGCGTCAGTCGGCTGTTTTTACTGTTTTCCGAGGCATCGCCCGACTTGATATACAAGCCCTGTTCAGTCAGCAAATTGAGCAAGCCGAAATAGCGGACCGTTTCGCTGCCACCCTTAAAGGTGAGGTTGTAGCTCGTTGCCGGAGCGGCTGTCCGGAGCACCTCGTCGTACCAATCGACATCGGGGTGCCGATACGGGTCAGCACCCGTGCGGTAAGCATCCAACTCGGCAGCGCTGTAGAGCGGTTCGAAACCGTCATTTTCACGCGCTTCGTTGTGCAACCGGGCATAGTCAAACGAACCTAAAAATGCCGGCATGCGCAGCGGGTTTCGTACCCCGCTTTGTACGGCAAACTGCAACTGCAGCGGGCCCTGATCACCGCGCTTGGTCGTAACGAGCAATACGCCGTTGGCGCCGCGTGTTCCATAGACCGCGGTTGCTGAAGCGTCCTTGAGCAACGTGATATAAGCAATTTCGTAGGGACTCAGGTGTTCAAATGTGCTCTCATATCCATCCACCATCACCAATACGTCTCTGCCGGGACCAAATGTAGCGACGCCCCGCCCCAGTAACACAGGGGATTCCAACCCGGGCTCGGCTCCCTGCTGTTGTACCGTAAGCCCCCCTAAGCGGCCATAAAGCGAGGTGGCGAGGTTGCTGGTAAACGTCTTTTCGAGATCCTCGCCAGCGACGTGCGACTGTGAACCGGTTATCAGCCACCGTGGTTGTTGGCCGTAGGCTATCGGAATGACCTCTTCGACGACCGTATCTGTGGTATCCTGGGCGTTCGCGATGTTCAGCGCGGCAATCAGCCCCAAAAAGCAATAACTATATCTTAACTTTAGCAATTTCATAACTTGATGTACTAAATGAATTCTGACCTCCATTTACCAACCCGGATTCTGTATCAACAACCCTTTATCCACCTCGTTACGATGGAAGCCGTGGAGGTACATGAAGCGATGAAAAACCCTTTCCTCAAAAACGTATGGTTCGTAGCGAAACGTGTTAGGATCATCGGTGGCGTGGATGCGTAGTCCCCACATGTTGCCATCCATCACGCCTTCTTCGTGTGCAGTTAGCCAGCGTGTCAGGTCCCAAAACCGATTGTCTTCAAAGGCCAACTCGACGGCGCGCTCGTTGCGGACGCGATCTCGGAAGGCTTCCTTGTCGAGCCCTGCAGGCAGGTTGGGCATCCCTGAGCGGCTACGGATGGTATTTACCGCTGCATGTGCAGCCGGGACCGGCCCCTGCGCTTCGTTCAATGCTTCGGCATAGATCAGATAGGCATCAGCTAAGCGATAAACATAATTGTGAGGAATTGCCGGCGTGGATGCGGTCAGCGCGTCTGGAACGAATTTACGTTGCCAATGCCCTCCATAACAATCGGTGGCGTGCTCGTGCCCCTGATATAAATGCACTACGGGGATATCGTTGTTCCAACGCGCGCCGTTATAAGCAACCGTTTGTCCAAACCGGGGGTCGAGTTCGGCATATTTTTCCATGAGGTCGTCCCCGCCGTTCATATCCCAGGTCTGCGGTGTGCCATCCCTTTTCTCGTATTTACGAACGAAGGTAAAGGAGACGCTCATGCCATAACCACTGTATATCCGGGGCGGGAGTATGCCGATCCACGGATAGGTGCTCCGCGCCGTGCTACCTTTGCGTTTGTTGGCTAATATGATTTCGGGATTGTCATGAACCTCCCACATGTATTTATAGTTCTTATCAGCGCCTTGGTCAGTAATCAGGTGCTTGCCGGCAGTTGGTGCCCAATCGATGACCGCTTTGGCGGCGTCGGCGGCCAATTGCCACCGGGCTGGGTCTTCATTGCCATAGCAGATTAGTTTGGTGTTTTCGCCGAAGGGTAGGTACGGCGTGGCGGTGTTGAATATCGGGCTCGCCGCATGCAACAATGTTTTCGCTTTCACCATGAGCGCCACTCCTTTTGTAACTCTGCCTATCATGTTTGACGGGTAGGTATCGGGTAACAGCTGCGCGGCACGGTCACAATCGGCAACGATGAAATTGACCACCTCTTCGACGGTATTGCGGACGGTTGGGTTTTCCAGCAAATCTTGTGTGGTTAACCGCCGCTCAATAATGGGTACTCCCCCGTAGCGCTTCAGCATTTCGTAGTAATTCATGGCTCGGATGGCCAGCGCCTCGCCCGTTACTTGGTCGATGTATGTCTGATCTACCCCGGGAACCGCAGCGATGCGTTCGAGGAGGATGTTGGCCCTCCTGATGACCGCCCATCTGAGGTACTGCCGTAAATCCGTGTAAGTGATATTGGTTGCCGTAATGCTGCCGCTATTCCAATGCCGGCTCTCGCCCCACGTTACGCTCAGCTCGCCTTCATCCGTGATGCCTACGAACGAAAAACGGTCACTGCCGGAATGGCCGGTAATTGCGGTGGGCCCGCCGGTGCCTTCATTAATGGATAGCATGGAATGTACACCTTCGCGGTACAATCCCGCAATAAAGGTTTCCACCTGCGTTTGGGAAGAAAAGATCGTATCTTCGTTGACGTCGACGCCCGGCGGTTTATCTAAAAAATCTGTCAGGTTGTTCTCACAAGAGAAAAACGTGGAGATAAGCGTCATGAATCCGACGAGTATGGGTAAATATCTCATTTCAGTTTTCTTGATTAAAGGTTAATATTCAAACCGACATTGATGGTTCGTGTAAGTGGATAAGGTTCGTTGTTCGTACCCGCAATGTGACTTTCGGGGTCTACGCCCTTAAACATACTGCTCCAGGTGAGCAGGTTGTTGCCATTGGTATAAACGCGCATCGATGTAATCCCTAGTTTCCGCGTCACTTTTTCACCGAAGGAGTAGCCCACCTCGGCGTTCTTCAATCGGACATAGCTTGCATCTCTCACCCACAAGGAGGATGCTTGATAGTTGTGGGCTTGATTTACGTCTCCTTCGGAAAGGTGTGGAAACCGGATCTCGTCGCCGTTTGCGTAGCGCTCATGTGTCCAGCTATAATCCAGGACATATTGCGGCACACCCGCCTCCTCGCGATAGCCGTACCGGAAATTCCGTGAATAGGATACGGAAACATTCCACGCCGATTGAAACAACACTGAAAAGTCTATTCCCTTGAAATTGCCGCCTAAAGATAAACCTGCGATCTTCTCTGGAAAATTAGAATAGCCGATGGGTCCCATGTCATCGATATTGACGGTACCATCGCCATTCAAATCCCGGTACCTGACATCGCCAGGCTGCAACCGGTTGTTGTTCCACTGTGATTGCGGCCTGTTTTGGGCGTTTACCTCTTCCCACGTATTATAGAACCCATCCGCTATAAGCCCAAAATGCTGGCCATACGATTGTCCGGTGCGGTATTGGTAATCGTAAAGCCGATTAACCTCATCCTGGAACTCAATGGTGTTGCGTGCAAATGTATAGTTTGCCTTTATCCAATACAATACGTTAGACACCCGGCCATTGAATGAAATATCGCCGTCTATCCCCCGGTTGCGCATACGCCCGAAATTTGCCGCGGGCAGGTTTGCCCCCACCACGTACGACACCGTGCCCAAATTGGCCAGGATGTTATCGCGGTTTTCGTCGAACCAATCCGCGGTAAGCTGCAACTTATCGTCTAGAAACTTGGCTTCGAGCCCGATATTCTTCTTCTTTGCGCGTTCCCAGGTAAGCAGTGGGTTACCAATCTTTCCCTCGGTCGATGCGCGGTAGTTATTGTAGGTGCTGCCAATTTCCCCAAATGCATAGTAATTATTGACGTAGTTGTAAGAGGAGGGCAGGTACAGGAACCGATCGCCACCCACTTGGTCGTTTCCTACTTCGCCATACGACCCCCGGAATTTGAGGTAAGACAGGTAGCGGTTATCAGGGAAGAAGGGCTCTTCAGAAACGGTCCATCCAGCTGAGAATGCCGGAAAAAACCCGAACCTCCGCCCTTCTGCGAAATTTTCCGTGCCATTGTATCCTGCATCGAACTCCGCCATGTAACGCGCTTTGTAGTTATAGGTAATACGCCCTACCAAGCCCTGATAGCCACGCGGAATTAGAAATGCCAATGTTGGATCGTGAAGCTTATTCTGGTTATAAAGAAGGAGCGCCCCTACCTCGTGCGATCCGAACTGCCGATCATACTGGAGTGCAAATTCCAGGTATTCCCTTCTGTTCTTGGCTACCTCTTCACTGAATGTAAATGGTGTCTCAGTAGCTTGCGGCACGTAGACCAGCGATTGATCCGGCAAGCGCACGGGTAGGTAGTCGACCATCCGTTTAAAGAACGTTCCGTTTTGGGCATTGAAATTCATGTAAGATAGGGTGCCGTGTGTATGCAACCCTGGCGTTATGAAGTCTAAGTCGTAATCTAAGCGGATCGACCCGTTGAGGTGGTTATGGTAGCGGCGTTGGTAGCCATCCTGCAGGAAAGCCCCTAACACAGCCCCAGCTGGACCGGTTACCCCTAAGGTAATGGGTTTTCCGTCAACGATACCCGGCGAATTGACAGGGTTGGAGCGCGTAACCACCTCCAGGCGTGCATTAATGTTGTTGAGTAACCCCCGACGTTCTTCCATTTGATAGGATACATTCAGGTTGGCTTTCAGGCCTTTCGCAATATCGAAGTCAAGGTTTGACCTGAAATTGTACCGGTTATACTTTGGCTGGGTATCGTATTCTTTGATAAAGTTGGTGATCGTCTCATTAAACAACCCCTCTTGATTGAAAAAGCCGGCCGAAATAAAATACTTTACGCGTTCTACCCCGCCGCTTACATTGAGATTATGGTGCATCTGACCCGACCTCGGCTTGTATACGGTTGAAAACCAGTCGACATCGGGATAAAAAATCGGATCACTACCTGTTCGGAAATATTCGATTTCCTCGGCGGTGTACTTTTCATTGTAACCACCGGTAATATAAGAATCGTACTTCAGCGCCTCGTTGAAGCCCACTACATAATCATAAGCGCGTGCGCTTTCGCGCACATCGGTAAATGATGTCGAAGCAAAGTTGGACGAAAAGCTGATTTTGGGTTTGCCGATAACGCCTTTTTTGGTGGTAATCAAGATGACGCCATTTGCACCCCGCACTCCGTAAACCGCCGTCGCGGAGGCGTCCTTGAGGATAGCTATGTTGTCAATTTCATTGGGATCCAAACTATTGAAGTTGATCCCTTCGATTCCGTCGACCAGTATCAGTGGCGTCTGCGAACCGCTGAATGTGCCCACGCCCCGTATCCGCAGGGTAGATTGATCAGCGCCCGGCTGGCCGCTCCGCTGTACCGCCAGCAAGCCCGGCAACCGCCCTACCAGCATGTTACTAATGTTGGCTTGCGGCGACTGCAAGAGTTCTTTGGTGCCGATGGATGACAAGGCGCCGGTGACCGTGGCCCGTTTTTGTTGGCCGAAGCCAACAACGACCACTTCATCTAAGTCTGAGACCAGCTCACGAAGGACCACATCGACTACGGGCCCTTCAGCAACTGGCCGCTCATGCGGCTCATGGCCCACCATTGAAAACAACAGGACATTAGCCGCCGCCGGCAGCGACAGTCGATAGTTTCCATCATTGTCTGTCACGGTGGTAATCCCATGATCTGGAACGGCCACGGTAACTCCGGCCAAGGGTTCCCCCGACTCGTTTGTAACGCGTCCGCGGACCTCCCGTTGCTGGACCGCTACGGGACCGGAAGACCCTGCCGCTCCCGGGCTTTTGACTGTCTTCTTGATGAGAATGTGGTTGCCCTGGATCACGTACGAATAGTTTAGGTCTGCCAGGCAAGCGATAATAACACGCTCAACAGGCACCTGCTTCAAGTTGAGTGTTACTTTGACTTGCCTAAGTTCGTTACTGTTGTATACGACGACATATCCCGACTGGGCTTTCACCGAAGCGAATACGGCATCGATCGGTGCGTTCTGTACCTGTACAGTTACGTGTTGCGCTGTGAGCTTTCCGCTGACTTGGAAAAATGCGATTAGATGGATACTGAAGATCAAGTGGAATCGCATGAGAAATTTTGCGGTTATACACCGGTTTAAATTCATTACCTTTGCAATGTTTGGGTTAATTGTTCGACAAAAAAATAAACTCAAATCCCTCGCCCTCCGACGGCCATCGGAGGGCGATTCTTAGTTAGAGGCGTTATGTATCAGTCTTTCTTTTCATAATAAAATTAGTTTATATGTTCATTAGAGATTACAATGCGCTTGGTGTCTGCCTGTTGCTCGACCGAGTATTTGAGTCCAAAAAACTGGAGTATGGCTAATGCTTCGGAAGCATTCACATCGCGGTATACTTCCCCCCACAGGTTTATTTTCGGGATATCGCCTTCAAATTCCACAGCTACGTCGTACCATCTCGAAAGCTGCCGCATGACGGCTTCGATATCCGTATTATTAAAGCTGAACATCCCGCTTTTCCACGCCACTACGTCATCTACGAGCACCTCATGAACTTCGAGCCGATTGGCTGGGCCGAGTGTAGCCTGTTGCCCGGGCTTGAGCACGACTGCCTGCAGGCCGGATTCGTCCCGAACTTTCAAGGAGCCTTCCGCTAGCGTGGTTCGAATGGCTGGCTCATCCGAGTAACTGTTGATGTTGAAGCTGGTTCCAAGGACTTCCACCTCCTGCCCTTTTGTTTGTACTTTAAATGGCCGGTGCTTGTCTGATTTTACCTCGAAAAATGCCTCGCCGTCCAATTTTACGAGCCTCAGGTGGGCGATGGTATCTTCCCGATATTCTAGATGCGAAGCGGCATTGAGCCAAACGACTGTGCCATCGGGCAGCGTAACACAATAGGTGCCGCCCTTTGGCGTCGTAAGTGCCACGTAATTTGATTTGTTCTCGTGTATCTCTTGACTAAGTACAGCGGTGCCGTCCAAGTAGGTCATGTCATCTTTCAAAACGACTCCCGTTTGATCCGAACGCAGATCCACTGTTCGGCCGTCGGCCAGTGTCAACGTTGCACGATGACCGCCAGGCTCAATATCTTGGGTAAGCATCTGACTAGCCTTATAGTCTGGCCCGGATTGGCCGATGTGCTGATTGTCAGCGATAAACCAAGCGCTCACGATTGCCAGTGCCAACACTGCCGCTGCATAGGGCAGCCACCGTCTGAACCGGTGTGATTTTTTGGCAGGAACAGGAAGCCCGGTCTGGATAGCCGCCAAATCTTCCCGAATCTCGTGGTCGGGAAAAGGATGATCCTGACCGTCCTCGACATCGTGATTGAAACGCCCATACCACGCTTCGACCCAAGCTCGTTCCGCGTCCGAGCATGATCCCGCAAGGTAGCGGGCTAATAATTCTTTTAATCGTTTTTCGTTCATTTTGGCTGAGGACTATATCCCCACTCACACTGATATATTCAATGAACGCTGCCGTTGGGCGTAGAAAAAAAGTAATTATTTCAAGAAAAAAAGAAAAAAACGAAAGAAAGGAGCGCTCCGAGCTTCACTCGAAGCACTTTTAGTGCATTATTTACCTGTTTCTTAACTGTGGATTCGGATAGTCCCGTTCGTTCGGCTATTTCACGGTGAGACAGGTAGTTATCCCTGCTTAAGCAAAAAATCTCGCGCATTTTCTTGGGTAACCTTGCGACTTCGGCGTTTATCTGCTCCTGAAGTTCGCGTTCCCGAATGCGGTGATCGGCGCGCGTCGGCTCTTCGGGAAGAGCCGTTGCTGAAGCGTCGAGGTATTGTGTAAAGCGCTTTCGCTGGAGCAACAAGTTGATGGCTTTATATCGGACGGCCGCGAACAGGTATGCCGATATATTCGCACGGGGCTTCATCCCTGCACGATTATTCCAAAGTGCGGTGAAGACTTCTTGGATAATATCTTTGGCATCCTCTCGATCACGCAATTTATTCCGCAGGTGCACGTACAATTTTTCAGCATGCCGACTATAGATCTCTGTATAGGCTTCTTGATCGTCCGCCCGAAGCAGATCGACCAGCTTATCATCAGATGCTAGTTTGTAGAAACGCGACGCCATATTTCGTAAATGTACCAAACCAAAATTAATTGAAATTTGGTAACACTTATTTATGATGCTATTAATTAATTATTAAGTCTCATCTTTGGTCCCCGTGGGCCATTGGCCCGCGGATTGGAAACCAAAAGTAACAAAAAGGTGGATATCTGCAAAATAAATTGACGATTCTGTTTCCAAAAAAGTTTGGTGTAGACCCTTATACCGTTGAAGTGCTTGCCGCCGCCAAATAAGTAAAGAAGCTACCTCAATTCACAATCTCCCCCTTATTCTCCGCCAGCTTCTCCCGGAATTGCTGTATGGCCTCCGGCGTTTGCCGCACCCATTCGGTCACTTCACCCACGATTTTCATCGGGGCTGCCGTGCGGTAGGAACGGGTGGGGTTGCCCGGGAATTTTTTATCCGTCACGTTGGGGTCGTTTTCATAGCTTCCGGTCGGCTCCACGATGTACACGCGTTCGCGCCCGTCGCCTTTCGCCAGTGCTGCCGCAAACCCGGCGCCGTTAACCATGGCGGTGAAATAAATGTGGTTCATCACCACGCCCGGGTGGTAATTGGATAGGCGTCCGGCGGTGAGCAGATCGCCCACCTTCAGGTCGGCGCGCGTGCCGTGATAGAAGGGACCGGTGTCTGTCGGGTTATCGGCAAACGTGGCCGCCTGTGTTCGGTGTTTTTCCGCCTGCGCGGGATCGCCCAACGCGTCGTAGCAATTGGCAATATGGGTGTACAGCGAGGCAAAAGCGCTGTGCACGGAGTCGTCGTTTATCGCCAGGGCATACTGCAGCGCGGTTTCGTACCACTGCAGCCTGTCGGCAGGGCTTTCTTGGTGCCGGGCCACGTAATAGGCGGCGATGAATTTTTCAAGGTCATCCGTGGCCTCGTTCCACGCTTGGCGGAAGAGCTTGCTTGCGGCTGCAGGCTCGCCTTTTTCGGCCATGGCCATGCCTTCAAGGCAGCGTTTTACAACGGGATTGCTGGGATTGAATTCCATGAGTTGGTTTTTTGTTAATGACAAATGTAGGGGCATCTGGTTAAACGCAAGAACGATTTGGCTTATAATTGGCGCCGCAAAATAAAGTCGATGGGTGTGCCGTTTTAATGGTAGCGGCCGGTTTTAAAGTGGGTGGACCATCCGCGCCCAGATACGGTCGGCTGCGTCGGCGAACCGCACCGACGGGATGTACAGTTTCTGTGATTCGGACGATCCGTTAAGGCCGAGATCTTCCACTGAAAAATATTCACTACTTTGGATGCCAGAAGCACGATGTAAATGGGAATGACCTTCATGATCCTCTCGGGGGTGTTGATTTTGCTCAGCGTGCTGCCCTTTGTGCAGCACCAGCACTGGGTATTCCGGGTGCCGGAGTTCCTCAAGCTCCAAATCCTGGTGCTCCAGGTGGTCGTGTTTGTGTTGTGGATGGTGCTCGGTGAGTGGTCGCCCGTGTTTTGGATACTGCAAGGCGGGCAATTCGCCTTAATGGTTTACCATGTTTATATCCTGATGCGGTATACCAAGTTCTGGCGCACCAAGAAGATCGACTCCTCCGGACAGGTATCCGATAAGGTGAAAGTTATTTCGTGCAACGTGTACCAGTTCAATACCGAGCATGAGCGGTTTGTACAGCTGGTAAAGGACGAACACCCCGACATCGTCATCACCATGGAGAGCAACAAGGATTGGGAGCGGGCGATGCGCGTGTTGGAAGACGACTACCCTAACCACCAGAAGATAACGCTGGAGAATACGTATGGCATGCACTTTTACACGAAGCTGAACGTAATCCGTTTACAGACGCACTATTTTGTGGCCGATGACGTGCCGAGTGTGGAAGCCGAACTTGAAACCGCCGATGGATACCGCTTTTTGTTTTTCGGCGTGCATCCGCCCCCGCCGAGCCCTACGGAAGAGGAGAACTCGAAGGAGCGCGACGGCGAACTGCTGAGCGTTGCCAAGCGGGTGCGCAACCAAAAGCTGCCTGTGGTGGTTACGGGCGATTTCAACAACGTGGCTTGGGCCAGAGCATCCATCCTGTTCAAGAAGACAAGTGAGCTGATCGATGCCCGCATCGGCCGGGGCATACTCGCTACCTTCCATGCCAATTACTGGTTTTTCAGGGTGCCGCTCGATCTTTTTTTCCATAGCCCGGAGGTTTTCATCGACCGGCTATTGATTTACCCTTCGGTAGGTTCCGATCATTTCCCCATGGGCTGTACCTTCCATCTCGGCAAGCCTGCCGCGCAGCAGGAGGATGTGGAGCACCTGGAGGCGGAAGAGCAAGAGGAAGTGGACGAACTGATCGTGGAGGGCAAAACCGAAGAAAGCGATAATCGCGACGGAAGCCCCGGTTGATGTTCATTCACGAAGATGCCAACGAATTATTTTAAGGGCTTCAAAAAAAAACCTAGATATTAACGGTCGGGGTATGATTCATCTCCTATGAAATGATGTCGAGGTGTAAAAACGCAAGGTAACCAAAGAGTCGTGTTGCTAAGCGATTTTGGCTATATTGAAAATATTAGAAGAAGGTTATTATGTTGACCGTCAGGATAAAAGACTGGAAGAACGGATCACCGACGAGCTTCCCAAAACGAGGCTCAATAACTTTCGCAATAACAATAAGGTAAAACTTGTCACATTTCTTGCCCTTGCTTGTCTTTGATAGGGAAAGAAAGAAATAGTGACAAAACAAATTTTAACACAACATTCTGGGCTATGACGATGTATGGAACTAATGCACCTGATTATTTGAAAGACAATTTGGTCAACAACGCTGTTGTCATGGACGTCGGGGCCGGCGAAACGCTGAGTGTGCTTGGGTCAACGATGACATTCAAACTGACGACTGCATCCACTAACAATCAATTGGGCTTGTATGAGGTCACGTTAGCTCCCCATGTATCTGGTGCTAAGCTGCATTATCACCGTTTTATGGACGAGACCTTTGTGGTGACCCAGGGTACGCTCACCATTCAATTGATTGATCAAGAAGTAGAATTAGCAGAAGGCGGCATCATCCACATTCCCAGATTCACGCCCCACGGATTTTACAATGATACGGACGGTGAGGTTAAAGCATTGATGCTTTTCAATCCGCCGCAGCATCGTGAAGATTTCTTCCGTGGGTATGGTTGCTGTACTTGCCGAGGAACCGATAGACGCTGCTAAATTCCTTCAACTGTACCATAAATATGACAGCCATCCGATCGATGAATCCGAAGCCGCAAAAGTTTTGCAACAAAGATAAATTTGGTATACAACCGTATGCCGATTGACCTATGTGAGATTGGAATTGAATTTTTTTGTAATTTCAGTTATTTAAAAATAACAACAAAAGTAGACACCATACTAATGAGTTAAAAAAGAATTCATCCTTGTAAGGGGAAAGATTGTGAATTGAGGGTGGCGGGATTTTAGGAACTCGTACATAAAAGTGTATAGATTAACAAAAACTCGTACATAAAAATGTATAAATTGGCAAAAACTCGTACATATTTATGTACTTTTGCTTCATGGAGCGTACCCTATATACGAAACTGAAGGAATGGAAAGCGCGTCAATCCCGGAAGCCGCTTATCATCCGCGGCGCCCGGCAAGTGGGCAAAACATGGTTAATGCGGGCTTTTGGCAGGGCGGAGTACAAAGCCGTCGCATACATCAACATGGAGAGCAGTCCGTTGATGAAACAGCTGTTTTCAACTGATTTCGATGTGGATCGGATCTTAACCGGTCTTCGTATTGAAACAGGTGTAGCTATCGATGCCGACACGCTACTGATTTTTGACGAGATACAGGAAGTCCCAGAAGCCGTCACGTCGTTAAAATACTTTCAGGAAAATGCCCCCGAATATCACATCCTTTGTGCCGGCTCGTTGTTGGGCGTTGCCCTCCACCACCATACCTCCTTCCCGGTTGGCAAGGTAGAGTTCCTCGACCTCCATCCGCTAACGTTCGTGGAGTTTCTGAATGCCATTGGCGAAGCAGCACTTACCGAATTGCTCCTTAGCGAAGACTGGCCGCTTATTAACAGCTTCGCCCCTCGGTTCATCGAGCGCCTGCGACAGTATTACTATGTGGGCGGAATGCCGGAAGCTGTACTTACGTTTTCACGAACACAAGATTTTGAAGAAATTCGCCACATCCAAAAGCGAATCCTCACGGCTTATGAACAGGATTTCTCCAAACACGCTCCCCATGAAGTCGTGCCGCGTATACGCATGTTATGGAATTCCATTCCAGCACAATTGGCTAAGGAAAACAAAAAGTTTATTTACGGCGTCATCCGACAAGGCGCCCGCGCCAAGGATTATGAGCTTGCCATCGCTTGGCTCAAGGATTGTGGTTTGGTGC
Source organism: Parapedobacter flavus (assembly GCF_035818675.1). Taxonomy (NCBI): domain Bacteria; kingdom Pseudomonadati; phylum Bacteroidota; class Sphingobacteriia; order Sphingobacteriales; family Sphingobacteriaceae; genus Parapedobacter; species Parapedobacter flavus. The sequence continues at coordinate 42,523 of NZ_JAYKZZ010000006.1, forward strand.
ATCAGGTAAATAACGTAACCAAACCGGCCATCCCATTGAAGGCCTACGTCGATTTCAGCGTTTTTAAGCTCTTTACCGTGGATGTAGGGCTACTGGGTGCTATGACCGACCTGGATGTGCGCACGCTGCTGGAAGGGAACGTTATTTTTCAGGAATTCAAAGGCGCACTTACCGAACAGTATGTATTGCAGCAACTTGCGGCACGGAATGACCTCGCCACCTACTACTGGTCGCCAGACAACGCCCGTTCAGAAATAGACTTTTTGGTACAACACAAAGGCGACGTTATTCCGGTAGAAGTGAAGGCCGAAGAAAACCTACAAGCCAAGAGCCTGCGGGTATTCTGCGAGAAGTATCAACCCCGTCGGGCCATCCGGACGTCCATGAGCAACTACCGTGAAGAAAGCTGGATGACCAATTTACCGCTTTTTGCGCTAACGGTGCTGTAGCAATTACACCCACCGGGTACTACGCGAGTTGCGCGGCGGGACAGTATGAAGACAACAGCATCAGCACTGGGTATTCCGCGTGCCGGAGTTCCTTAAGCTACAACTGCTCATCCTGCAGCTGGCGGTGTTCGCCCAGCCCTGACGTGGCGCTGGGTTTGATAATTTAACGAATTGTTAATCCAAACCCGCCGTAGCGCGTGCTATTTCAACCTAAATTTGCCTGCGGATGGAGAAGATTGCCAATGTTAATGTAAACGACGAAGAGGCAGCGTTGCACCATCGCATTAAGATGGGCGACAGGGAGGCTTTCACGCGCATGGTTGGGCTGTATGCGGAAGACCTGCTTCGGCAGGCACTCCGCTGGACACGCGATTGCGCCCAGGCTGAAGACTTGTTGCAGGACGTCTTCGCGGATTTTTGGCAAGACAGGGGTAATATACACCTATCGTCATCACTTAAAGGATATCTTTACCGTATGCTTCGGCACCGTTTTCTTCGACTGGTTGCCCGAGGCAAATTGCATGAAGAAGCCTCCGAATACCTGCTTCGGCACATGCACCGGATAGAACATACGGTACTCGATATGATGGCGGCATCTGATTTGGAACAGACCTTGTCTGACGCCATCGGGAAGCTGCCCGCCAACATGCGCCTTGTATTTGCCTTACGCCAGGAGGACTACTCGTTGCGGGAAATCGCCCAAGCGCTGGGGCTGGCTGAGCAGACCGTGAGAAATTACCATGCCGAACTAAGCCAACGGCTCAAACATGCCCTCTTGGCCAAACACCCGGACATCAGCCACTCGCTGCTGGTGTTGATCGTTGCTGGCTTAATACAACCTTAATCTTTTAACCACATAAATTAAACGTACATATCGGCTTCCCAAGTCCCTTTCTTCATGTAAAGAGCGGGAAATTGGAAGAATCGAAACTAAGGGAAATCTGCAAGCGTTACCTCAGCGGGAGCGCAACGCGGGCGGAACGGTATATCATTGAGCGATGGCTGGAAAGCGTTCCTGACGGGCCGCATAAGGAAAGTCAGCAACAAACGGAAAGCCAGCAAGTTGGAGAAGCGTTTGCGGATGCCCTGCAAAACCGCATACTCGTCCGCACTTTTGCACGGGAGCGCCGCGTGCAACGACGGTCGAGAAACCGGTTATGGCTGGCTTCAGCCGCAGGGTTAATCTTCGCGTTAGCCACATCGATCTGGTTATACAACACCCGGTATGAGCCCGACCAGATGCGTGAAGAACGGGTCGTCTCCCGGACTTTTGCCACCGGCGTGAGGCAAGTAAAACAATTGACACTGCCGGACGGGTCTGTGGTTTTCCTGAACGCAAACAGTGAATTAAACTTGATGGGCCAATACGGAAAGGATAAGCGCGAAATCCAGCTTTCCGGCGAAGCCTTTTTTGATGTGGTGCCCAACCCGGATGCGCCGTTTACGGTGGTTTCGGACAAGGTAGCCGTACACGTGTTGGGCACTTCGTTTAACGTGCAATCTTATGGGCGGTTGCGCGAGGTCGTTGTTTCGGTAAACACGGGACGTGTCCGGGTTTCGGATACGGCTTCCAATGTGATGTCTGAGCTAACGCCGGGTCAGGAACTGTATTTCCATAAAGACCATGGAACCTTCGAGGTAGCCCAACAACCCGTGCAACGCACCGGCTGGCGCGAAGGCCGGTTGGTGTTGCACCGGGCAACCTTCGAAGAACTTGCGCAAAGCTTTGAAAACCTATATGGCTTGCAATTGACGACCACCGATGAGCAGGTTCTTTCGCACCGGTTCTACGTCACGCTGCAGGCAACAACGCGCATGGAGGAGGCCGTTGAGACCATTTGCACCATCTTACAGAAAAAATTCAGAAAGGAGGCTACAGGAAATATCACCATCTATTGATCGATGCTAAAAAGAAAGGGCCATAGCTGACGTTTGGAAGCGGTGCTATAGCCCCGAGTCATTAATTGAATAATAACCTTGCCCCAAACATAAGGAAACGCAACGATTTATTTCCAATGTACGGGCATTTACTTACTAATCTCATGAATTTAACTTTACTGCTAGTCGACAAGCTTATGCGCATTATCGTTAGTGTAACATGCTTTATCGTATTGACTTCCCACTTCCTGATGGCAGCGGCATCCTACGGCCAGCTATTGAATACGCGGGTCAACCTTGCCTATGAACAGACCGATGCCGCGCGGATGATAGCAGACATTTCCCGGCAGGCCGATGTTCAATTTGCCTACACCGATCGGTTGCGCCTGTCCGATCTCAAACTTCAGCACATCCGTTTTGATAACGCCAGGCTGGGCGATGTTCTTCAAGAGGTATTGTCTGCCCATCGCATTGCATTTACCGAACGATCCGGCACGATAAGCCTGTACCAGGCACAAGAACCCGGACGCATCCGGGGCCGTATCACGGACGCCGGGACGGGTCAGGCGCTGCCTAACGCAACTGTTCAGCTCAAAGGGAAAGAGGCCGTGATTGTGGCCGACCAAAACGGGTACTTCCGGATAACCGGTGTGGCCGCAGGCCCGGTGGTGTTCAACGTGCGTTACATTGGGTACATCACCCGCGAAGTTGACGTGGAGGTGGTACCCGGTAAACCAGTAGTCGTCGGCGTTGAAATGACGGCGGCCCATACGGAGTTGGAAGGAATCACGGTGTCGGGCATCCGCAGGGGAGAGGTGAAATCGCTGAACACCATGAAGACCGCCGAGAATATAAAATACGTGCTGTCGCAGGAGCAAATCGAACGCTTCCCCGACAATACCGTGGGCGAAGCCTTACAGCGCGTACCCGGCGTAGCGGTTGAATACAGTTATGGCCTTGCCCGCAATGTGATCATCCGCGGACTGGCCCAAAGTCAGGGCTCGGTCACGTTGAACGGCAACCGCCTCCCCTCTACCTCGGCCGGTTACCGGACAACAGACCTGAACGGCATCCTGTCGAACACCGTGGAGGCCATTGAAGTAATCAAGACCTTGACGCCCGACCAGGATGCCGACGGCACGGCAGGCGCGGTCAACATCATCACCAAACGGCCGCCCGCAAATTCGCGGTCGCTGGATGGTAAGGTGGCACTGGGAAACAACCTGTTGGTAGGGAAGAACCTGTATGAAGTCGGCGTCAACTATGCCGAGCGGAAAGGCCGGTGGGGGTATCAGATCGGTGGCAATTATATGCGTTCGCTGCGTGGCGAAGATCGGATAGAAAAGGGTTACGATGGATTTACCATTGGCGGCGTGGAGCGCAAGAACCAACTGCGGGTTATTTCGCTCGAAGATACGCAGTTGAAACGGGACAACCTGGGCGTTTCGGCCGAGCTCAATTTTTATCCCAATAGCGATGCCGATTTTTACCTTCGGGTCAATTACAATAAATACTACGAAATCCAGGCACGCAATAACCGCAATTTTGTCATCGGCGAATACACTTCAGATAGCCACGTTTCCGGTATTACGGTAGAACAGGCGGGCAACGACCGCGATTATAACCGCGACCTGATCATGGCTTCGCTCGGCGGCAAGAAAAACTGGGTTAATTGGGAATTGAACGGCGATATCAGCTATAGCCGCGGCGTATACGACCAACCCATCTACTACAATGCCAATTTTACCCGCAAGGGGTTGTCAGGCGTAGTGGACTTGTCCGATCTGCGTACCCCGGGAATCGCGCTAGACGGTTCGGATATGTATGATCCTAGCCAGTATACCACTACGCAGTATGTAAATCGGCATGACTCAGCGCTTGACCACGACGGACAGCTCACGGTCAATGCCATCCGCACGTTCCAATTCAATGCCCGCGATCGTGGAATCTTCAAATTCGGTGGCCGGCTCCGTTACAAATATAACGAGCGATCGCGTAATTATTTCCGCCATGTGCTCAATGAAGGGGCCTTTTCGTTGGATGAGTTCAATACAGGCATACAACGGAACGATTATTACATGGACAAGTACGAGATAGGCATGTTTCCCGACGTCGAAAAAATGCAGCAGTATTTCCTGGCAAACCGCGGTGCATTCAAGGACGACGAAACCTATACCCGCCAAAATACCGACCCCGACTCGTACACCGGTACCGAATACCTCGCGGCGGCATACATGATGACCCGCTTTAACATCAATCGGTTGGAAGTTACGGCGGGTGTCCGGTACGAGCAAACGGGTTTTGATTACGAAGGCAACGAAGTGGTCCTCGACGAAGACGGGGTGTATGTGCGGACCAACCCGGTAAGCACGCACAACGTATTTGATGGGATTTTCCCCAGCCTCAACCTCAAATACGGGCTAACCCAGCGAACCAATCTCCGCTTTGCGGCTACCCGTTCGCTTTCGCGGCCAAGCTACTATGATTTGGTGCCGTGGGAAGAAGTGCTTAACCGGAACAAACGGCTCAATAAAGGGAACCCGGATTTGAAGCAGGCAACAGCTACCAACCTGGATCTGCTGGCCGAGCACTATTTCCAGCGTATCGGCCTGCTCTCCGGCGGGGTGTTTTATAAGCGTATCGACGATTATATCTACGATCGCTCCACTACCCAGGAGGGGGGAACGTATGACGGATGGCGGATCGACCAGTCGGCCAATGGAGCTGCTGCAAACGTATACGGCTTTGAGGTAGCCTGGCAGCAGCAGCTGACCTTTCTCCCTGGATTTCTCAATGGTTTTGGCATCTATGCAAATTACACCCAAATCCAGTCGGAATTCGATGTGCCGGGTGTGGTGATGGACCGTACGGTGCGGCTGCCCGATATGCGACCGAAAGTAGGTAACGTAGCGTTATCGTATGAGAAATATGGATTCTCCGGACGTATTTCTGCCTACTTTTACGAAACATTCACGATGGAGCTCGCTGATACGCCCGAAGAAGACCTGATCGAGGCCGGCCGGTTCCAGCTCGATTTTTCGGCATCTCAGCGCCTGACTAAAAAGACCCAGGTGTTCTTGGGCGTAAGCAACTTGACAAATGCGCCGGTTCGTAGCTACTATGGCGATGGGCGGCCCGACAATGATCGCATCTATTCGGTGTGGGGGAATGTCGGTATTCGGTTCAATCCTTTTTAAAAACCATTAAACAATTCACAATATGTCAATTTCAAAATTCGTTTCGTCAAAAGCCAGAAACTATCGGCCGGCTTTGTGGCTGGCACTGTTTGTAGCGCTTGCGGGAAGTGCGGTGGGCCAACCATTCCATTCGTCCGCCTGGCCCGATCGCATTACCCTTACCTGGGCGGCCGATCCGGCCCACAGCCAAACCGTTACGTGGCGTACGGACAGCACGGTGGTGCAGGCCGTAGCGCAGTTGAAAGTGGAAGATGGCACGCCCGATATGCAGGCTGGGATGCAGGAATACAGGGCCGCATCGCGTGTACTGGTTACCAAAGAAGGACGGACCGACCGGTATCATCATGTTTCGTTCGGCGGCTTGCAGCCCGGTACGCACTATACTTATCGGGTGGGCGATGGCGAACACTGGAGCGAATGGTTTCAGTTCCGCACGGCGGCAGCACAGACCAGCGACTCGGCTTTCTCTTTTATTTACTTGGGCGATGGGCAGAATGACCTGAAGTCGCGGTGGTCGCGTACGGTACGGGCGGCCATACTGGCCGACCCCGATGCGCGTTTTGTGATCCATGCTGGCGACCTCATCAACCGGGCAAACACCGATAAGGAATGGGGGGAATGGCACCACGGCGGTGGATTTTTCAACGCGATGGTACCCGTGGTCCCCACACCGGGAAACCACGAATACTTCCGTGACACGGCCGAGCGATTGACCCTCGACCCGCACTGGGCTGCGCAGTTCACCCTCCCGCGTAATGGCCCCGAAGGATTGCAGGAATCGGTCTATTACCTCGACTACCAGTATGTCCGCATCATCTCGTTGAACAGCCAGCTGATTATGCTAGACGAGGAAGCGCGCAATGCCCAACTACGCTGGTTGGAAGGGGTCTTGGCAAACAATCCGAAGCTTTGGACCATCGTTACCATGCACCATCCGGTATATTCAACATCGAAAAGGCGCGACAATGCGGTGCTTAGGGAATTGTTCAAGCCGGTTTTCGATCGATACGGGGTAGATTTGGTGTTCCAGGGGCACGACCACACCTACGCACGCGGCAGGGGGGCAGGGGCCCAGCCTACATCGCCCATGTATGTGGTATCTGTCGCTGGGCCAAAGATGTATGATTCCGATTCGGACCGTTGGATGGACAAAGCCTTGACCGAAACCCAGGTGTACCAATTGATACAATTGGACGGGAATCGATTGGAGTACGAGGCATACAACGTCGCGGGATTGTTGGTTGATCAATTTGTGTTGGAGAAAGATTGACCTATTGTAGACACCGTTTTGTTGCAATTAATTTGCTAAGAGTTGTTAATAGACGGTGACGAAGGTGGCTAAAAAAACTAAAAAAAGAGAAACCCGTCACTTTGTAAGCGACGGGTCTCCGCCCCAATGGGGTTAGGGGCTATCAACCTAAACCTACATCTAAAACGAAGATGCCAGCGGATTGTTTTGTTCGGTGACGATTTTTTTGAAAAAAAAGTGTGCTGGCTGTTTGAATAGCCGAGGGTTGCGTATTATACCTTGCCGGCAGGCGCTGATGTAATTTGTACAGGTGACCTGGTAACCATACCAATGGTATTAGGCTACCCTATGGTGGTTGTATATCAGATTTTTCAATCCGCTGTTTAGAAAACCTTTTAAGCTAAGATCTTCGTCTACATCAGGCCAATGGACGCCGGTCCCTTTGCCGATCAATCGATAGTTTTTAAGTGCTTGGGCTGAAGCTCCTTTTAATCGAGGGTATTTGGAAATGGTCTCGCGCAGAATACCTCCGGTATTCAATAGGATAATCATCAGGTCTTGGTCAGGATGCACATCGATGGTTTGTATCGCGATGTTTTCCGAATATATCAGTTGTTCAAGCGAATCGAAATTATTTGTTGAAGTATCCATGCCAAACCTTTTTAAATTCCTCTTTTGATTTTTCCGCAATGCTTAACAGCTTTTTCTCTTCCTGCTTGGTAAATCCATTTAAATACGCACGCTCAAAAGTTGGCTCCAACCAAATCTTTCCTACAGCATCTCCTTTTTCAATATGAATATGAGCAGGTTCATTACCTTCGGACGAATAGAAGAAAAACCTGAATCCACTTTCGTTCAATAATGTAGGCATCAACATATTTCTTATTAGCCTTTTACAAAGGTAATAAATGTTTTCTGCCAGAGGAAATGTTATTATAGAAGATCACCGCCGCAATATTCGGTTTGTCAATGATTTTGACATGATGGCGATGAAGCGATTTTAAATTATCGAAAACGAGGATACCGAAACGATCCGCGGTTGGCGGGCGCGATTTACAAAGAAATGGCATCCGGAGGAATTTTCTGTTGTCAGCTATAGGTGACGCGCACGTATTGTCATGCCGAACAATACGGCGTATAGGCGTATGTGGAACACGTGGGAGAGCGGCCTCAATGCGGAAAGCTGGCAACAATATTGGTGTAGCAAAATGAGCTGCAATATCGTCTATATCCATAAACACCTGAGTATGCAAAGATCGCTACTTTTTTTGATTGTCATTTCGGCGGTTACCGCAGTAACCTGCAAGAAGTGTAATCTCCCCTAAAATTAGCTATGATTATTCATGAAGACTATTTAACCCAACGTGTAATAGGTGCCTTTGCCTGTGCCATGCTTAGCCAAGTGACGGCCCTGCACGAGATTTTCCAAATGTCTGCCCCGGCAAGCACCTGCCGACAGGGAGGATGACCATAAAGGAATCGGAAGAGAAAAAGAAAGGCCCCGAAACGGGGAGGATCGGGGCCTTCAAACTAACCAATTATAAACCTAAATTATGAACTTGTATAACGCATGTGGGCACCGTTTTGTTGCAATTAATTTGTTAAAAGTTGTAAAATAGACAATGCCGTGACGAAGGTGGCTAAAAAGAGAAACCCAGATTTCCGCATCGTGGGGTTCAGACCATATCAACCGCTATGGCAAACCGGGAGGGCAAGCAGCAGGAACCCCCCGTGATGATTACATAATAAAGGCTCGTAAGGTCTACGTTAACCCAACCCCCCATTTCGTTAAAAGCAATAATTGGGGGTGCATGCAATTGCGCAGCTTTGCAGCATGTATTACCTCAATTAAATTTAACGAGAATGAAAACAACGATCAAAACAGCCACCATTGCGCTGGCACTTATCGGAGTCCTCGCTTCCGGTTGCGAAAAAAGCTTGGATATTGTTAACACCGGGTTTGACGCCGAATTATTTCGTGAAAACCTAAAAGCCGCAACCGACGGTAAGACGGTCGGCTACTCTTTTGCGATCTCCCAGAATGGAAAAGTCGTTAAATATGATGCGGGTGGCATAGCCCGTACCCAAAAAGACGGCGAAGTGGGCTACGACTTCCTTACCCGCCAGGGCACCGGCAGCACTTCGAAAACGGTCACCGCCTTCGCTGTCTTGCAGGCGCTGGAGGCGAAAGGCAAGGATGAGACAGCATTGCTTGTTGATCTGTTACCCGAATGGTGGAACATCCCGGAGGAGAATTATGCGCTGAACGTGGCCATGTTGCTGCAGCACTATGCTGGCCTGACCAAATATGGAACGGATTATCAATCACATCGGACCAGCATGCAAACGCCCACAACCGGGTTTGGCAAGGCGTTTTACAAGTACAACAACAACAACTACTCTATGTGCCGTGTGCTGCTGTATTGCATCGTCAACGGAACGCAGGGATTGAAAGGCCTTACCGATGTTGCGGCGAACGAGCTGGTATCGCAATTCTATCGCAGCTACGTGCGTGAAAACATCTTCAAGAAGGCAGGGATATCCACCTGGTCTACTATTGACGTTGGCCCCTGGAACGAGACGGGAACTATCGATCCCCAGAGCGGCGACAGAAGGATAACGCTCTACTATAATTTTCAGGAACCGGACCTCGCCGGCGTAACGACCTGGACCACCTACTTGGAGGCCGGCCCCGGCGGCTGGTATATGAACAGCCCCGAGATGGCGGCTGTTTTGGCGGCGGGTGAACAAAACAAATTGGTAAGCGAAGCCATGATGAAAAAGATGAAAAAGGACCTTATGGGTTTTGATAAGAAACTTGCTGGCGAGCATGGCGACTATTATTATAAAAACGGCGTATGGGCCGACAATAAAAGCCGAGGAGTCTATACGGTGGTTATGCACTTTCCAAACAACGTACAGGTCGCCTGGCACAGCAACGCCCGTAAAACCCTGTTAGGGTCGCCTGAACCATTGATCCAAAAGGCGTATGATAAATCATGGCGTTAGCCACGTAAGGTATGCGTCAGTAAACTGCTGTTGTCAGCAACAGGCGACGCGCACGAATGGTCATGCCGAACAATACGGCCTTCCAGCGTGAGCACCCGGCAATGCGGGGAAAGAAACCGCTACAGATCATTTCCTGTCGGGGTGTTTCCCCCATTGCCTTCTTTTTGCCGGGTCGAACGCGGGGTTGTTTACCGGCAGCTCGGCCCCTACGGCAAGACGCCATTCGTGCAGCAACGACCTCAACTCGGCGGCTTTTCCTTTCCGCTTTTCCGCCAGGTTGCGGGTTTCTCCGATATCCTTTTTCAGGTTATATAATTCGACGCTGTTGTTTTCATACCACTCGATGAGCTTCCAATCGCCTTTTCTCACCGCCGAAGCAGGAGCGCTGTGGTGATAAACGGGGTAATGCCAGAAGAGCGGTCGGTCGGCCGGTTTCTTGCCGGTCAACAGGGTATGCGTTAGGCTTATCCCATCCGTTACCTGTTTGGCAGGCAGCGGCGTGCCCGCTACGTCTCCGAGCGTGGCGTACAAGTCTGGAGACGTAACCATGGCTTCGGATTTCGTGCCGGGTCGCACTTTTTTAGGCCACGAAATAATCAGTGGCACCCGTATCCCCCCTTCATATAACGAACCTTTCTCATCGCGTAGGGGTGCGTTGGAAGAGGCCACGTATTGTAGACTATCGCCATCATAGAAGTGTTCTACAGCCTTATCGATCAGTGGGATTTCGTCGAAGCGGCGGTGTAGGCCCCCGTTGTCGGAGTAGAATATAATCATCGTATTATCCGAGATGCCGAGAGAATCGAGGGTGTTCATCACCCTCCCTACGCTATTATCGAGGTGTGTAATCATCGCCGCATACACCGCGTTGCTGGGATAGCCATCGGCCGGAGCCTTCCCAAGGTATTTTTTGATGAGCGCCGTGTCCGCATTTAGCTGCACATGAACGTCATAATGCCCCAGGAAGAGAAAAAACGGGTTGTCGCTATTCCGTCGTATGAAGTCGACGCCCATATCCGTGATGATATCGGAGAAGCGCCCTTGGGGAGGTGGTGTGATGGCCGGCGTGAATTTAGGGTTATAGAAACCGCCATCGGCGCAGTAGGCTTCTTCAAACCCTTGATCGAGCGGATGGTGCCCTTTCTGGAATCCGAGATGCCACTTTCCGAAATAGCCGTTCGTATAGCCTGCCGCTTCCATCATTTCGCCTATGGTGGTAACCGCTGCAGGGAGAAACTGCGTTTTGTTCTTGGGGACGATGACCTTTTCATATGGGCGCCAATGGCCGGGTATAAAGTCGATAACCCCCACGCGGGCCGGATATTGGCCAGACATAATGCTTGCTCTGGTGGGCGAGCATACAGGGGCGGCGGCATAGGCATTGCTAAATGTCATGCCCCGTTTGGCCAATCGGTTGAGGTTGGGCGCTTCATTGAAGGTGTTCCCATACATCGGAAGGTCCGCCCAGCCCAGATCGTCGGCCAGTATAACAATCACGTTGGGCTTTTGGCCATACGTGGGCATGCACCCTATGGCCAACAGCATGGCGCACATCGCAGCTGTTATGCTATTGTGTAACATCGTTTTCGCGTATCTCATTTTATGCAAAGCCAACCTTCATCCTCTGCTTTAAAAATTGGGTCTGTGCAAATTATAAAAATCTATTAAACTAACCTGAAGATTCGGGAAAAACTGGCCGAGAATCCAACACCGGCTTCTATATTCGTACGCTATCGATTTAAATAACATACTCCCGTTGGCTAACCGATTCCGCCGTTGGTGAAATACCTACCACTGGGTATTTGTTGCCAACCAGAAAGCGCCTAAACTTGTCGTAGATACTAAAATAAGATGTGATGATCGTCTCGAATACCTTTCGCCCAAGCGCCATTGCTGTCCTGCTGCTCCTTATTTTGCATATGTGTTCATGCAAAAAAGAGCCTAATAATTCGCCCGAACCGACTGTGCCCGTAGACCCACCCGTACAAGTTGTTCCCGATACGGATGGTCCACAGGCCGGTTTCATTAGCATTCCGTACACCAGCCAGTTGGATAGTTCATCTTACCACGCCACGTTGGGTGAGATGGAAGTCAACGTGCTCAATAGCGGTGATACGGCATTGCTACTGGCCATGCCGGCAGGCATCGACACCGGCATTGTCACCTTACACATCCCGGGTCTCGGGCAGTTCGAGTATCACATCCGTGTCCAAGCGGCACCGCCGGTACCCGATGTAGATGCTGCCTACGTGGCCATCGCCGATCACATCGGGTCGGTCGCAGCCCGAATCGGCCAACTGGGCGCGGATATATCCCCTGTGGGCTATGGAGCCTTCCGTACTTACCAGGAGGGATTATCCGTGGCGGAAAAGACCCAGGTTGTCCGTTATTTCCGTGCCGTGCAGCAGTTACAGTCCAGCGACGCCGCTGCGTACTTGCCCGGCCGGCGGCCCGGACCCTACAAATGGGCGGGTGCCGGCGATATTCCCCACGCGGCGGCCATGGCGGCATCCCAACCGGCAAGCCAGCTGACTACCAGTTACGCTACGGCTTGTTTTGAATTTGACCATTATGCCTTCTATGCCCTGTTAGCTCCCCCCGAGTCGCCAGAGAAACTATTTATTACCTATGCTTCCGTACTATATGGGCAACTTGTTTCGTACTACTTCGGCGAGCTATTGCAGCGTACGCCAATCATCGACGAGGTCTTTTTTTCGCCTGCCCCGATGAATTTGCCTGACAATCCCGGGCCACGGCCCGACGCCTATCCTGTTTTCCGGGCTGGCGTCCCGTTCCCCATTTATGCCTCGTTGGCACGGCGCCCGGTTTCACTAGCCGATCGCCCGCGAGGCGGTGGAGCGCCCGTGGCGCCATTGATGCATCTGCTCTTTGAGGGCTATGACCTCACGGCTACCGGAGTAGCCAATGTCAATGCGTCTTTGGCACAGCTCACCACGTTCTCCGTTTCGGAGGATGTGCCACCGTTGGAGCATGTGCCATTGCCCGCGGAGGCTCCCGATTCGGCCTACCTATGGGAGCCCTTGCCTGAGCACTTAGTGGCCGAAAACCTCCACTTACAAGACACGCTGGGCCGTTTCAAACTGAACGATAAGATGGCGCTACCGGGCATGGCCGAGTTGGCCGTGGGTTATACCGGGGAGTTCCGGGCGGCCTACCGCGAAGTGTACAAGACGGCGCTGCGCTTCGAGTTTACCGATGAATTCAATATCCTTGATTACCAATTGCCGCTACGGATACAGGCGCCCGATCCGGAATCCATCACGATAACGACCGTTGGGGGTACACCGCCACGGTTTACGCTGCCCTTTGGCCGTATGGAATTCCAGCTGGAGGCAACCGTGCACCCCGCGGAGGCACCCCAGGAGGTTGCCTGGAGCGTCACATCGGGCGCTAAACTTGCCACCGTGGCTCAGGACGGGATGGTGTACTCAACTTTTCCGGGCACAAAAGATACCACCGGATATGGATACAGCACGCTGCGTGCACGTTTTATCGAAGACGCCGATGTGTATGCCGATTTCGAGGTGAAGACGACCAGCTACAAAATCAAACATATATCGGGTGCGGGGCAATCGTTCCTCGGCGGTATCCCGTATCCCATACAAGTGAGCGTACAAGATCGGCTCGATGGCTCCTGCCTAACCAACCCCATTGCTCCGCGCAGGGATAATGTGGAGGAGAAACTACAGCTTAAGGGTTTCGCGGTAAACGCACATTTCCCCAATGGCAATGATTTTTTGTACATTATATATGGCGACGACCCGCGTATCGAGCAGGCTTGCGCGGTTTCCCTCGACCTCACTGTTCCCCGTAGGGGGGTAGACCCCTACGAACTTCCGGTTTGGGTGTACCTTTACCAGGATGAGCACATCATCGACCGGGTGGCAATTTACGTACATATCGCGGATTACAAACCGCAATGACGGGCCGCGTTGGTGCCGTGGCCAATGTCCCAGTCATCGGGTGCGAGCAAGTCTTTGATTGTCCAATCGAGGGCAATGGATAGATTTTGGATTTATAGCCAGAAAAGCTAACTTTGAAAATATAAGGCGTCAAAGCTATGGAATTGATTATTGATATAGACAACATCAAGGAAGTCAAAAAGAAAAAGTGGCTTTTGAGTACGTTGAACATCACCGCAACTGACCTAAAAGCCGAAATCAAGAAATGGTAACCGTTTGGAGTAAGCGTAAACTTGATATCACAATTTGTGATATCAAACTAAAAGACCAGCCTATGCCGGAAAACCAAACCGACGCTGTTAAAACCTTGATGATTGCTGATGAAGTGGTCATCAACAAAATTCATTTCATCAGGGAACAAAAGGTAATACTCGACAGCGATTTGGCAGAGCGCTTCCGGCGTTTGCCGTAGTCCTTCCGAAACGTGTGTTTCCGAAACCCCTGTTTCTATTATGCGAACTTACCTAAAATGGATCGGTCGCCCGTGCAGACAGGTTGAGCAATTTCTCGGTGTAATCGACCATAAACAATGGAATGTTCAACATGCCGTTGTTTATTTCCAGGTTCCTTAGCGAATATCGGAGTCGTACTGGAGGGTTATAATGCTGGTTATAAATGGTCAGACTGCGGCTCTTTACGTTTTCTTCTGCCTTGACTTCAACGGGTATAATGTCATTTTTTACCTGCAACAGAAAATCGACTTCCGCCTGATTCCCCGACGTCCAATATCGTGGTGTGCCTTCAAAACACGCTACAAGATGCTGTAAGACGAAATTTTCAGTCAGCGCTCCTTTGAATTCAGTAAATAAACGGTCGCCCTCCTTTACAGCAATTGGATCTAACAAGGAGAGACGGCGTAGCAGCCCAACATCCAGGAGGTATGTTTTAAAAGCAGACAAATCGTCGTAAGCCGATAAGGGCAGACCAGGTTTGTTGTTCCGAAATACGCGGTGGATAAGTCCAGCGTGCGAAAGCCAGAGCAATGCATCCTCATAGTCCCTTGCCCTCGCTCCTTCACGTACCGTTTGATACAGGAACTTCTTATTATCACGGGCCAATTGCGATGGGATGGAAGACCAGATATATTGGATTTTCGGTATATCTTTGTTGTCTGCGTGTTTCGAAAAATCAAGCACGTAGGCATTCAATATATCCTGCAAGACCTGCTGTGTGGCCTGTACATCTCCCGTTGCTACCAAAGTAGCCACCGCTTCGGGCATGCCGCCGGAAATAAAATAGGTTTTAAGCTTATCTACTAGCGGATTAAAGAAAATATCGGGCAGTGGCTCCAATTTATCGATACCATGTAGATAATCGAATAGCTGGGGGCTATCTATGGAAAGGAATTCGGCAAAGCTGATGGGATTGACCGATAGGAAAGTCACCTTCCCAACAGGGAATGACTGCCCCCTTGACATCGCTACGCCCAATAGCGAGCCTGCACTTGCAACAGCGTATTCAGGGGCGTTTTCGCAAAAGTATTTAAGTGTATTTAATGCATCGTTGCATTCCTGTATTTCATCAAAAATCAACAACGTTTTTTGTGGGACGATGGTTCTTCCATGCACCAGGGAGAGGTTTTGTATAATACGCTGAACGTCTTTTGTATTATCGAAAAATTGTTTGAGCTCAGGTTGTTCCTCAAAGTTGAAATAGGCAACGTCCTCAAAATCCGTTTTGCCCAGTTGCTTTAGCAACCACGTTTTACCCACCTGCCGGGCGCCTTGCAATACCAGGGGCTTACGATTTGGATCGTTTTTCCATTTGGCCAGCTTTTGCTGGATGTTGCGTTGTATCTGCATGATATCGACCCTTTCACCTTATAAGTGCCAAAAATGTGATTTTTTTCACATAATTCATAGTTATTGCGTGATAATAGTTTGCAAAACATCGGATATGACATCAATTCACAATCTCGCCCTTATTTTCCGCCAGCTTCTCCCGGAATTGCTGGATAGCCTCCTGTCCTAGCCTGCCCATGTATGATCCTGTTATCTACCAACGCTGGCGGACCTATCCGGCCGCCGCCGCCGCAAGGCAACCCTCGCTGGTGCAGATGTTGCCGGCCTCCGTCTGACATAACCGATGCTTATCACCAACAAACACATACATTATGAACCGATTTATCAACTATATCCGCCAGCGCGTTCCGTTCTCCGCGGAGGCGGAGGCCTTTCTGCTGCAGCATGGGCGCGTGCTGGCCTACGACCGCCTGAACCATTTTTTAACCCCCGAAACCCGGGCACCCTATTGGTGCGTGGTATTGGAGGGGATGGCCTATGGCTATACGCTAGACCGAGACGGCCAGCGCTACATCCGTTGGTTTGCGCGGGAGATGCAGGGCTTTGCCGGGGTGCGGCACCTGTACACCCCCAAGCCGAGCTTGCATTACATCCAATTTGCGGAAGTATCGCGCATTTTGCGTATTCCGGCGTCGAAGATGCGCGAGGGGAAGGAGCTGTTTCCCGAGGTGAGCGAGCTGCTGCATGTGATGCACCAGCACGATAAGGATAGGCAGGATAAACTGGTGGAAGTGTCGCAACAGCCATCGGCCTATAAACGTTACACCACGTTTCTGGATACTTTTCCGGAACTGGCCAAACGGATGGCTCCGGAACAGGAGATGGATTTTATCAATATTGCGCGGCCTACGTATTACCGGGTGCTGAAGCGGTATCGGGAGGAGCGGCGGGAAAAGAAGAGTTAACGAATCACCAAATGACCTTTACGGGATACTTTGCGATATTCGGGTCAAGTGAAATAATCGGTATCGCCATATCAATTGCGGTGGCCGTTATAAGTCTATCGAAAGGATCTTTATGGTGAAAGTCGAGGTTTTCAAGTTGAATCAGATTGGAAAGCTGAATAGGTACAACCGTTATATTACCTGTAATACATGCCTCGTACAAGTCACTTAGTGAATAGGCCAGCACTAATTTGCCCAGCGCTTTTTTAATTGTAATCTCCCAAAAAGAAGCCATGCTGACTTGGAGGTCATTGGAAGGATCAAGAATAATGGATTGTGCTTGTTTGGAAAGGCGGGGGCTATCATCATGGAGCCATAAAAGCGTATGCGTGTCCAATAGGTATTGCCCCATGCTTACATATAGTCTTTAAAGTCTTCTAACGGCGCATCAAAATCATCCGCCATCTGCAACTTTCCTTTAAGGAGCCCAATTTTTCGTTGCGATCCTCTTTTTTCAATGGATGGACGTTTCTTTCTTAGGATAAAATCAATGAAATCCTCCACCTCTTGCTGATAAGCAGGAGGTATTTTCTTTATTTTTTCCAGAAGTTGATTTTGTGCCATATGCTAATCTATACTGTCCCGATTACTCAAAGATAAGGGAAAAATGGCACTTAGTCAATTGCTAGCATATTTTCTCTACTTAAAGTTTCAGGTTTTCTCATATGAGATTGTAGGGGCAGTGTGAAAGCCCGTTTTTTGCTTGTATGGAAAAAGAAACACATATAAGCACAAGATATGGAAAGGGGAGCACCGGAATTCATACTGCGGTTCCCCCGCAGTTAAGCGATGGCGGCTCGGATGGGGTGCCCCTAAGAAATAACACCTCTTCCCTGCACAAACCGGCGGTGCTGGTAACGATGTTACCGGAGCCATCGCAAGGGACGCATGGCACGGCGATAGGTGCTGAACTATACCACCCGGGCCCCGCGCTGCCGAGGCAGCAGCGCGGTGACGGTGGGGCGGAGCAGGTCAAAGCGAAAGGGTGGAAGGCCTTGAACAATGAACGAATAAATAGTTAAATTCGAAATGTCAAGTGACATCTTAATGAGAAAGAACCCTGGATAAGTTAACAGCCAATTTTAAAACGGAATTGAATGAACAGAACGTCTAAAGTTGTACTGACCACCTTACTATCATTTGGAATCTATTTTCTAATAGACGAAACGTACTTTAAAGAAATAAGGCAATGGTTTTATGAATTTATTGATCAATGGGGAATCAGCCACATAATGGCATACTTAATTGTCGGAATTCCAATTTTTATAGGAACACTGATTCTTCACAAAAAGAACAAATTCTTTCACAGCTTAGGACTTGACAAATGCTTGCTTCTCAAAGGAATGGTCTTTTCGCTGTTGTGCACGCTACCAATGTTCATAGGTTTTGCACTACTTTTTGACGTTAACACCGATTTTTCCCAAAACATCTTGCTAATCTCAATAATTGCGGCTGCACTTTTTGAGGAAACCTATTTTAGGGGATTCTTATTTGGACAGATTTATAGATACACGAGTTGGGGATTCATCCCATCGGTTTTGATTGGGGCAATTTTGTTCGGACTAATACATTTATATCAAGGAACTGACTTAAGTGAATTAGCAGGAATTTTTCTAATTACGTTTTTGGGAGGTGTTTTATATGCTTGGGTTTATGTCGAGTGGAATTACAACTTGTGGGTTCCAATATTTCTTCATTTGTTTATGAATTTATCGTGGGGATTGTTTTCGGTAGCAGATAATGCGCTTGGCGGAACATATGCAAATATTTTTAGGCTAATCACCGTATTTCTGATAATTGGGCTGACGGTAGCGTATAAAATAAAGAACAAACTCGACTTCAATATAAATATACGGACACTGTTAATGAAAGAAACTGATTAAAACGGTAATCTTACCTAAAAGCAAGTATGCTTATAACCGTAATCTTATGTGAATACAGCTGGCTTAAACGGACTTGAGATTTTTTCAGCTATTTTATTGATTGTGTGTAAGATATAAATATCTTTTGTAATATTAAAAAAAGAGAAACCCGTCACTTTGTAAGCAACGGGTCTCCGCCCCAATGGGGTGACCTAGAAATTCCATACTTTTGTTGTATGGCATCGGTACAGGAAGTAGACTTGCATATCAAGGCGTTCATGCGCAACACCTCGGGGCTAAGTAACGAGCAAATGGTACAGCTAAGCATAGAGCGCATGCGGGTTGCACTCGACAAGGCCATTGAGCAGCGCCAACGGGAAATCCGCTTCATCCATGGGCATGGAACCGGCACATTGCGCGAGCGGGTATACCACGAACTGCGGGTTTACCAGCAAAGGGGGCGCATCGAATCGTTTGAACCCTCGTTTTTCAACTTGGGCGTGGTAAATGTGATTATCCATTACGGATAAGGACGGTCTGCAATGCGAAAGCCCCGAAACGGGGAGAGTCGGGGGGAGGGGTCGGCTCTGTTTTGTTGCAGCGATTTTGTTAAGAGATGTTAAATAGATGGTACGGTAGCGAAAGGCACTAAAAAAAGAGAAACCCGTCACTGTGTAAGCAACGGGTCTCCGCCCCAATGGGGTTAGGGGCTATCAACCTAAACCTATGTCTTAAACGAAGAAGCTAACGCTTTATTTTGCCGGATTTGATTTTTTGGTTTTGCGGCTACGGGGGAGTTGGTACTGGCGAGCGTTTAAATCGAAAAATAACCATACATTTAACACCAATTTTACCTGCTATGAGCAAAATCAATAATCGGACAGGGGGCTGTTTGTGCTTCCCGAAATCAAGAATAAATCGTTGGAACAACTGCAACAAGAACTGACCGGCTAATGAACGATATGACAAAAAAAGAAATTATAGCAAAGATAGAAGCGGAGCGGCTCATTGCCATTGTGCGGTTGGCCGAGGAGGCCGAAGTGTTACCTACGGTAGCGAGGCTGGTAGCTTCCGGCGTGCGCGTATTGGAAATAACGAGCAATACCCCCGGATACGGAGAGGCCATTCAGCAGGCTCGCGAGCGGTTCCCAGAGGTGTTAATCGGTGCCGGAACGATACTGAATGATACGCTGGCGAGCGAGGCGCTATCGTACGGTGCCCAGTTTCTGGTCACCCCCAACACGAATGTGGCGGTGATAGCAACAGCACATCGCGCCGGGACGCCCGTGGTGATGGGGGCGCTTACGCCAACGGAGGTTGCCGAAGGGATAAACCATGGCGCGGATTTCATTAAGCTATTTCCGGCATCGGCAATGGGACCGGCCTACCTGAAAGCACTGTTGGGCCCTTATAACGGCATCCGGATGATCGCCGTGGGTGGCGTTGATTTTTCCAATGCCGATGACTGGTTCCGGGCCGGCGCTGTGGGTGTGGGCATGGGCGGGAGCCTCCTATCGGACGATCCATCAACCATTGGCCAGTCCATTGCCAAATTGCACACTTTCAGATCATAAACCGTATAACCATGCAAGATAAATTGATCATTGAAAAACTGGAGTTGTTCACCGTGCCACCGCGGTGGCTTTTCCTCAAGGTAACCACGAAGGACGGGGTCATTGGATGGGGGGAGCCTGTGGTGGAAGGCCGTGCAGATACGGTGGCTGCCTGTGTGCGGGAACTGGAATCATACGTGGTGGGTCGGTCCGCCCACGATATTCAAGATATGTGGCAGGTATTGTACCGCGGCGGCTTTTACCGGGGCGGCCCCATATTGATGAGTGCCATCTCGGGCATCGACCAGGCCCTCTGGGATATCAAGGGCAAGTCGGTAGGCCTGCCGGTATACCAGTTGCTGGGTGGCGCTGTGCGCCAACAGATGAAAATGTATTGCTGGATCGGCGGCGACCACCCCGAGGTCGTGATCAGCCAGGCGCGCGATCGGATAAACGAAGGGTATACCGCCGTGAAGATGAATGCCACCGGGGCGATGGACTGGATAGCCGCCCAGCGGGATATCACCAACGTGGTGGAGAACATCCGGCTGCTGCGCGAGGAGTTCGGCGACCAGCTCGACATCGGATTGGATTTCCACGGCCGGGTGCACAAGGGAATGGTACGCCGGCTGATCGACGAGCTGGCCCCCTATAAACCCATGTTTATCGAAGAGCCGGTATTGAGTGAAAATTCCGAAGCGCTGGCACAGATTGCCGCTTACAGCAGTATTCCCATTGCTACGGGCGAGCGAATGTTTTCGCGGTGGGATTTCAAGCACGTTTTGCATGATGGCCACGTGGATATCGTCCAACCCGACCTCAGCCATGCGGGTGGCATTTCTGAGGTGATGCGGATAGCGGCGATGGCAGAGGCGTATGATGTGGCCGTTGCGCCGCATTGCCCGCTCGGCCCGATATCTCTTGCTGCGGCGCTCAACGTCGATTTCGCTTGCATCAACGCCTTCATCCAGGAAAGCAGCATCGGCATCCATTACAACCAGGGCTTCGACCTGTTGGATTATGTGGCTAATCCGGAAGATTTTTCGGTCAAAGACGGGTATATTCAGTTGTTCCAGCGCCCCGGGCTCGGGGTGGAAATTGATGAGCAGGCAGTTCGCCGGGCCCAAGCGGTGGGGCACCAATGGAAGAATCCGATTTGGCGTTTAAAAGACGGTAGTTTGGCCGAATGGTAGTTGCTTGATGTTTTGTACGATGCGATGATGAAGGAATACTTAGCTTGTCGGAAAAAGTTTCACAGACAATTAGTTTTCTACGATATGCGGCTCTACATTACCTTATTTTTCTCAATGCTGGCATTTGCAGGGTGCCAGGCACCCCAACCGTTTTCGGAAGCCGACTGGGCATATCCCGGTGGAACCGCCGGCCAGACCAAGTATTCGTCGCTGGATCAGATCAACACATCCAACGTGGCCGATCTCGAAGTGGCGTGGGTGTTTCATTCGGGCGTGAAATCAGGCAACGTGCAGATGAATCCCCTCATCGTAGACGGTACGGTCTATATCACCACGCCCTTGCAGGAGGTGGTTGCATTGGATGGCGTGACGGGCGAACAGACTTGGCGTTTCAACCCCGCGCGGGAAGGTGAGCAGTTCGGTGGGATCAATAGAGGCATTTCCTTCTGGCGGAAGAAAGGTGAACGGGATCGGATATTTTTCACGAGTGGCGGTTTCCTGAACGCGATTTATGCAGCGGACGGATCACCGGTACCCGAATTTGGGAACCAGGGCCGCATTTCGTTGAACGACGGATTAGTGAAGCCGGCAGAACAAATGGGCATCACATCTCCCGGTGCCCCGGTGGTGTATGGCGACCTGGTGATCGTGGGCGCTATGACGTGGTCTTCGCCGGCGAATGTAAGTGCCTTCAAGGTGCATACGGGTGAACGCGAGTGGATTTTCCATACCATTCCCCAGCCGGACGAATATGGATACGACACATGGGGCAAAGAAGATTTTTGGAAAACCGGCGGTGGCGTAAACGTATGGGGCGGGCTCAGCGTTGACCCGGAGCATGGTGCGGTGTATTTTGCAACCGGCCAGCCCAAGGCCGATTTTTATCGACCGGATAATGAAGGCGAGCAACTGTTTGGCAATTCGATCGTGGCACTGGACGCGAAAACGGGCGAACGGATGTGGCACTACCAAGCTATACACCACGATCTATGGGATTTGGACCTGCCCTGTGCGCCCATCCTGACCACCCTTTATAAAGCGGGGAAACAGGTGCCCGGCGTGGTGCAACTGACAAAGACCGGCAACGTGATCCTATTCAACCGGCTTACCGGTGAGCTGTTGTCTGAGGTGGAAGAGCGGCCGGTGCCCGCTAGTACGCTGGCCGGCCAATATGCCTTCCCCACGCAGCCGTTCGTGAAATGGCCGGAACCTTTTTCCAAACAGGTGGTCACGGCCGACGACTTGACCGATATCAGTGAAGAAGCCCACGCCTATGCGCTTGAACGGTTCAATAATGCCGAGACGGGATGGTATATCCCCCCGTCTACCAAGGGAATCATCTATTACGGCATACATGGCGGTGCTGAATGGGGTGGCGGGTCTTACGATCCGATTGACCAGGTGATGTATGTCAATTCCAATGAGCTGGCTTGGCACATCACGATGCAGGATGTCAACAACAAAGCGCCGGAGGCCGGCTCCGGGAAAGGCAACGCCGAACACGGCGGCCACCGGCTGTTCCTGGCCAGTGGGTGCGCAAGCTGCCACGGCGCCGACCGCCAAGGGTTGGGGGGAACACCCGTGTTACGGAACCTCTCGGAGAAATACACGCAAAAAGATGTTGCGGATATCATCAAGAAGGGAAAGGGCGCAATGCCGCCCTTTGCCCACCTGCCGGAAGATGATGTGCAACGGATTGCATCGTACCTGCTGGATATGGAAGCGGCAGGTGGAGACGGGGAAGAAGAAGGTGTAAAACCATACTACAATTCGATGGGATACGTCAAGTTTCTCGATGAGCAAGGTTATCCGGCCACGAAACCGCCATGGGGGACGCTGAATGCGGTCGACCTCAAATCGGGCAAGATCAAATGGAAGGTGCCCCTGGGTGAATATCCGGAGCTGACTGCGAAAGGGATACCGTTAACCGGGACGGAGAATTTCGGGGGTAGCATCGCCACCGCGGGCGGATTGGTGTTTGTGGGGGCCACGCGCGATGAGCGCTTCCGGGCGTTCGATAAAAATACCGGTGAGATACTGTGGGAAACGAAACTGCCATTCGGCGGGTTTGCGGTACCCAGTACATACAGCGTGGATGGGAAGCAATATGTGGTCATCCCCGCTACCGGTGGCGGAAAATTAGGCACTACTACCGGAGATGCTTACGTGGCGTTTGCCCTGCCCGATCGTTCACTGCAAAAATGATATCATGAAGCGACATGTGATCCGGAAATTCGGTGCCGGCATGCGGGCGGTCCTCATGACCGCCGCAAATAGACGAACTTTATGCAAAACTTTATGAAACGAAAAGAAATGAGCCGATTAACGATTGCCGTGGTTGTTGTTGCCACAGTATTGCTTGCAAGTTGCAACGTGCGGAAGAATAAGCCCGTTAAAGACGTATTTGCCAAGCAGAACCTTGTTGCCTGGTGCGTTGTTCCCTTTGATGCGAAACAGCGGGGGCCCGAGGAGCGGGCACAAATGCTGTCCGACCTAGGCATTACCAAGCTGGCTTACGACTGGCGGGAACAACACATCCCAACCTTTGACGACGAGTGGCGTGCACTGAATAAACACGGTATCGACTTAACAGCCTTTTGGATGACCTCGGGCAATAACCCGCAAGATGATCGGTACATCCGGGAAATATTCGACTTTCTCGAACGCAATAAAATTTCAACGCAGATTTGGCTGCTGATGGGCGAGTGGGCAGGTTTCGGCGATCTTAGCCAACGGGATAAGGTGGTGGCGATGAGCAAACCCATCGCTTACATCGCCGATCGGGCAAAGGAACTCGGGTGCCAGGTGGCGCTATACAACCACGGCGGTTGGTTCGGCGAACCGGAGAACCAGCTTGAAATCATCGAAGCGGTGGACCGCATGAACGTAGGCATGGTTTATAACTTCCATCACGCCCGCCTGCACCACGAACGGTTTTCGACATTCTTCCCTAAAATAGTGCCCCACCTTTTTGCGTTGAATATCGCAGGGCTGAAAGCTGGCGTTACCGACCGCTTTTTCCGGACAGGCCAGGGCGATGTGGAAAAGGAGATGATCCGGCAGGTGTGGAAAAGTAACTACCGCGGGCCAATCGGCATTATAAACCACGATACGAATGAAGACGCCGAAAAGGGGCTGTCCGATGAAATTGACGGACTTAAAAAAATACTCAAAGAGATCGGAAATGAACGGGCGTTAGCTACTTACTAACCCCACCTATCGGCTTTATGCCAACTGTGAATACGTCCGTTATCGCATAACCAATTCCGGGTTTACGGTCGGGTTTGTCCACGTCGTATTATCTCTTTACCTTAGCCGTCGAACAATTTTACTTGATGGACACGGTAAACCTAACGGCGGTACGGCGGATTCTTAATTTGGCTATTGTTTTGCATGCGCTAGGGCTGATTATTGTCTTTTTCCGGGCGCACCATACCAATTTTGGGAATTATCTGTTTATGGTACTGGAAATCGATCATGCCCGGGGTTTTGCCATTGAAAGGATAACGATTACGTTTTTTGGCCTGCTGACCGTGGTCAATTTTTTTTGGCCTCGGACATGGTTATTGGTTCCGATTTTCTTGTATGTTTTGTTTGAAGCTTGGGCGGGATATTACCAAGGGGGGTATCTTTTCAGTGAGTGGACGTTAGGTGCGCAGGCGCTCCGCTACATGGTGCCGTTTTCTGTTATTGTTATGCTTCCCTGGCCTTTTTCTCGGATGCTTTCCCCAGGGGGGCAAGCGAGCTTAGCGTGCTGGCTGTTACGAATCGGTTTAGCAGTCGTATTTACCACGCACGGACTGGAATGCTTGATGGGAAACCCCCAATTTATCGATTTCATCATCGGCTCCGCAAACCACATGCTGGGCGTGAGGTGGACTGAAGCCTTCGCCTTGCAGATCATGCAATTCATCGGCTGGGTAGATATCATTGTAGCGTTGGCCGTGCTTCTTAAGCCTAATAAATTCCTGTTGGCGTGGCTCATGTTTTGGGCGACAATTACAGCCTTTTCGAGAATGACTGCCTTGGGAACCGGCGCCTATACCGAGGTGCTGCAACGGGCTTCTCATATCCTAGCTCCCCTGGCCGTTTATATGCTCAGTCGCTCTCAAGATGGCAAGTTTGTAAAATACGATAACCAACATACCGATAAACAACATGCATAAAAGAAAACCATGGCTCCGACTGCTGATTTGCTTCTTTGTAGGAGCCTCTTTTGCTTCCGTCGCTTGGGCTCAAGATCCACACATCATTTTGCTCGAGAAATCGACCAGGCCGTTGCACCTTTATGTGCAATTTGGAAGCCACCCGGACCGGGAAGCTGTCATCTCTTGGGCCACAACTTTGCCGGGAAAGAACCATGTGTTGTATTACGATACAACAGCTCGAAACGGAAATACGACGTTGTATGCTAACCGGTCCAGAAAAATCCACTCGGGCGCTTACACGCTTCAAAGCGACGAAAAGCCGATGGCATCCTATTACCATCATGCCTATTTGGGCGACTTGAAGCCTTCCACTCGCTATTATATTACGGTTGAAAGCGATGGTGAACGCCTCGGCGAGTATTCCTTTATTACGGCACCGGCCGACGACCGGCCGGTAACGCTATTTATTGGGGGTGATTCTCGGTTGGGGGCTGATCGGGTAGAAGATAACAATGCGCGGCGACGTATGAATACGGTGATGCGGCAATTATTTGAAAAGAATCCGGGAATAATTGCGCTGGCCCACACGGCCGACTATACGAACCGGGCTTACTGGTCTCAATTGTATTATTGGCTGAAAGACCATTTTGAAAAAACAACCACGGCCGATAAGCGCCTCCTCCCGATCTTTCCGTCAAGGGGAAACCACGATATGGATATTGGTTTTGAAGAGATGTTTTGGTGGCCGGACCGCCAGAATGATTTCTATTATACAGCCAACTTGAACCGGCATACGGCGCTTGTCATCCTGAACACTGAAATCAGCCTCAATGGAAATCAACGTGACTGGCTGGAGAAGGAACTACAGGCGCTGAGACCCAAGAAGCGGTGGCTTGGCGCCATGTACCATCGCCCTGCCTATCCGAGCGTACGGGCCTACGAAGACGGCGAATCGCGGCGCAGGGCTTGGGTACCCCTGTTTGAAAGATATAAGCTTGATTTGATATCGTCGGGGCATGACCATTCGATGAAACGCACCGTACCCATTTTAGCGGTGAAAGCCAATCCAGAAGGGATCGTCTACATCGGAGACGGTGGATTAGGCGTCCGCCCGCGTGAAGTGGACCCTTCTCGCTGGTACTTAAAGCCGCCAGGTATCGCCAAATCGGTTCATAATGTCCACATGGTAGAATACGGTGCAAAACAAATCACCATCGAAGCTTTTGGAATAGAAGGGGAGACGCTCGATTACTTTGTCATACCGGCGGATCGCAGGGCAAGGGTGAAACATTATCAAGATATGCTGAACGGGACTAAGGGTGATTAAATGGCGGTGAGACAAATCAGCGAGATTTTGAGCAACAAGCCGCCCGTTTTCTAAGCGGAAAACCGTTTCTTTGCAAGAGCACATCATGTGCGTTTGTTATTAACAACGATTATAAAAATTATGAAGACCATATATTTATCCCTCGCCGTGCTCCTCGCCATTGTCTCCGGTTGCACGAACAATCGGCCCGCTGACGAAGTCGGCACCATTACCATCGTTAATCCGGTATTGCCGGGTGATCACCCCGACCCGACGGTCATCAAAATCGGCGATACCTACTGGGCATCGGCCACATCCAATGAATGGGGTCCATTGTTCCCCATCTACAAGTCGACCGACTTGGTCAACTGGGAGCAGGTATCCTATGCTTTTGCCGACTTACCCGAATGGGCCCGCAATAACTTCTGGGCACCGGAATTGGCGTATGATGAAGCGCAGGATAAGGTTTATCTCTACTACACCGCACGCGACAAGTCGACCGGACGCTTGGCAGTGGCGGTAGCCAGTGCACCCGCGCCGGAAGGGCCGTATACCGACCATGGTCCGCTGGTGAGCCAGGAGCTAGGCTCCATTGATGCGTATGAGGTGAAAGATGATGACGGTAAGATTTACCTGCTTTGGAAAGAGGACGGCAACAGCAAGGGGCAACCCACCCCGATGTGGGCACAGGAAATAAACGCGGAGCGCACCGCCTTGGTGGGCGAGATGCATGAGCTGTTTACCAATGACCAGGAGTGGGAGGGACAGTTGGTGGAGGGTATCAGTGTATTCCGCCATAATGACTACTACTATGCCACCTATTCGGCGGGCGCGTGCTGCGAAGTGACCTGCAACTACAAAACCGGGGTGGCTCGGGCTAAACAGCTATTGGGGCCTTGGGAGAAGTACGACCAGAACCCCGTGTTGGTAGACAACGACCACTGGAAGTGCGCCGGCCACGGCACCGTGGTGAAACATGGGAGCGACTTCTATTACCTCTACCACGCCTACAACCAGGCGGGGAGCGTATATGTGGGTCGGGAAGGTGTGCTGGAAAAGATCAACTGGACGGATGATGGCTGGCCCGTATTCGCCAATGACGCCGGGTACGACCGCGAGGCATCGTCAACGGATTATACCGACCGGTTCAATACCATGGCACCCGTGTGGCGGTGGCGCGTGAACCAGCCGGTAGATGCCTCGGTGGGCAGTGAAGGTTTGTTGCTTACCGCCTCGCAGGGCAACGACGGGATTGGTTCATTGTTGGTGCAACCCATTACCTCCATCAACTATGAGGTGACGGCGCGGGTGGCTGTGCAGACCACCGACGGGCAAACGGGTGCCTCCCTCACCATGGTGGGCGGGGCTAATAACCGGTTTGGGGCGCCTATTGCCGGCATCGGTATTGGTGTTTTCGGCACCACCGTAAAGGTTTGGCGCATGGCCAAGGACGATGAGCAGGTGCTGCAAGAGCACGACCTCGCCGCCAGCCAAGATACGGTGACGCTGAAGATGGCTGTTTCCGATGGCCACGTAGTCGATTTTTCGTGGCAGGAAGCAGGCGAATGGAAGACCGCGCTGGAGGCATACGACGCGGGGCCGCTGGTGCCGTGGGGCATGGGGTTCCGCGTGGGACTGGCTGCAAAGGGCAACGGTGGGCAGGTCCGGGTGACGCAATTCGCCATCGAGAACCGCTGATTGGGTATCCCCATGCGATCTATTTGACGCTTAGCAGGTATTCCATCAGTGCACCGAAATCGTCTTCCGATAGGGTATGCCGGAACTGGTCGGGCATCAACGTATAGGGAGAGGGCGTATAGGAAGCCATGTCTTTTTTGGCGACGTTGAATTCCTTACCGCTGATGTCTGCGAAAACCATGACCTCCCCTTCGGTCCGCCGGTAGAGCCCCGATTGTTTCTTGCCATTATTGAGGGTAATGTTATAGGTACGGAACGACTCCGAGATGTTCCTGTTCGGGTCGAGCACCTTTTCGGTCAGTGCCCGTACACCCCAATTGCCGATGCCATCGAGCTGGGGGCCGATTAGGCTGCCCTTGCCACCAATTTGGTGGCAGATGGCGCAGTTGGATTCAAATAGCGCCTGTCCTTTCCCTACGCGTTGCCCGGTTTCTTCGAAGCGCGCGATCCGATCCTCGATCAGCTGTTTACGCGCCACCCGTTCGTCTTCGCCCTGCGCCAATAGGTGCTGGATGCGTGTGTGCTGGTTGGCTTGCGCATTCGCTTCCAACAGTTCCTTCACCTTGAACTCGGCGAGCAGATCGGTAGGGATATGCTTGTTGTCTACGGCTTCTAGCAAATGGTTTATCCCTGCCGGCGAGGCAGCCAGGGCAACGGTTGCCGCCAACTGGACAGGCCGTGCACTGCCTTCCATGCCCTGCGCGAGGTATTGCAGGGCTTCAGTTCCCTGCAACTGTGCCAAGAGGGGTGCCAGTTGCTCCCGTAGCCATGCCGGTTCGGCCTTGTTGGCAAAAAGGGTGCCTAGTAGTTTCGTGTCCCCTTTTTGGGGCATCGTGGCCAATGCTCCTGCAGCCGCCAGCCGCGTATTGGGATTTATCCACGTTGCTTGCAAGAGCTGTACGAGGCGACCATGCAACTCCACCAGGTGTAGGGTGCCGGCAATCTCGGCCGCCCGCTGCCGTTGCTCGTCGATGTCCGAGGGGGTATAGGCGGGCATCACCACCACCTCGGGCTCCAGCTTTCCGATGCCGATGGAGCCGGTTTCCGAGCTATCCACCACCTCGAGGTATCCCATTTTACCCTCATGCCCATGCAGGTGCAACGTGGTTGACTTGATGAGGTCGGCGAATTCCATCTTGGTATGCGGTGGCTGCTCCATGCGATACTCGGCCACCGGCCGATGGTCGTCGGCCAGCCGTATGCGCACCACGTTTTTGGAAGTGCCCACTTTTTCTTCCGAGTTGTGCACATCGTTGTCGAACACGTTCATGCGCAGCTCGGCAGGCAGCTTAAACGGTTTCGTATAGAGGGTAGCGCGGGGCTTGTAGCCGTTTCGCTCGCTCAGGTAAATCCGAAAAGCAGGCGCTACGTTCGTCAGGAACGCATCGGAGAACGCCCAGGGACTGAAGTCTTCCGTCCGATGATCTTGGGGGGTGCTCTTCCATATATCACGGTCTATCGGTACGGCATCCAGGAAATGGCGGGCAAGTTGCGCGCCCCATGCCTGGAGCTCGGAGGGTGCCGCCACACCCCGCTGGGCTACCCCTTCCTGGATATTCAGGAAGAGCGAAAGCTGGGCCGGCTTATCGTTGGCAAACTTTTCGGTGATGAGGGGTACCACTTGTGCGAGCTGCGTGGCACGTGCATACCTTCCCACAAAAGCCAGGTTTTTCTGCAACACATCGAGCGGCAGGTCGTGGTGGAGCAGGTAATCGAGCACAAACGTAGCTGCTGCCGGTGCTTCCACATCGCGCATGGCCAGGGCAAGGGTAGCCCGTTTGGCTTCACCCCATTCCATGCGTGATACTTGCTCGGCCACCCCTTTTCCCCGTAGGTTGTTGCGGATAGCCAGCAATGCCGTGTATTTCAGGTGGGTGTCTTCGGCGGGGCAGTTGGTGTATAAAGTGAGCAGCGGCGCGACATGCGTGGCATCTGGAAAGCGGTTGAGCACTTCGGCCGCGGTGCGTTGGATAAAAGGGTCGGCTGCGGACAGCGCGGTGACCACGGAATGATGTTGCCGATCGGTAAGTGCATCAGATTCCGCCAGGATACGCAAGGCGTGCTGGCGCACGATGCCATCGCGATGGCCTAAGGCCGCTGCGAGCATTTCCTCGGGCAGTCGATGCAGGCGATGCAGTGCCCATAGGGCGTGGATATAGCCAGTAGGGGCCGAATCTGTGGACGATACCCGTTCGAGCATGGCCGCCACGGCCTGTTCGCCAAAGACATCGACCAGCCGGTCGGCTATCTTCAGGCGTATGGATAAATGCGGGTGGTCGAGCCCGGCCACCAGCTCGGCGAGGCTTGCTGTGGCCCAATTCCGTACCGGCACCGTGCCCCGGTCTTTGCCTGTGTACGTTATTTTCCATATACGTCCGCTTAATCGGTCGCGCCCGGGGTGGTCCAGCGCTACTTCGTAGTGGCCGATGATGCGGTTATAGAAATCGGCGATGTACAATGATCCGTCCGGCCCGGTTTTGATGTCGACCGGGCGGAACCAAGGATCGTCGCTCGTTAAAAAGGGTTCTTCTTTTTTAGCGATGGGCGTGGTCCCTTGATAGGTAACCGTATTGCGGTCGATGCGACAGGTCACCACATCGCCCGTGTAGAAGCTATTCCGGTACGCCTCGGGGAACTGTTGGTCCGTGTAATGGACCAATCCCGAAAGCGCGGTGGAGCCCAGTTCGTAACTCATCATTTCGGGTGCGTAGCCAATAGCGGGGTCCTTACGTCCCCATTGGGGGTAGTCGCCCCCCGGTATAAGCTGAAATATCGGTTTGCTATGGCAGTCTACCGAATACAGATACCCGCGTTCGTCTAACGCCGAACCGAACGGATTGATGCGCCCGTTGGTGGTCTGCTCCACGCGGCTGCCGTCCAGCCGGAAGCGGAATGTATTGCCTGAGACCATCGTGATGGAATCGCCATCCGTACCGGCCACGGTAGAAACATTGGTGAACCCGTGGCAGGCATGGATCCACCCGTCATACCCCCGGATGAAATTATTGACCATACCGTGGGTATCGTTGTACCCGAAAGGCCCGACAAGTACGTCCTTTTTTTCCGCTTTGCCGTCGTTATCTGCGTCCCGAAAACGGTAGATATGGGGAATGCTGAAGCCCACGGCCCCATCGGCCACGGGCATGATGCCAATCGGTATATTCAACTGGTCATCGAAGTGTGTAAAAACATCGGCCTTGCCGTCACCGTCGCTGTCTTCCAAGATGGTGATCCGGTCTTTCCCGGCTCCCGGGCCAGCCGCAACGGGGTACTCCGAGGATTGCGTGACCCACAACCTGCCCTGGTCATCAAATTCCATATTAATGGGTTTGGAAATGTCCGGCTCCGAAGCAAACAGGGTGATTTCAAAACCCGGTGGAAGGTTGAATCCAGCCATTTCTGCCGCCGGTTCCTGAAATGCAGTAGTCCTTACGTGGTCGGCAAACTTGTCGCCAGATGCTTCCTTGTTATGGTTGCCACAGCCGAATGGCAACAGGCAGGCGCTGTACAAGCCAATCCGCCATAACGCCGTTCTAAAAATCGATATACCCTTGTTTGTAACCATGTTTATGCGCAGGTTTTTAATTGGAATTGATGGGATTCAAACGAATCCTGTAGCCAAAAGTAGGCAATCGTCAAAAAAAGGCAACCCGTACCGTCCTGACCCGACCATTACCTAGATACTTTTCAATAAATATATTTACGCAATCGATTGATTAAAGATAAAAACACTATTTTTGCGGCCGTTGATTTGTGAATAACGTTAATTAAAATACGACACTATGTGTGGAATCGTTGGCTATACGGGCCGCAAGCAAGCCTATCCCATCCTCATAGAGGGACTGAAAAAGTTGGAATACCGTGGTTACGACAGTGCCGGTGTGGCGCTGCACACCGGAAACCACTTGGCCGTGTACAAGAAGCAGGGTATGGTGGCAGCACTGGAAGCGTTTGCCGGTGAAGCGCCTACCCGCTCCACGGTCGGCATAGGCCATACCCGTTGGGCTACCCATGGCGAGCCGTCCGACCGCAATGCCCATCCGCACCTTTCCAAATCGGGCAAGATTGCGATGATCCACAATGGTATCATCGAAAACTATGCGCAGCTCAAAGATGAGCTGCTCAAAAAAGGCTATTCTTTCAGCAGCGATACTGACTCGGAAGTACTGCTTAACTTTATCGAAGATATCAAGCTGAATAATGCCTGCTCGCTGGAAGAAGCAGTGCGGATTGCACTCAAAAGGGTATCGGGCGCGTATGTGATCTTACTGATCGAAACCGAACAGCCGGAGACCATCGTTGCCGCCCGAAAGGGGAGCCCGCTGGTCATCGGCGTGGGTAAAGACGAACATTTCCTGGGTTCCGATGCCTCGCCCATGTTGGCTTATACCAAGGAGGTGGTCTACATCAACGATTATGAGCTGGCCATTGTAAGGCCCGATGAATTGATATTGAAAAACCTGGGCAACGAGCACATCACACCTTTTGTGCAGAAGCTCGACCTTGAGCTGGCTGCGATTGAGAAGGGTAACTTTGAGCATTTCATGCTGAAGGAAATCCATGAGCAGCCCACTACCATCCGCGACTCGCTGCGCGGCAGGCTCAACGCTGCGGAGGGATACATTACATTGAGTGGGCTGGATAAGATTGCCGATAAGCTGCGCGAAGCTAACCGCATTGTCATCGTGGCCTGTGGCACAAGCTGGCACGCGGGGC
The DNA here is from genome assembly GCF_035818675.1 of Parapedobacter flavus. Taxonomy (NCBI): domain Bacteria; kingdom Pseudomonadati; phylum Bacteroidota; class Sphingobacteriia; order Sphingobacteriales; family Sphingobacteriaceae; genus Parapedobacter; species Parapedobacter flavus. Next base: position 75,510 of record NZ_JAYKZZ010000006.1, read on the forward strand.
TGCTGGGCGAATACCTCATCGAGGAACTTTGCCGCCTCAATGTGGAGGTGGAGTATGCCTCGGAATACCGTTATCGCAACCCCATCGTATCGTCGAAAGACGTCATCATCGCCATTTCGCAAAGTGGTGAGACGGCCGATACGCTGGTGGCATTGGAAAACGCGAAGGAGCAAGGCGCTACCATCTTTGGCATTGTCAACGTGGTGGGCTCATCCATTGCCCGGATTACCGATGCGGGGGCGTATACCCATGCAGGGCCCGAAATCGGCGTGGCTAGCACGAAGGCGTTCACTGCCCAGCTAGCGGTATTGCAGTTGTTGGCGCTGAAGTTGGCAGAAATCCGTGGTACCCTCTCCAGCGGGCTGTTCCGCACGTTGCTAAACGAGCTCGATGCGGTGCCAGACAAGGTGGAGTGGATTATTGAGCACCAACTGGCGAATATCAAAGACATTGCCCGGCGTTACCAGGATGCCCAAAGTTTCCTGTTCCTGGGGCGGGGTTACAACTTTCCCATCGCCTTGGAAGGGGCGCTGAAGCTGAAGGAAATCTCGTACATACATGCGGAGGGGTACCCTGCCGCGGAGATGAAACATGGCCCCATTGCGCTGGTAGACGACCAACTTCCGGTGGTGTTTGTGGCTACGCGCGATGCTTACCACGAAAAGATCGTGAGCAACATCCAGGAAATCCACGCCCGCAAGGGTAATGTGCTGGCGGTGGTATCCGAGGGCGATAACTCGGTGGCAGGCCTGGCCCAGGCGGTGATGGTAGTGCCGGAGGCGCATGAGGTGATTGCGCCATTGCTTTCCGTGATCCCGTTGCAGCTGCTATCGTACTACATCGGTGTGGCCCGTGGGCTGGATGTGGATAAGCCGCGGAACCTGGCCAAGTCGGTAACGGTGGAGTAAGGTGCCGCCTCGCGGTGTACACGGTACTCAATCGTGCTTCACCCACACCAACCGATTGAGGTCATAACCGGCTTTACGGGCAATTTCCAGAAATTCCTGTTTCACCCCCTCGGGGATGGTGGTCTTACGCCCGAGTATCCAGAGGTAATCGGTGTTTTTGCCCATCACCAGCGCATATTCATAGTCGCCTTTTATAGCCACCACATTGTAGGGTGAATAGAAGGGGCCGAAGAAAGACACCTTCAGCTTGCCTTCGTGGGGCTCGCCCACCAACTTGGCTTTTCCGTTGGCGACCTTTGGCCGTTTCTTTACATAGTCGTAACCGGCATTGGTTACACTAACGGTGCCATCATCGTTTAATGCATAATGTGCACGCGTGTTTTTGAGGTTCTTTTCGAACCGGAAATCAAACCGCGCCAATTCATACCAATCGCCCAGGTAACGCTTGAGGTCGAAATCGGTCACCACGCTGACCCCTTTGGGTTTCGACTGGCCATATCCGCATAGTGCCAGGGCGGTGGCACCGATAGCGAGACCGCCTACGGCCAATATATATCGTTTGTTCATGTAGGGGCAACAATCGGTGTCGCGATTTGTTCAGCGATGCACGACTTCCATGATCTGCTCGGCCAGTGTACAGGCCTGATCCCATTTAAATAAGTAATTCCACCAGTGGTTTGGTATCGCGGTGGCTGTGTTGAGCGCGGGGGTGTGGTGATGGTGCCCAGCCAACCTGAGGAAAGTGAGATTTACCGCCGGTCGACACTCCCCGCCTGTGCGCAACTGCAGTACCTCAACTTGTCATCGACCGCGATTGGGAATGACGGCGTCAATCAGTTGAGAGGCTTGCCCGCACTAACGCGGGTGTACCTTTTCGGTACCAACGTAACGCGCGAAGCGATTGCCGACATGCAGCAATCGTAACCCGCCGTGGTTATCGATACGGGGGTATGTATTGCCCGCTTCTTAACAGCCTTTAATTACACTTTGCCAGAATCTCTTTGGCAAGGGCAACGGTAATGGGCAGGGTGGTTGCAGCTTCGGCGCTGAACTTGGTGCGGAGCGAAAAGGATGTCGCGCCGGCCAGTACGTTTAGTTCCAACCCATGCGTGTCGTTCCAGCTCCAATAGGCGCGGTCGCCCACTTCTACCCGCTGATAGTTGAAGCTCAACCGGGCTTCAAGGAATTTTTTGGCCTGCTCCAACCCAGCGGGGTCATCGGCGTACTGCCGATCGAGGTTTTCGCGCATTTCCCGCACCTCGGCATCGGACAGCTTCCGGTAGCCGATGTCGAACAGTTCGATAACGGATTCCTGACTGTACAGTTGCACCTCACTAGCCGTGTAAAAGTAAAGCTGTGTGAATTCCAGTCGGTTGCGGTCGGGGCCACGGATGATTTGTCCCAGTATTTCTATCTCCAAATCAGGACGATCGCTGTTCCACGTATAGGTGGCATGACCATACTGGCCTTTCATGGTGCTGACATCCAGTTTATAGGAGGCTTCGTCTATGGTTACATGTTTGCCAACATCCGCCTTGGTCAGCAATTTTTCATACTGGAAGTCATAATTTTTCAGGCATGCGCCGGTCTTGTCGTCCCAAGCCGGCGGGTTGTCGTCTTTTGAGCAGGCGGCCGCCAGGCTGGCGATAAAGAGTATAGACAGTAATTTTTTCATGATGAGATAACTTACTTAATAAAAGATGGGTGCTTACCTTGGCCGCTAATTAGAATCCGAATGCAAATTGATCTTTCACATCGAATTTCCCTTCGGTGATCGCGAACTCGCCGCTGAAACCGCTTCCATCCATTTTCAACTCGGAGAGGGTCATCTGGAAGGTGCCTTGAAGTTTCGTATACCCCCTGCCGGAAAGTCCCGGAATACCGGTTTGGTTACCGATTTCAAAGCCGGTGATGGTCAGCTTTCCAATCGACTTGTTTGCTTCGGCAATGCCGTAAATACGCGCCGCATCCGAGCCCAGCCCCACTTGGTACGTGGCATAGACCAGTGGCCGGCCTTCGGGATCACTATCGAGCGCAATGATGTCGTACGTGCCTTTCGGGTTGTTGAATTGCGCCGCCGTGAAGCTCATGTAGATGTAGAACGCATCGACGACATCGTCGGTTGAGCCCGCGCCCTGCGGGGTGAACATGCCGGTAAGTGCAATGATGTAGTGGTCCGTTTCCTCCTCGTGCGCGGTAAACACAAATGCCGTTTCGGCCTCCCGTGGCGTACCGTCGGCTTTCATGCTCAGTTTGCCAGCGGTCAATCCGAATGGATCGGGTGTTTTGTCTTTCTTGCACGATGACGCCACGAAAATCAACAGGACGAGTGACGCAAGTAGATAGATTGGTCTCATGGGTAGTTAATTAAGCTGGAAATTGTACGCGAGTTTGAGGGCCACAAAATCGAGGCTGCCGCCGGAGCCGGATACACCCTGGAAGCGGAGGCCAAGGTCCCACGCACCCATCAGGTAGCCGCCACCGATGCCATAGCCGAGGTGGGTTGCGGATGTGCTACCACCGAAATTGCCTATGCTGCTGTCTTTGAATTTGACGGCGGTGCGCACTGCGGTGAGCCCTAGCTGCCCTTCGGCGTAAAGGTTGCCAAACCGGTGGCGGTAGCCGGCCAACACGGGAATGAGTGTGTTGGAGCCCGAAACCTGGTCGTTACCGTCTTTCATGCCGAAGCGTAAAAACCCGATCGTTAACGTGACTTGCCCAGCATCGCTGATGCCATACAGTCCTTTGGCCGAAGCACCTAAACCGACGCCAAAACCTTCGCCGAAGGTACCGAGAGGCAGTGCGACGTCTACGCCTGCACCGATTTGGATGTCGCCCTTTTGTGCGGAAGCCATCATGTAGGTGCACGTGGTGAGTGCAATAATGAATACAATTTTTTTCATGGTCTTTGAAATTTATTTCGTCAATTATTAACGCTGCAAAGAGATAATATAAGGGGGGCGGCTACAATAGCGAGTGAGTAACTGCTGGGTTTGGAAGAGCATTGTAAAGTTTCCGGTGAGAAATGGGGAGTTCCAAAAAGAAGGGGGACCGAAAATCGCGGATTCTTGCTGATTACGGCCAAATTCTCACCGCTTCGGGTAGTTTGATAACTGACGCTTCACCAATGACAAGAAAGCGCTATATTTATGGATTTTATAGACTGAATGGAATATACGCACCTCGCTGAGATCAATCAACAATCGGACATTATCGGACTATTGTTCTGTGGTGCGGTGGCGGTATTGATTTTTTTCGTTTCTATACTCTATTTCAAAAATAGGGAACGGATTTACCTGTTCTATACGTTGTTTTTGGTCTGCTCGTGGGTGTACGGTTTTATCAATATCAAAACCGTTACCTGGTTTGGGCAACTGTTTGATGGGTATTTCTATGGTAATAGGCGAATCATCGAGCCGGTTGCCTTATTGGCTTTCAGCGCCTATATCTTTTTTGCGGTGGAACTGATTGATCTCCGAAGCCAGAGCAGGCGCATAGCCCGCGCGTTCCAAATCTGGGGTATTGCTTGCCTTGTATACGCAATTGCTTATTTTGTTTGCTACCCCGCCATCTTCGACTATACATCGTACATCTTCTTGTCGGTACGGGTGATTATCTTCTCATTAAGTACCTATTTTCTTACATGGGTGATTATGCACGTCCAGTCGCCCGTAAAAGGTCCGTTTGTGTTGGGCAGCCTAGCCTATTTCGTAGGTTCGATTGTGGCATCCGTACGGTTTTCATTCAGTGACTTACCCACAGCGTGGTTATATAACGCTACGGCACCTACGTATTTTGAAGCCGGTATTTTCGTGGAAACGCTCTTTTTTGCGGTGGCCTTGGGGCAACGTTTCGTCCATCTGGTCGAAGAAAAGCAGGTAGCCCAAGAACGGCACATCGAACAGCTCAGCAAGAATAGGCAATTGGCCAGTGAGATGAATAAGCAGCTCGAAAAAAAAGTGAAGGTACGGGAAGCGGAAATCATCTGGGCACAGGAGGAACTCAACAGGGAAGAAAAGAAGCGACTGCAAGCGGAGTTTGGGATTGAAATGGCAAAATCCGAAATGCTGGCCCGGACGCTACAAATTAATCCACACTTCTTATTCAACTGCCTGAACTCCATTACCTACCTGATCCAAAGCGACCAGAATAAGATAGCCATCGAGTACCTTGTGGTATTCAGCCGCTTTATCCGCATGGTGCTAGAAAACTCACAGAAGCAAGTCATCCCGATCCTTGAAGAGCTGACCATTGTGGAAAAATACCTAAAGCTCGAAAAAAACAGGTTTGATGATGATTTTTCGTACCGGATCAGTGGCGGCGATAACCCGCAGATGAAAGGCATCATGGTGCCTCCCATGTTGTTCCATCCAATTGTGGAGAACGCCGTATGGCATGGCCTGATGAACAGCCCGACGAAAAATAAGGAAATCACCGTTGATATTGTGCTAAACGACCACACCCTCACGATTACCATCACAGATAACGGTGTGGGCTGGAAAAGCAGCCGGCAGTCGGCAGAGCGGGGGAGCGACAACCGACTGGGTATTTCGCTGACCAAAGAACGTATCAAATTATATAATTACAGCTTCGACGACAAAATTGATTTTCAGCTGACCGAACTCAACGGCGGCGTACAGACAGGAACGAAAGCCGAATTTACCATTACCTTGACTAAAAAACGGTCCTCTATCACGTAAGTCTACCATGAACATAACGAAATGCATCATCCTGGTCTTTGTCTTGGCCACCACGATAACACCGGAAGCGGTGGGAGGTGATTCTCGGGACAGCCGGATAGACAGTTTGCGCCGGCGGCTGCAGCGCGAGCAGAACGATTCGACCCGGGTGGAACTCCAGATTGACTTGTCGCGCCTGGAACACAGGAAGACACACCACGAAGATGATTGCATCGGTATAGCCGCATTGGCCATGGAGAAGGCCGCCACACTTGCCAACACCACGCTGTATGCCAAGGGGCTAGACAACCTGGGCCTGTTGTATCGCTACCACCACCGCTATGCGCAAGCATTGCGGCTCCACATGAAGGCATTTGACCTGATTGAACACGAAGCGGCGCCCCCGCTGAGCAAAATGATCTACGCCAACAATACCGGGGTGGCGGCACGCCATAATGGCGATAACGATATCGCGGTAAATTATTACCTGAAGTCATTGGCCATTGCCACGCGTGCCGACGACGAGAAGAATATGGAAATTGCCTCCAATGGCTTAGGTATAGCCCTTATGAGCCTCCCTGGCAGGGGTGAAGAAGCCTTGGATTACTTGCACCAAGCGCTTGAGATTGCAAAAGGTGCTGGCAACAAACGCGGGCAAGCGATGAATTACTTCTCCATCGGCGGGTACTATGACAAGGTAGGTCAGCACGACAAGGCTAGGGGATACTTCCGTGAACTTCAGCTCTTGAACGAAGAAATGGATGACGAAAACGGGATGGCCATCAGCTTGCAAGCAATCGGCAACAGTTTCCTGACGGAGGGAAACGACCTGCCTGCGGCACAATCTTATTTTCGGCAGGCCCAACAGCGCTTTAAGGAAGTTGGCAATGATGTAGGCGAAGCACAGACGCTCAATAGCCTTGGCGAAATCTTTTTTAGAAACCAGCAGCTAACCCAAGCGTTGTCGTTTTTCAGGCAGTCGATGGAGGTGGGGGTTCGGTTAAATAATAAACGGCTGATCAAGAATAGCGCTGAAATGATGTCGCGTATCTATGAAGAACAGCATAATACCTCCGAAGCATTTAACTATTTTAAAATAGCACAGCTATATAAAGACAGCCTAGCGCTCATGGAGCAGGAAACGGCCATCATGGCCATCAAAACGCGGTACGATTTCGAAAGCAAGGAAACAGAAATCGAACTGCTTACCAAAGATAAGACGCTCCGAGAAGCACAACTGAAAAGCAGCGCGCTCATTATCTACCTCATGGCCGGCGTGCTGATTTTGTTACTGGGGCTGATTTTTTTCCTAGTTCGAATACGGCGAATACGAAGAAAGGCGATTATGCTTATTGAAGCACAAAAGCGCGATAAGTTGAAGGCGCAGTATGAAAAGAGCGTCATGGAAGCCGAAATGATCGCGACACGTATGCAGGTGAATCCACATTTTATGTTCAATAGCCTCAATGCGATTAAGTTTATGATTCAAAGTAACGAAAACGCCAAGGCAATGGGATACCTGGTTACCTTCAGCAGGTTTATCCGCAGTGTGTTGGAAACCTCCGAACAGCCCGTGCACACGGTGGCGACCGAGCTGCGTTTACTGGAGGGTTTCCTAAGGCTCGAGGAAAATCGGTTTGACGGTGACTTCAGTTACCGCGTTAGTGATGAGGTAGAGCAATGGGCCGACCGTAAAACCTTGCCTGCACTTCTCTTGCAGCCATTTGTAGAAAATGCCATTTGGCATGGCTTGCTGGCCAGCGAACGGTCCGACAAACGTATTGCCATCTGCTCCCGGTCGGATGCCAACGGGATTGTAATTACGATTGAAGATAACGGGGTAGGCTTTGTGAAAAGTGCGCCATCGCGCGATGGCCATACCAGCATGGGACATCGCATAACCGATAAGCGGATTGAGCTGTATAACAGTAATTTTCCGGATCACATCGAATGGCATATCGAATCGATAGCGGATGCGGAGGGACAGCCATCGGGTACACGTGTGCAGCTCATCATCCGTATTGACGCCCACCACGACAGCGACCGCAACGAACCTAACGAACCCCTGATTACTGAAATAATTACTGAAACCACTTGACGTAGCATCCATGTTTAAAATTGCCATAATAGATGACGAGCTGCACTGTGTGAAAAGCTTGCTCCTACATATAAACCACCTTTTTGCAGATTTTGAGGTGGTGTTTCACAGCATTAAGCCCCGTGAAGCGATTAAGACCCTGCGGGAAACGCCTGTCGATCTTTTATTCCTTGACGTAGAAATGCCGGGGATCAACGGGTTTGAGCTGCTGGACCAGTTTGAACAACCGTCTTTTGACGTGATCTTTACCACGGCTTACAGCCAGTACGCCATCCAAGCATTTAAAGTACGGGCGGTAGACTACCTACTGAAACCGATTGATGAACAGGAGTTGGTGGAGGCGGTGAAGGGCTGGCGCGAGCGGCGTGAACTGGAACAAGATAACAGCCAGGTCAGTTTGCTGCTCGACAACCTCAAGAAGGATGGTTTGCTGGGCAATAAGGTGGCTGTGCCGATCCTGGATGGTTTTGAGTTTATTGACGTAAAGACCATCCTGTACTGTCAAAGTGAAAATAATTACACCAATATCCATTTCGAATCGGGCAAAACCCTGTTGATCAGCAAAACGCTCAAGGAATTTGAAAAGGTAATGGAAAAATTCCTATTTATCCGCACGCATCAGTCGTATTTGATCAATCCGCAGTATATGCGGAAATATGTACGAAACGACGGTGGTTATATTGTGCTAGTGAACGGCAAGGAGATTCCCGTGAGCGCTTCGCGCAAGCGGGTAATCGTGGGATTGTTTGAGGCAATAAAACGCTGATAAAGAAAAAATAAATAGTACCTTCGTTGTTATATGTACCAATTATGACATCGGGTCGTCTGTCGAAGCAAACTATCACTTTGGTTATCGTTGTTTTCTTTTCGTTGACAACCGCGTGGGGCAATCCCCTGGACAGCCTGGAGCGGCTATTGAAACATGGCCCCGTTGATTCATCATACATCGAGACGCAACTGAAGGTATCGCAGTTATACCATCGCCAGGCCCAACACGGCGACCGCTGCATGGACCTTGCTGCCGAAGCGGTGCAGCATGCGGTCGACCTCGGCGACACCTACCTCTACGCAAAAGCATTAGACAACCTCGGGCTGCTTTACCGCTACCACCAGTATTACGCGCAGGCGGTGCCACTGCACCAGAAGGCTTTCGATCTGACGGAGCACCTGCCCATCCCCCCGCTGAGTAAAATGATCTTTGCTAACAACACCGGCGTGGCGGCCCGGCACAATGGCAATTTCGACGTATCCGTAGCGTATTATCTGAAGGCGCTGGCCATTGCCGAAACGGAGCAAGACAACAAGAATAGAGAGATTGCCAACAACGGACTGGGTATTGCGCTAATGAGTATACCGGGCCGCGAACAGGAGGCCCTAGAGCACCTCCGGCAGGCCCTCGATATCGCAAAAGCATCCGGCAACACGCTGGGGCAGGCCATGAATTATCTTTCTATCGGAAGCTACTACGACGAGATCGGCAATCACCGGACGGCGCGCGAATACCTTGCCGAATTGCAGCGACTGAACGAGAAGATGGACGATAAGAACGGGATGGCCATCACCTTGGAAGCCATTGGCAATAGTTACCTGATGGAGGGGGAAGACTTGCAAACGGCCAAAGCCTATTTCGGGCGGTCGCTATCCCTGTATGAGGCATTGGACAATCCGCTCGGACAGGCTACGGTGGCGAGCAGCATAGGCGACGTTTTTCGGCGGCAGGGACAGCTGGACCAGGCACTGACGGCCTATTCCCGGGCCTATGATGTGGGCAACGAATTGCGGCAATATGCCATGATACAACATAGTGCGGCGGCGATGTCAAACACCTATGAGCAGCAGGGCGACACCAAGCGGGCACTGGCCTATTACCGCATCGCACAGCAGTATAAAGACAGCCTTGCCTTCCATGAACAACAAGTGGCGATTTCCGCTATCAAACAGCAATACGATCTTGAAAGCAAGGAAGCAGAGATTGAACTGCTTACTAAAGATAAGCAACTGGCCGAAGCCAAGCTACACAGCCGAAACCTAATTATCTTTGTGATGGTGGGGCTGTTGGCGGTGGTTGCCGGCTTTGGATTTGTCAAATACCGTGTACGGCGCCTCAAAAGACGGTCGGAAGAGCTAATTAAACAGCAGAAAGATGCCCGCTTGAAGGCGCTTTACGAAAGAAATCTGATGGAAGCCGAAATCATCGCTACACGGATGCAGATCAATCCGCATTTCATGTTCAACTGCCTGGGATCGATCCGCTTCCTGGTGGAACGGAAGGAGTATGACCGTGCGCTCAATTACTTGGTCCATTTCAGCCGCTTCATTCGCCGGGTATTGGAGATTTCGCATCGTCCTGTGCATCGTGTATGTGATGAGCTGCAGCTGCTAGATCAATACCTGAAACTGGAGAAGAACCGCTTTGATGGTGAGTTTACCTACCAAATTGTTAACGAAATGGCAGAATGGGAAAATCGCGATGTCATCCCGGCGCTGCTGCTGCAGCCCTTTGTGGAGAACGCGATCTGCCATGGCTTGGCACCCTCCGACCGGAAGGACAAGCGCTTGCAGATTGTGGCGAAATCGCGCGGCTCGGCGATTCAACTTACCGTTGAGGACAATGGGGTGGGGCTGCGCAAACCGGCAATGGAATGCAAAGACCATAAAAGTATGGGCCATGAGATTACCGATAAACGGATAGACCTGTTCAACAAGAGCTACCGCGACCATATCCAATGGAACATCGAGAACCACATGGGCCCCGATGGGACGGTAGCGGGCACCCGCGCTCAGGTTGCTATTCTTATTGGGGATACGCAGGTAACGGAAATGAGGCGTGAAGTCTCCTGATTAGCTTATTTTTTATGTACCTTTGTCCGCGTTTTACGATAGTGGGCATAAGTGATATTTTAGCGAAATTTGGCCAGAGCAATCAGGTAGCAACGCTGGCAAAGGCCTTGCAGGGCAAAAAACCGAACATCCACCTCAAAGGGTTGATCGGATCGGCCGATGCGATGGTGGCCGTGGCATGCTACAAATTGCAGGAGCGGCCCCTTGTATTCGTGCTGCCCACCCATGAGGATGCCGCTTATTTCCTAAGCGATTTGGAAGGGTTGCTCGATAAGCAGGTGCTCTTCTTCCCCGCATCGTACCGCAAAGCCTTTGACTTTACGCAGACCGATAGCGCCCACGTATTGCAGCGGGCCGAAACGTTGAGCACACTCAACCATACGAGTGAGTTGCCCAAAATGGTGGTGACCTACCCCGAGGCCTTGGCCGAAAAGGTAATCAACCGCAGCGACCTCGAAAAGAATACGCTTGAGATTACCCAACGGGCTAACCTTGATATCGACTTTATCAATGAATTCTTGCAGGAGTATGAGTTTGAACGGGTAGACTTTGTGTATGAGCCGGGGCAGTACGCCATTCGTGGGGGCATTGTAGATATTTTTTCGTTTTCTAACGACCTGCCCTACCGAATCGAATTTTTCGGTAACGATATCGAAAGCATCCGCACGTTCGATATCGAAAGCCAGCTGTCGGTAAGCAACATCCATACGGTAACCATCGTGCCCAACGTACAGGCGAAGTTCCTTACGGAAGGCAACATCGCACTGCTGGAATACATCCCGGCCGATGCGGTGATTTGGTTCGAAGATGTGCAGTTTACAATGGATATCATTGCGCGCGGTTACAAGAAGGCCACCGAGTTGTGGCGCGCCCTGTCGCCCGAAGATAAGCAGCAGAATCCCGAGTGGGTGGATCCGAAGTACAATTTTATCGACGATAAGAACCTATCGGCCATCCTGCATGATTTCGCCGTGGTAGAATTCGGCAAGCAGTTCCTGTATAAAGCCGATGATACCATCGTGTTTGACCAGCGCCCGCAGCCGTCGTTCAACAAGGACTTCAGCCTGTTGATACATAATTTCAAGGAAAACGAGAAGGCCGAGATTGAGAATTGCATTTTCAGCGATTCACCCCGGCAAATTGAACGGCTGATCACCATCCTCGAAGACATGGATAAGTCGGTCACCTTTACGCCCATACATACCGCCCTGCGCGAAGGCTTTGCCGATGTGGTGCTGGGCGCGGCGTGCTATACCGACCACCAGGTGTTTGATCGCTATTATAAATATAAACGGAAGAAGGGCTATGAGCGCTCGCAGGCGATTACCTTGAAGGAGTTGCGCGACCTGAAGCCGGGCGATTACATTACCCACATAGACCACGGGATCGGTAAGTATGCCGGACTGGAAAAGGTGGAGGTGAATGGTAAGATACAAGAGTCTATACGCCTGGTATATGCCGACAACGACCTGCTGTATGTAAATATCAATTCGCTGAACCGTATCTCGAAATATACGGGCAAGGATGGGGTGGCCCCCAAGATGAACAAGCTGGGGACCGACGCGTGGGACAAGCTGAAGAAAACCACTAAAAAAAAAGTTAAGGACATTGCGCGCGACCTGATTAAGCTATACGCGCAACGTAAAGCACAAACAGGTAACGCATTTAGTCCGGATACCTACCTGCAGACCGAGCTGGAGGCATCGTTCATCTACGAGGACACGCCCGACCAGGAGAAGGCGACGCGCGATGTGAAGGGCGATATGGAATCGCCTAACCCGATGGATCGCCTCGTGTGCGGCGACGTGGGCTTTGGCAAAACGGAGGTCGCCATCCGTGCGGCATTCAAGGCGGTAGCGGATAGCAAACAGGTGGCTGTGTTAGTACCCACCACCATCCTGGCTATGCAGCATCACCGTACCTTTACCGAGCGCCTGAAAGGGTTTCCGTGCACCATCGATTACATCAACCGGTTTAAAACCAACAAACAGATCAAGGAGACACTGGCCCGGCTGGCCGAAGGGAAGCTGGATATCATCATCGGTACGCACCGGTTGGTGAGCAAAGACGTGAAGTTCAAAGACCTCGGCCTGATGATCGTGGATGAGGAGCAGAAATTTGGTGTGGGGGTAAAAGAGAAGCTCAAGCAGCTGCGCGCCAACGTAGATGTGCTTACCCTGACGGCAACGCCGATACCGCGAACGCTACATTTCTCACTAATGGGGGCGCGCGACCTCAGTATTATTAATACGCCGCCGCCAAACCGGCAACCCGTGCAGACCGAGTTGCATGTATTTAACGAAACCCTCATCCAGGAGGCGGTGAGCTACGAGGTAGACCGCGGTGGGCAGGTATTCTTCATCCACAACCGCGTGGCCGACCTGCCACAGCTGGGTAATTTGATTAAGAAGCTGGTGCCCCACGCACGGGTGGGCGTGGCCCACGGCCAGTTGGAGGGCGATGCCCTTGAGGATGTGATGCTCAAATTTGTGGAGCATGAGTATGACGTGCTGGTGGCCACCACCATCATCGAGGCGGGCCTGGATATCCCCAACGCAAATACCATTATCATCAACCATGCGCACATGTTTGGGCTGAGTGACCTCCACCAGATGCGTGGGCGCGTTGGGCGCTCCAACAAAAAGGCTTTCTGCTACCTACTGAGCCCACCGCTCTCTACGCTCACTGCCGAAGCATACAAGCGTCTTAATGCCATTGAGGAGTTTTCGGAGCTGGGCAGTGGCTTTAACGTGGCCATGCGCGACCTCGACATCCGCGGCAGCGGCAACCTGCTGGGAGCCGAGCAGAGTGGTTTCATTGCCGAAATTGGATTTGAGATGTACCACAAGATACTCGATGAGGCCATCCAGGAACTGAAAGACGACGAGTTCTCGGCGCTCTTTACCGATGTGAAGCCGCGTGACTTTGTATCGTTCACCCAAATCGATACCGATTTGGAGGTGCTCATTCCTGATGAGTACGTGACCAACGTGGCCGAGCGGTATAATCTCTATAATGATATTTCCAAGTTGGAAGGCGAGGAGCAGCTCGACGCCTTCCGGCAGTCGCTGCGCGACCGGTTCGGGCCGATACCGCCTCAGGTAGAGGAGCTGCTGAATACATTGCGTCTGCAGTGGTTGGGTAAGGAAATCGGCTTTGAAAAAGTATCTTTCAAGAAAAATGTACTCCGTGGCTACTTTGCCACCAACCCGGCCTATTTCGAAAGCGATCGCTTTGGTAAAATATTGCAGTTCGTGCAGCAGAACCCCACTATCTGCAACCTCAAGGAGGTAAAAGGCTCGCTGCGCATCGCCTTTGAGCGGGTGCCCGATATTGGGTATGCCATCGGTATTCTGAATAGCATAGTAGCAACGGAAGACGAGGCAGCGACCACCCAGAATTAATTCACTGCCGGCAATAGGGAATAGTCCTCGGCGTACTCCAGCATCTGGCCGTAGAAATCGGTGACATATTCCAGCTTCACGTCGGTTATTTCGCCATTTTCCTCGATGGCAATAAGCCTAGGCTGCACGAAACCTTTGTAAGGTTTGAGTTTCAGTTTGGCGTAGCGGGCCAGTACTTCGTCATGGAGTTCGCGGTTAACTTTCACGCCGTAGGTTTCGACGAGGTTTTTGCCGGCCTCGTAATCGCCTTCCGATTTAATCCGTTGGATTTCACGGAGCAGCTCACCGAAGAGGGTGCGTAGTTTTTCGTAATCGTTTACCTGCACGTAGGTTTTTCCGTCGATTTTCTCGATGGAGACCACGTTGTCTGCCTTGCCTTTTTCATACACCCAGTAGGCGTTGAGTGCGCGGTTGCGCATGTGGGCTTCCTCAATCTGGTCGCCCGGCTTGATACGCGTGAGCTGCGTCATCAACCCGTTCATCATGTAGCTGTCGTATTCGGCTTTCCCCGCTTCCAGCGATGGCATCACGCCGATTTCAATCAGCTTAGGGTCGATGATATAGTACAGGGCCACGAGGTCGGCCCGGGCTTCTTCTAAGCAGGACGCATAGCTCTTGAGCGTCTTGTCGGTGGTGCCCACGCCAGGGTTGATCTGGCCGGAAGCGTGGCCGATGCATTCGTGCATATCGGTATGGAGATCGCTCGCCAGGTTACCGTATTTTTTCATGCGGTTCAGCTTGGCCGTGTCGGCCACGAACTCTTCGAGGAAGCCGCTGTTGGCACTGCTTTCATTGTAGGCATGCACGATGTTGCTGAGCGATACCGATTTGGATCCGTATTCCTTGCGCAGCCAATCGGAGTTGGGTAAGTTGATGCCAATGGGCGTGCTGGGGGCCGCATCACCCGCCTCGGCAATGACCGTAATGGCCTTGGCGCTGATGCCTTTCACTTCTTTCTTCTTATGCGCAGGCATGAGCGGCGAGTTGTCTTCAAACCATTGCGCTTCATCGGCGATGGCCTTGATACGCTTCGTGCTTTCGAGGTCTTTCAACGAGAGCACGGCTTCGTAGCTGCCCTTGATGCCCATAGCATCGTTATATACTTCGATGAAGCCATTGGCGAAATCGATGGTGCCCGTAGTATCCTGCACCCACGCTTTGTTGTATTCATCCCACGTGTGGAGATCGCCCGTGCGGTAGTACTCGGCTAGCAGGGTAAGTGCTTGTTGTTGGGTAGGGTTTTCGGCCAGGGGGATGGCTTTTTCGAGCCAGAAGATAATCTGATCGATGGCGCTGCCGTACATGCCGCCTGATTTCCACACCCGTTCGGCCACCTTGCCGTCTACTTTCACCACCTTGCTGTTGAGGCCCCATTCGGGATCGTGTCCGGTATCGGGGAATGTGCTGTAAAAGGCTTCGACCTCCTGCTGGGTAACGCCCTCATAGAAGTTGTTGGACGATTGGGCCACGTGATCGATGCCCTCGGTGAGGTTGACCATCTTCGGGTTTACCGTGGAATCGAAGATGACTGGCTGGATGCGGTCGATGAACGCGGTAACGCTTTCACCTTCGCGCAATGGGAGGGTTGCCGTATCACAGGCTTGTACCAGCCCACCGAAGTATGCGGCGCTGCACTCGGGCACAAATTTGTCGTTGGAGTAATGGTGGTGAGCGCCGTTACTGAACCAGAAGTGACCTGCATACGTTTTGAGCTTTGACCATTCGTCGCCACTTTTATCCGTTTCGGGATTATTGAAGATTGCTTCGAGGGTTTTACGGATGGTGAGGTTGTCTTTACCGCGTTGGTCGTAGATGATGTCGCGGCCCGACAGTGCGGCCTTGTAGAGGTAGTATGCCAGCTTTTTCTGCTGGAGGGTAAGCGCATCGAATCCCGGTACATCGTAACGCAGGATTTCGAGGTCGGCAAATGCATCGACCGTAACGGGTGATGCTTGTCTATCGATAGCCGTGTCCCTTTCGGGCGACTGGCACGATTGGGATAGCGTAGCCAGCGCTACGGAGCTAACAACGAGCATAGTGATTTTGGAACGTACAGTTTTCATGATTGAAATATTCATTTAGTGCATGGTGTCATGGCCGAATTGGTGCTCGGCACCCTGCAAAGGAAATAAAATTAAACCGAAAACCATTCTTTTGTTTAGTTTCGTGGTGAAATTCTGGCTTATAATTAGGTGAAAAGTTCGATTCAACGAGCAGGGTATGTGATTGCAGGTACGGTGTTTGCCATCTTGTGGGCATCGGCATCGGCAGCCACGAAGATCGGCCTGCTCGCGGCACAGCCTTTTATGATTGCCATCGCACGTTTCGCCGTGGCCGCCACGGTAATGCTGGTCATTGCCCACCTCGTGATGGGGCAGCGACTGCCCGCGGGCTGGCAGCTCTGGAAGCGGCTTTCCATTTATGGGTTTCTGAACGTGGGCCTCTACCTCGGCTTGTATGTGGTGGCCATGCAAAACGTATCGGCTGGGTTGGGCACCTTGTTTGTGGCCACCAACCCCGTGCTTATCACGGTGATGGGAGCAGTATGGTACAAGCAGCCGGTGGGGTGGAGTACGGTCGTGAGTTTTATGCTTTGCATCGTGGGTATGTTGCTGGCCTCATATCCCCTGTTGGGTGAGAGCTATGCCACGCCAGCTGGTCTCACCGTGCTTTTCCTCAGCATGTTGTCTTACTCGGCCGGGTCGATTTATTTTGCCCGACAGGACTGGGGCGAGCTGCATATCCTCGCCATCAATGGTTGGCAAACGCTGATCGGCGGACTGTGCGTGGTGCCGTTTGCGGTTTTTTTCCATGAGGGGACAGCCAACACATTCGATGGCCGATTTTGGGGTGCGGTGCTATGGCTGGCCATTGCCGTTTCGGTCGTTGCGATGCTCCTTTGGCTGTATCTCTTGCGTGATAACCCCATCAAAGCATCCGCTTGGCTGTTTCTCTGTCCCATTGCGGGCTTTGCTATTGCGGCGGTGTTGATGGACGAACCGCTCTCTTGGCATACCGGGGTGGGCGTGCTGCTGGTGATGGTGGGCCTGTATATCGTGCAGCGGCGGCGGGCAATATCCCGATAGTGTACGTTGCCTCGCGGAGAACTGAGGATTCCGCGCATTTTACA
Source organism: Parapedobacter flavus (assembly GCF_035818675.1). NCBI lineage: Bacteria > Pseudomonadati > Bacteroidota > Sphingobacteriia > Sphingobacteriales > Sphingobacteriaceae > Parapedobacter > Parapedobacter flavus. The sequence goes on from NZ_JAYKZZ010000006.1 coordinate 92,570, forward strand.
TCAAAAAAGGTAATGCCTGCCGTGATACGGCTTTGCCGATGGGGTAAATTTCCCTAAGTTTGTATGATTGCAAAGTAGCCCCTTTCAAATTTTCAGATATCATGAGTCATATAGAAACCGATCTAATACACGCGGGTAAGTCGTTTAATGACACACAAGCCGTGGTGCCGCCCATTTACCAAACGTCAACATACTATGCATCGGCCGATGCGGATGCCTATATGGCGGCGGCCACCGATGCGCGGTACCCGTATTTTTACCATCGTCATGGCAACCCCGTGAGCAGCCAAGCGGCTGAGGTGGTCGCTCGGCTGGAAGGCACCGAAGCGGCGCTGCCAACGGCTACGGGCATGGCAGCCATCAGCACGGCCATCCTCACGGTAGTGAAGGCGGGCGACCATGTGGTCGCCCAGCAGTCGCATTACTCGGCGGCTAGCATTCTGCTGAAAGAGCTGCTGCCACAATTCGGCGTGGCGGTCTCTTTCTTTGACCAGGGTGATAACGCGTCGCTCGCCGAAGCCCTGCGCGATAACACGACGTTGATTTACCTCGAAACGCCTTCTAATCCGAACCTTGCGGTGACCGATCTGGCATATGTGGGTGCCTTGGCGCGGCAGCGCGGAATGACCACCATCTGCGACAATACCTTCGCCAGCCCCATTAACCAGCGGCCGGCCGACTTCGGTATCGACATTGTGGTGCATAGTGCCACCAAGTATCTCGGTGGCCACAGCGACCTCACCGCAGGCGTAATTTGTGGTACGGAAGAGACGGTGAACAAGGCTTGGAAGAAATTGCTGTCGCTTGGGGGGGCACTGGCGCCGTTTGATGCGTGGTTGTTGCTGCGCGGCCTGCGTACGCTGTCGCTCCGGGTGAATCAGATCAATGCCAACGCCATGGCATTGGCCCAATGGTTGGAGCGGCACCCACATATTGCACAGGTAAGCTATTGCGGACTACCGTCGCACCCCCAGCATGAACTGGCGAAGCGCCAGATGAAAGGCTTTACGGGGATGCTCTGTGTGGAGGTGGCAGGTGCCGATGAGCGCCAACAGTTTGCCCACGCACAGACGGTGTTGAACCGATTGAAAATCTTTGCGAACGCAGCAAGTCTTGGTGGTGTGGAATCGTTGGCGGTACATCCGGCCAGCATGTGGGGACTGCACCACTCGCCCGAGCAGAAGCTGAAGGCGGGCATCAACGACGGCATGTTGCGCATCTCTGTAGGTATAGAGCATATCGACGACCTGATTGGCGATTTCGAACAGGCGCTGGCGGGTCTGTAATAAGACGTGATCGGAAGAATGACGCGACTGGGGAAATACATATGGCGGTTAAACCAATGGCGCATCCAGCGGGTGTCGAACCGGAATTTCCTCATCATCCTATCCGTATTGGTAGGGGTGATGGGTGGACTTGCTGCTGCCGCATTGAAGGGGCTTACCCACTCCATTGCTTCGTTCTTACAGGATGAGGTACAGTGGGAATACAAGTATTACCTGTACCTCTTTTTTCCGTTGATAGGCATCCTGCTCAGCGTGGTTTATGTAAGGCGGTTTATTAAGAGTAAGCACATGGCGCACGGTATGACCCCGATTATGTATGCCATATCGCGTAAATCGAGCAAGCTCGAACCCCACAACATGTATTCGCAGATCATCACGAGTGCGCTAACCATCGGGTTTGGCGGGTCGGCGGGCTTGGAGGCACCGATAGCGAACAGCGGATCGGCGATTGGTTCGAACATCGGCCGGGTCTTCGGACTCAACTACCGCGAAGTTACGCTCTTGCTGGCATGTGGTGCCGCGGCAGGAATCGCGGGGGCGTTCAACAGCCCCGTGGCGGGGATGATCTTCGCGATAGAAATCCTTCTGCCGGAGTTTTCGATACCGGCATTCATTCCCCTGCTGATGTCGGCAGCGACGGCCTCCGTGATATCGCGGCTGCTTTATAGCGAGCCGCTGTTCCACCTGCTCACCGACGATTGGGATATGAGTGCCCTGTTTTTTTATGTGGTGTTGGCCATCGTGATCGGCTTATTTTCCATTTATTTCGCAAAGCTGAGTACGGCCGTGAATGGATGGTTCGGCCGAATTACCAACCCCTACCGCAAAGTGTGGCTGAGTGGGCTGCTGCTAGGGCTGCTTATTTTCCTTTTTCCGGCGCTGTACGGGGAAGGGTACCTGGCCATACAACAGATCCTGGATGGCAACCACCATGCGTTGCTTGAGAACAGCATCTTTTCGGAATACAGTTCCTATGGGTATCTGATTGTTTGCTATGCGATCATTACGGTATTTGCCAAATCGTTCGCCTCGCTCGTAACGCTCAACAGCGGTGGCAATGGTGGTATTTTCGGGCCCACCGTGGTGATGGGTGGTTTATTGGGGTTTGCCTTTGCCTATGGATTGAACCTGACGGGGTGGGTGACCCTCGATATCGCGAATTTTTCCGTCGCAGGCATGGCCGCTGCCCTGAGCGGCATCATGCATGCACCCCTTACGGGCATTTTCTTAAGTGCCGAGATCACCGGCGGCTACGCGCTGATGGTACCGTTGATGATTGTCACCTCCATCGCGTACTTGATTAACCGCAGCGTGATGAGGCATTCCATTTACACCAAAGCACTAGCCGAGAAAGGCGATTTGCTTACCCACGAGGATAAAGACCGCACGGTGCTGAGCATGATGAAGCTCCGCTATGTGCTCGAAACCAACTTCACCATCCTCCACCCCTGGGAGAAGCCGACGGATAGGCGCCACGACATTATCCATACCAAGCGGAATATCTTTCCGGTGGTAGATGATGATACCGGTAAGCTGCTGGGGATTATCTATAGCGAGCGTTTGTTTGAGATTCTGCTGGGTGAAACGAACGAGGGCGACAAAACGATAGCCGATTTGGTACAGAAGCCGGTAGATACGGTGCAGATGGGTGCTAATATGGAAGTGGTGATGAACAAGATGAACCGAGAGGACATCTGGATATTGCCGGTGTTGGGTGAGGAGGGGGAGTACATGGGCTTTGTGTCCAAGTCCGCCGTTTTCAACAAGTACCGGGCCTTGCTGATGCGGCAGGCGGATTACCTGTCGTAACTCTTCTGTTGTTAACATTAACTTAATGTTACGACAATGATTAATACACATTAACTTTACATTTTTGTGGCTTTAATTGGTAATTGGGATTACTATGGAGTACATGTTATTTATTGTCGCCGTATTGCTGGTATTGGCCATTGCGGATTTGATTGTAGGCGTGAGTAACGATGCCGTCAACTTTTTAAATTCAGCCATCGGGAGCAGGGTAACGAGCTACCGGAACATTATCCTCATTGCCGCAGTGGGTATACTGGTGGGGTGCTTTTTCTCTAGCGGGATGATGGAGATTGCGCGGAAGGGTATTTTTACGCCGCAGCACTTCACGTTCGACAAAGTCATGTGGATATTCCTAGCGGTGATGCTGGCTGATATTGTGCTCCTTGATATTTTCAATACGCTTGGACTTCCTACTTCGACGACCGTTTCCATTGTCTTTGAGCTATTGGGCGCTTCCATGATTATGGGGTTCCTTTTCGCGGCTGAGAAAGGGGAATCGATTGGTGAAGTGATGAAATACATCAACATAGACAGCACCTTTTCGATTATCTCGGGGATATTTCTTTCCATTTTGATTGCCTTCACAGGAGGGATGATTGTACAGTTTTTCGTCCGCTCTGCATTTACCTTTCAATACGAGAAGCGTATAAAGAGCTTGGGCGTGCTTTTTTCGGGTGTCGGTATTGCCGTCATTATCTATTTTCTGTTGATTAAGGGGCTGAAAGGCACTACATTGGCACAGGGAGACTGGGTAAGTTCAATTTATGACAACGTTGTGGTGGTGATGCTTGTTGTCATTGTAGTATCCATCGGGGTTTGCTACTGGCTTCAGCGTCAATTTGGGGTGAATCCACTGAAAATCGTGGTGTTAGCAGGCACGTTTTCACTGGCGATGGCGTTTGCTGGAAACGACTTAGTGAACTTTATTGGTGTGCCGATTACCGGCCTGTTGGCCTACCAGAATTGGCTGGGTAGCGGTGTGCCGGCTGACGCGCTATACCAAGATTACCTGGCCAACAGCGATATCATCGTGCCCGGCTACATGCTGGGGATAGCCGGGTTGGTGATGGCCTTGACCCTCTGGCTGAGTGCAAAGGCCAAGAAAGTGACCGAGACCGAGATCAATCTCGGCAAGCAGGGGGACGATGGAAGCGACGATCGGTTTAAGCCCAACACTATTTCACGGCGGGTGGTGAAGACCGCGATGATGCTGGGCAATGTGTTTGATGCGGTGATACCGCGCAACGTGAAACGGCGTTACAACCTGAGCTTTGAGCGCGATAAATTACAGAAAGCCACGTTGGTTGGCGAAAGTGCACCAGCGTTCGACTTGGTAAGGGCAGGGACCAATTTGATATTGGCGAGCATATTGATTGCATGGGCTACCTCGCAGAAGTTGCCGCTGTCCACTACCTATGTAACCTTTATGGTGGCTATGGGTACCTCTTTGGCCGATAAGGCCTGGGGTCGCGAATCGGCGGTTTACCGGGTTACGGGCGTACTTAGTGTGATCGGTGGGTGGTTCATTACGGCACTTATTGCGTTTTCGGTTGCAGGCCTATTTGTGTTTGTGATTTACCAGGGCGTGGTGGCCACAGCGGTGCTTATGAGTGTTGTGCTCGTTTATATTATTATTTCTAACATTACTTTTTCTAAGAAGGAACAGAAATCGAAAGTTGAGAAGAGCAGGCTCAGTTTGCTAGAAGAGGGCGATCTTGATGTATACATCCGCAGCAAGAATATGCTGGTAACGATGATCATCGAAATATCAGGCCACTATGGTACCGTGTTGAATGGTATTCGTAGCGGCGATGCATCGGCTATTAAGCGGACAGATAAGGAGCTGATGGACCTCATCAAGTATTCGTATAAACTGAAGCGGAACAGCCTCCGGGCCATCCGGAAGCTGGAGGTCGCCGACCGCCGCTCGGCCGAAGTGATTGTTCACGGCTCCGACCTGATTCAGGATATGCTCCAATCGGCCAAGTTTCTGAGCGCAGAGAGCCTGCAATACATCGAGAACCTGCATGAGCCGCTGGCCAGTGGTTTCATTGACACGTTGGAGGTGTTGGCCGGAAAGATGGATAAGTTTTTCCGGTTGGCTACCCATGAGCTCAATGAAGAAGATGGGCCAGACGTGCCACTGCTACGCTTGAGCCGCAACGAAATTCGCGAATTCATCAATACAAATTTCGGCAATGAGCTGGATATCATCCGCCGCAAGGATATTGGTAGCAAGCAGGCGCTGCTCCAAACCAGTATTTTCCTTCAAAGCCGTGATATACAGGCGGTACTTTTTCGGATATGCAAGTTGTACGGCCGGTTTGAGAATTGAGGGATGCGTATTTAGGTATTATAAGGCTGGGTTGACACGCTCAACTGCTACGGCACAGGTAGTAAATCAGGGTGCGTGCGCCCCATGTTCCTACATAAACTAAGACAATTATTTTCGTTTTAGGTTATTATTGCAGCCGCCGAATCGGTCAGGAAACGCTCCGAAGTCGTTTTTCAAAGTCTTCGAAGTCAATTTTAAAATGACCGCCGTCACTCCAGAAGCTCTCCGAAGTCGGTTTTTGAAGTGACCAAGCGTCATTTTTAGCTGGTTTTATAAAAAAAGCCGCCCCGATGTATTCGGGGCGGCTGATCGGCCGGGGTAATGACAGCGTAGATTATCGCATTTTCTCGAAAGTTAAACCGTCAACAACAGCCTTGACATGCTTGCCTGGGTGGAACAGCAGGCGCGTACGGAAAATATTCGCCCCGGTTACTTCCTCCTCGGTGTCACTTCCGGTACTGTTGCTCCCCAGGCGGAATGCGCCGAGGTTGCCTAAGCGTACGATATACCGGTGACTGATGTTGCGCGGGATTTCGCGTACTAGGCTCTGCAAAACAGCGTACACATCGGATTCTGTGAGTGATGATGAATACGAGATGTCTGCCGCCAGGTTTTCGAGCGTGATTTCGCCGGTGTGCACCGGACAGGGATAGAACTTCTTCGGTGCGGCCGGATCGCCCGGCTTGCCGATTTCCAAAACGTTGAATTTAATTGCCATGTTACTTCTTTTTAAAAGTTAAAAAATAAAAAATAATACTCCATGCCGCAGGCGGTACCTTTCCCTTGGCAATACAAAGTTGAGAAGAATGGCAAGAGGCGCTGTCGGAATTGGCGGAATTGTCGGTTTTGACGGAATTGTCGGGTTTGTCGGGCATAAAAAAACCGCCTCACCTAACGCGAGACGGTTATTCCATAAAATCTTTTCGCTGCCGAGGCAAACCCTTTGCCAACTGCTTGGTTTAGGAGCGACGCATGAAGACGGAAAGTTCCGCTACCGGAATGCCCAGATAATCTGAGGCCTGATAAACCGTCACATGCTGGTGCTTACGCAATCCAAACATATCCCGAATCTTATTAATGAGTCGCTGGCAGGTGCGTTCGCTCAGGCCAGTAACCTGTTGAAGATCCGCAGGATAAACAGCTAGTCTTGGTAAAGATATTTTCATATCTGCCGATAATTGCTTAAGCAAATTTAAGAACCTTTAATCCTTACGGAAACATTTCATTTGAGGGTGTTTTTAAACTAAAATAAATTGGGGCTTAGTGAGTTCTCGCCTTTTTTTTGGCAATCATCGCCAGCGTAAGCGCACCGGCTAGTCCCGACAACAACGATGCTACCAGTACTGAAAATTTGGCTTCCGCCATTAAAAGTTCCTGACCTGTAAATGAAAGCAGCGCGATGAAGATAGACATGGTAAAGCCGATACCCGCCAATAATCCCACGCCTACGACGTGCATCCAGGATGCTTTGTTTGGAAGTGTACAGATACGTAGCTTGACGGCTATCCAAGAGATCAGCATAATGCCCACAGGTTTGCCAATGAGCAGCCCGAGTATAATGCCTAGTCCGAGCGGGGTGAATAGGCCATGGAACATCTCTTCCTGGAACCGAATATTGGTATTGGCCAAGGCAAATAGGGGCATAATGAGGAAATTGACTGGTCTTACTATCAGGTGCTCCAGTTTTTCAAGCGGAGACTCCTTCGCGTCGGGTGTGGTCGGCAGGGTCATGGCGACCAATACCCCCGCAATGGTGGCATGTATACCAGAGTGATGGATGAAATACCAGATGAAAACACCGGGTATCAGGTACATATAGAGCTTCTTCACACCAAGGCGGTTGAATACCAATAACAATGCAAATATCCCACCGGCGTAAAGTAAGTAAGTGAAATGGAGCTCGGAAGTATAGAAAATGGCGATGACCAATATGGCTACCAAATCATCGACAATAGCCAATGCTGCCAGGAAGATTTTGAGTGAGACGGGTACTTTTTTGCCCAGCATGGTGATAACAGCGATAGCAAAGGCGATATCGGTAGCCATCGGGATGCCCCACCCTGCTGCCGTTGTTGTACCCGCATTGAAAATAGCATATATCGAGGCTGGCACAAGCACCCCACCAACAGCAGCGAATATGGGCAGGGCCGCCTTTTTCGGCGAGGATAATTCACCTTCCACCAACTCCCGTTTGATTTCCAAGCCCACCATCAGGAAAAAGATGGCCATCAGTCCGTCGTTGATCCACAGCAACACGGAATAGCGTAGATGTATTTGTTCGGTATGCATGCCTAGCTCCGTTGCAAGGAGCTGTTCAAAATAAACACCCGCGGGAGAATTGGCGATGAGGAGCGAGATAACGACACAAAACAGCAGGATAATACCGCCCGCTGAGCCAGACTTGAGAAACTCCCGAAAAGGCCTTAGATTTATCAGTGTATTCATACGGCTAAAAATACCAAACACGGTCAGGAAAGTGAGGGAGTTCCTGATATCTTTATGAAATCTTTATGTATCGGTGTCTAACTTTGTAAAGGATGAACCCCCAAGGCATATCAGCTAAGCGTACAAATAAAGTGCGTCAATTTCTAATTGGCATGGCATCGGTCACGCTGTTGTCGATTGCCTGCTATGCGCTGGGCGACCTGATAGACTATCGTGTGGTAGCACTCCTTCTGTTGGTTGCCGTTTCCGTCCTGGCCGTACTATTTGATATCCTCCCTGTACTCGTTTCCGCCTTGTTAAGCGCCATATTGCTCAATATCTTTTTCATTGAACCTGTGCCGCATTACGAAATCACGGATGCCGAAAGCGTGCTGTTGTTTTTGGTGTACCTGTTTATTGCATCGGTCAATGCTGTTCTCACGAACCGGCTGAGAAATCAAGAAAAGAAAATACGCGATCGTGAAGAGAAGGAGAACACGATCAAGCTATATAATACGTTGCTCAACTCACTCTCCCATGAATTGAAGACACCCATAGCGACGATTATTGGCAGTATCGATACCTTAAAAGAAACAGATAACACCATTCAGCCTATACAACGGATGGAGTTACTGTCCGAAATGGAGATAGCCAGTACCCGCCTCAATAGCCAAGTGGAAAATTTGCTGAATATGAGCCGACTTGAGACGGGAACACTGAAACTGAAAAAGGATTGGTGTGATGTGAATGAACTCGTTTTTCTGGTTATCAACGAACTTTCCCTCAATGATACGCACGAGCTAGTTTTTGAGCCCGATGAGACCTTGCCCTTGTTCAAATTGGATAGTGGGCTCATGGAAACGGTTTTGAGTAATATCATCCACAACGCCACACGTTATACGCCTAAGAATTCCACTATTCACGTTACCACAGCTTATGATGACACCCATTTATGGGTACATATCTGCGACAACGGCAATGGTATACCCGAGCCGCAAATTAATCGGATATTTGAAAAGTTCTACCGCCTTCCAAATTCCGGAACAGGCGGTTCGGGCTTGGGGTTGTCGATCGCAAAGGGGTTTGTGGAGGCGCACGGAGGCACAGTGCAAGTGATAAACCAAACAGACGGGGGGGCTGCTTTTACGATAATGATCCCGGCAGAAACATCGTATCTTAAAAACGTAGGGGATGACGAATAAACCGACAGTATTGATCATAGACGATGAGCCGCAGATCAGGAAGTTGCTGGAGATTAATCTCGTCGGCAACGGGTACCTCGTCAAACAAGCGGCATCGGGCAAGGAGGGATTGCAAATGGCGGCCAGTCACCTGCCTGATGCCATACTACTGGACCTAGGGTTGCCCGACTTGAATGGACACGAGGTGCTGAGGACGCTCCGTGAATGGTATAACCGGGCGATAGTCATTCTCTCGGTACAAAATAGTGAAATCGATATTGTCCGAGCCCTGGATAATGGCGCGAATGACTATTTGACCAAGCCCTTCCGCGTAGGTGAACTGCTGGCGCGCTTACGCTCGGCTATCCGCTACAACGATACCAATTCTAATATACAGCTTGTAGAAGCAGGGGGGGTGGAGATTGACCTTGGGGCACGGCTTGTTAAGCGTTGCGGTGACGTTTTGAAGCTGACGGCGACCGAGTACAACTTACTTGCTCTATTGGCAAGCAATAAGGGTCGGGTGCTAACCCACCAGTTCCTGCTTAGGGAAGTTTGGGGCGTCAGCTTCCAGGCAGAAACGCAGTACTTACGGGTGTTTATTGCGCAGCTTCGTAAAAAGCTCGAAGATGACCCCAACAGACCCAAGCATATCATTACCGAAAGCGGCGTGGGTTACCGGTTTCAATAGCAATTTAGCAACGTTTTCTTACTGAAAATTGCTCCATGAAAAGGGCATTGAGCCATTGATTTTTAGTCAGAAAATTTGTATTTTTGATGTCAACGAGTACTCATATTAATCTGGTTTTATGAACGAAGAAAATAAGAGCACATCGACCTATTCAGCCGATAATATTCGGGTTCTTGAAGGCTTGGAAGCTGTACGCAAAAGACCTTCCATGTACATTGGTGACACGGGCGCCAGGGGATTGCACCATTTGGTTTATGAGGTGGTTGATAACGCTGTCGACGAGGCCGTCGCTGGGTATTGTTCGGAGATTGCGGTCACTATCCATCCCGATAATGGCATCTCTGTAAAAGATAACGGGCGCGGTATCCCCACAGGGGTCAATAAGAAAGAGAACAGATCCGCTTTGGAACTGGTAATGACCGTGCTGCATGCTGGAGGTAAGTTCGATAAAGACACCTATAAAGTGTCCGGAGGTCTGCATGGTGTTGGGGTTTCGTGCGTAAACGCATTATCCAGTCACCTATCTGCCGAGGTACACCGCGAGGGTAAGATTTTCCAGCAAGAATATGAAAAGGGAACGCCACAGTACGATGTAAGGGAGGTAGGGAAGAGTGATGTAACCGGGACAACGGTTACTTTCCGTCCAGATCCGGATATCTTCACGATGACGACCGTGTACAACTATGATACGTTAGCTAATCGGTTGCGCGAACTTGCTTTCTTAAATAAAGGCGTTCAGCTAACGCTGGCCGACGAGCGTGAAATCAATGAAGATGGCACGAAAAAATCTGACGTGTTCCATTCAACAAGCGGATTACCGGAGTTTGTGGAATTTCTGGACGGCACACGCCAGCCATTGATTCCTGAACCGGTTTGCGCGGAAGGGTTAAAACAGGGTATTCCTGTGGAGTTGGCCCTGCAATACAACGATACTTACGCGGAGAACGTACATTCTTATGTCAATAACATCAATACGATTGAAGGGGGGACGCATGTATCGGGCTTCCGCCGGGGACTGACACGCACATTGAAAGCTTATGCAGACAAATCTGGTTTGTTGAAAAACTTGAAAGTCAGCGTTACCGGAGATGATTTCCGGGAAGGGTTGACGGCTGTGGTTTCTGTAAAGGTAGCCGAACCTCAGTTTGAGGGACAGACCAAAACCAAATTGGGCAACAACGAAGTCATGGGCGCTGTAGATGCGTCGGTCGGAGAGATTTTGGGCGATTATCTTGAAGAAAATCCTAAAGCGGCCAAAACAATTGTACAGAAGGTTATCATGGCAGCGCAAGCCCGTGCCGCTGCACATAAGGCGCGTGAGATGGTACAACGGAAAACGGTAATGGGAGGGTCAGGTCTTCCGGGGAAATTGGCCGACTGTTCGGATAATGACCCGGAAAAATGTGAGATTTATTTCGTTGAGGGAGATTCAGCAGGTGGGACAGCCAAACAGGGGCGTGATCGCCGATTCCAGGCGATTATGCCATTAAGAGGAAAAATCCTCAATGTCGAAAAAGCAATGGAGCATAAAATCTACGAGAACGAAGAAATCAAAAATATGTTTACGGCACTTGGTGTAAGCGTTGGTACAGCCGAAGATGCTAAAGCACTGAATCTGGAAAAGCTCCGTTATCAGAAAATTATTATCATGACGGATGCTGATGTCGACGGCTCACATATCGCTACATTAATCTTAACGCTTTGTTTCCGTTATATGAAGGAGCTGATAGAAAATGGGTATGTGTATATCGCGACTCCGCCGCTTTATCAGTTGAAGAAAGGTAAAGCGTCTGAGTATGCATGGAACGAAGATCAGCGGGTAACGGCCATACAGCGACTGAAAGGTACGGGAGGAGATGACTCAGTGAGCGTGCAGCGTTATAAAGGTTTGGGTGAAATGAACGCCGAGCAGTTGTGGCAAACCACGATGGACCCCGAATATCGTATCTTACGCCAGGTCACCATTGAGAATGCCGCCGAATGTGACCGTATTTTCTCCATGTTAATGGGGGATGAGGTGCCCCCACGTAGGGAATTTATCGAACGAAACGCGAAATATGCGAAGATTGATGTCTAAAGTCGTTATCACTAGTCCACTGAAAAAGGCTCTTCAACTGGTAAAGCCGATTAATTATCTTATTTTCGCGTAATCCGTCATGAAGAGACCCACTAACGTTATATTCAAAACCTTTCAGCTTCGTTTGCTTTTTCTTGTTGTTTTTTTTTCATGTTCGTATAGCCAAGGGCAGGTAAATAAAACGGATAGCTTAAAAACCAAAGGCGATTATAAGATTGCAATAGCGCAACGCATCAGCAGCTTGTTGACTACCGCGCCGAAAGCGCGCCATCCGCATGACAGTTTGCTGTCAGAACTCTATGACGAGTACGAAGCGCAGTATCTCAACCTGGGTAACGAAGGTAAATGGACGGAAGCGTTACCGCTCGCCTTAGCTTGCGAATCAACTTTTATTGGTGAGTTACCGCCGAAAAGAGAAGCCGATCTCATTTATAATATCGGGTACATCTATGATAAATGTGACCGCTATTTACAAGGGATCGATTATTTCCATCGGTCCATAGCACGCTATGAAGCGATAAACGATGCCGAAGAACAGGATGTGCGCAATGACATCGCATTGGCTTACAATAATATCGGCGTTGCACATGCGAATACGGGTTATTTTACTCAGCGAAAAGAGAGTTACCTAAAAGCAAAAGCCCTTTGGGAGTCTATCGACGATGTGGACAAAAGTAACCTGATTTCGTTATACGGCAACTTGTTGCGGTTATATCGGCAATATGGAGATAAGCAAGCTGCGGAAGAATTGATTACGACCATTAATTTAAACGTTGACCAATGGATTGCTGAAGACGGCTTCGCAAGCGGGAACAAGGGGATGGAAACGGCGAAACCCACATCCTTTTACCAGGTTGAAAAGCATCGCTTAAACATATTGTACACGGATTTAATCAGTGACAAAGCGGGAGGATTGGCACATTTGGACAGCCTGCGTACACATTTCAGGGGTATGAACGGGGATGACCAAAAGCGGTTTTCTGCTTATCTGCTCACCGCAATCAGCCACGCAGCTGCTCCGTTGGTAGATTATGACAATCTTGCTGAACGGAAACAAAAAAAGCAGTACCTCGACCTGGGTATGCGGGAAAGCATCCGGCTTAGCGACCGGTATAACCAGATGATTTTCCATTCCCAGCTGGTCAGCTATTGCCTGAATGCGGAACAAGATAAGGAAACGGCGCTGTCGCATCTCGACAAAGCGATTCGGATCGGCGGCGAAATGGATATCCGTGAGTTCAATTTGCTTAACCTGTATTTCAAGAAAGCCGATGTTTTACAGCAGTTGGATCGATTTGCCGAAGCAGAAAAATTGGTGCTCAAGGGCATATCGATCTTGTTAAACCAACCGATTACCCAACCCGATGTCATTACAATCGATGATTTTACCCAACGCAATGACATTTATTACGTAAATGCGTTAAAGCAAGTCGCCAGCCTATATAAAAATGAATATGACCGTGCAAACAAGCCTGATCACGGTCGTGTAGCTCAACATTTTTATGATTTGGCTGCCCGTCTTTTCCATATTTATTACCAGAAGGGCGCTTACAATCCGTGGTTGAGCATGACGAACGCAGCGATCAATGAAGGGTTGCTTTCGCTGCATTTAAGGACGGGTTCAGCCGAGGAAATGGCATTGGTCAACAGGATGGAAAACAACCATTCGCAACACCTTGCTAAGGAGTTTGAAGCCAAATACCTTCGTTTTCTCCAGGTGCCGGACAGCTTGTTTACACAACACAACCTGCTTCAAGTTGAAATGGCTGGATATGAGCAGGCAGCCGAGCACCCGGATAAAGAATACGAAGCCTTGCAAGCGGAATTCATGGATGTGGAGGCGAAAATACAAGAAGCGGATGCGCAGTACTTTTCTTTTTTTGGCGATACGTTCGACATTAAAGAAGTACAATCGGAATTACAGGATCGGGAATACATTGTACGGTATGTGGTAGCGGAAGAGAACCTATATGCGTATACCATCCAGAAAGATGATATTGCGATTGTGAAATTGGGAAACAAGGATACATTGCTTCGGCACGCAGCGCAATACCACGAAACCATCAAAAGCAAACGACACGATTACGCTGAACAGGCGAAGGAATTATATAACGCACTCATAGACCCGTTGCGGTTGCCGTTGGATGCGTTGCAGAAACTGGTTGTGATTCCTGATAATAAGCTGAATTTTATCCCCTTTGAAACCTTGGTTCACCCCGAATGGAACCGGCCGCTTGTTTCATTTTTTTCGATTAGCTATTCACATGGGCTGCAATTGTGGCTCTTGCAAAGGAAAGCGGCACCTTCAGTGCGGGGGCAGCAGAATTTTGCTGCCTTTGCTCCGCAATACTCAACGGATTATATGTCGCATTTCGCTGACAATAATCCGACAAACAGAGGTCGCCTGCAGGATATCGCAGCGGCGACACATGAAGCCATACAGCTTGCAGCCTATTTTGACGGAAATCTATACCGGGGCGACCAAGCGACCAAACAGGATTTTCTACAGCGCGCTGCTGACTATAAGATTTACCATTTCGCCATGCATGCCCTATTGGATGAAAGCGACCACCGAAACTCGAGCCTCGTTTTTCAAAATGGTGAACATTTACGTTATCACGAACTCTATGGCCTCCATTTTCCGGCGGAACTGGTGGTGTTAAGTGCCTGCAATACCGGGATGGGCGAGCTCGAAAACGGCGAGGGACTGATGAGTTTATCACGGGCCCTGACCTATGCAGGTGTTCGGTCGTCGGTGTATAGTCTATGGGAAGTGCCTGACGAAGAAACAGCGGATATCATGCTGTCATTTTACGAGCACCTCAAATCAGGGTATTCGAAAGTGGAAGCACTCGCACTGGCAAAGCGCGATTTTTTGGCCAATAATCCGCTGAAAAACCATCCGTTCTTTTGGGCAGGCTTTGTCATCAATGGCAATACCGATTCGCTAAGTGACACGACGTTTCCGAACACCTATCTGTGGCTCATCGTGGGCGGGCTGATTGTAGTGGCCTTATTGTTGTTCATGCGAAGACGGAAACGGGCGGCTGACGCCGTTGCCACGGTGTAGTGGTCTCGATGCTAACCATCACCTGTTTCCCAACGCTTTCATTATTTCACTTGCTTTATTAGACAGGCTGTCGTCGGACCCGGCAACAAATTTGAAGCGAGGCAATGCTTGAGCGCTGTCACCCAGTTGAAGATATGCTAGCCCTAAATACCAGTTTACGACCGCTGGAGAAAAATATGCTGCTTTGTCCCAAGACCTTGTTTCCAACAGTCTTATCGTCTCTTCAGGTTTTTGTAGCATCAACTTACAAATAGCCAGGTAAAAAGCATTCTGGTTTGTTGGTTGTTCATCATACGCCTGTTTCAGTAGCAAAGCAGCTTGCGCGTATGCCTGTTGGTCGTATAGCGTCAATGCCTCCGACTGCATGCTGCTGGCAGGTGCATCGCCACGTACCTGGGGTGTTACCATATTGGGGTAAGGTTCCATGTATTGTGCATATAGTTTTTCTGGAGTAGCCTCAGGCTTTCTATCCCAAAAGAACCAAGCGACACCGATAAGCACCAATATACTTGCGGCGGCATACCACCATGCTGCCAATTTCCGGGAAGGTTTAGCACCTTGCTTATCTAACGTGCGGAACCGCTCTTTTAGCTGTTGCCGTTCGTTGTATATAACAGCATCGCGTGCTTCCTTCTCAAAGCCAAACTGCGCTGCAAACGCAACGTCATATTGCAAAAGCCGTTTCAACTGTTCTTGTTGAACGGCTGTAAGTGTCCCGGTAAAATAGGCTTCTATCAGTTGCTCTTTATCCTTTTCCATTCGCCTGGATTATTTGCTTTAACTGCTTCAAACATCTTGATTTCTGACTTTTTACCGTGTCTTTGGATTCATAAGACATTTGTCGTTGTATATCATCTAATTTCAACCCTTTGTAGTAAAACAGATGGAGTACCTGTTGGCATTTCGGCCCTAATTGAAGATAAGCCCGTTGAAGTAATTTAAGCCGTTCTTCCGTTGTGTCGATTTCAAATAGTGTCATTTCTTCCGTGAGCTCATCGCCTAGCGGCTCTTCTTGTTGTGGGTTTGATTTGAGATAGGCGAAAATCTTGTATTTTCCGATCGCATACAGATAGGTCTTGATGCTACTTTTCAATCCATTCAGCTTTCCTTTCACCATGTTTTCATATAAAACGATCATGCTGTCGTGATAGATATCCAGCGCAACCTCGGTTGTTATGGGATACCGCTGGGCAAATGCTAAAAACCCACTTTTATATTGAAGATAGATCACATCCAACGTTGTTGTATCACCATTTTGCAGGGATTGAATCCACTGTCGCTCTTTATTCATTTAGTGGGTTTGAAGTTAAAAAGTAAACATCAGCACCGAAAATAGAAAAAAATATCAAAAACGATGTTTACCTCAGCCGATATGATACACTAAAATGTAG
The DNA here is from genome assembly GCF_035818675.1 of Parapedobacter flavus. Lineage (NCBI taxonomy): Bacteria > Pseudomonadati > Bacteroidota > Sphingobacteriia > Sphingobacteriales > Sphingobacteriaceae > Parapedobacter > Parapedobacter flavus. The sequence goes on from NZ_JAYKZZ010000006.1 coordinate 108,834, forward strand.
AAGCGTCTACGCAGGGAGCGGCAGGCCTATTATTAATCAGTATCAATTTTAAAGTATGAAAAAAGTAGTATCCGGATTGTTATTCACAATTTTTACAGCTTTAGCTGGCTACGGCCAGCAAGGGCGTATCGACATCAATGCAGGAGTAGACTTCGGTTTGCCGATCGGCAGTTTTGGTGATGTGTATGGCTTTGGCTACGGGGCCACCGTGAAAGGCCTGTACGGTATCAGTGAAGCGGGGCAAATTGGTCTTACCCTAGGTTATCAACGTTTTGGGCTAAAAGACAGCTATGACGAAAACATGAGCGGCTCGATGGGTATATCACCGGTTTTCGCCGTGTACCGACACAACTTCGGCGGCCTGTATATAGAACCGCAAGCGGGCCTTTCAATTAATAGCGTCAACCTCAAAGCAAATGCCGGTGGGATGGATTTCGGCGGGTCGGCTTCGAATACTTCTTTTGGGTATGCGGCGGGTATCGGATACATGTTGGGAAACATCGATTTGTCTGCCCGCTATCAAGGGTTAACGCAGTCGGGTGAAAATTTGAGTTTCATTGGCCTGCGTATCGGCTACAATTTTGGGATTAAGTGACTGATACCCATAAAGTATACGCTTGACACGCAAGAATATAATAACTAAAAGGATGTACCCTAGCACAATATCACGAAAAAAATCATGAAGAAGATACAGACCATTTTAATTGCAGCTTCCATCCTCACGGTGGGCTTAGGCGCCTGCTCCAAGGACGAGAACCCCTTGCAAGAGGATAAAACACTAAAAGACAAAACATTCGAACTACAGGTAGCATCGATTACCTGTAACGCCTGGGACGGGCCGCGCGACGAATATAACGGTTTTCATGCCGGGCAGAAAATAGGCACCTTGAGCCTCAAACTGACGGACGAGGAATCGGAGTTTTGGTATGCATATAAAGTCACGCTTTCCACGGAAACAAAACCGCTCCTGGAAAACGACGCTTACTGGTTGGACCACGCCAAGTACACGACCGTTTCCGTGAAATATAGAACATGGTTTGACAACGGACCGCATTACGAGGGCGTGTACAGGAAAAGCGAATTTGATGAAGAAGAAATGGTCAACCTCAAGGGGGACGACATTTCCAGCATGAGTAAAATAGATGATGTATTTATTAATGAACATGCTTCTTATCCCGTTCGTTTGATCTTCAAAGTCATCGAACAATAGAAAGCAAATGATACGCATAGACAAAATACGGCCCCTACTACTGGTACTTATTGCCCTCACAATGGGGTCGATGTCCTGCTCGAAGAACGAAAATAAGCCCGAAGAACAGCAATCGGGGCAAATCTCATTTGACACTTCCGGAGATAACACCGGTTCCAAAACAGGGAAATGCGTTATTTCTACCGTAGAAGGAAGTACTAATATTTATCAGTTTGTCGCCGTCGACGGCTCTGCAAGCACACAACAAACATTCAGCCTGATAATCCATAAAAGCTTCAGTGACAATTCGCTGTCGAACCCTTCTCCAGGTACATACCCCATCGGTACGGAAACCTCTTTGGCAGAAACTGATGGTTTTCGAATCATGTATAGCGACCGCACGAGGGGCAAAGTATATGGCGGCGACAATGTTTCGGGTTCGTTGACGGTCACCAAAAGCATGAGCACGCTCGTTGAAGGAACCTTCACATTCAGCGCGGGTATGGGGTTGCTGGGTGATGGCGTAATCACGCTGTCCAACGGCAAATTTTCTGCAGTACTCAAAAACAAGTAGACATCCATTTGAAACGGATATTATGAATCTTATAAGACAACACACGATGAAACAGATTATCACGCGATTACTAGCCCTTACACTCCTCGCGTCCGTAGCGGCTTGCAAAAAAAACAATAGCCCCACCGATCAAAAACAGGGCGAAGCGACGATAACCGTCACCGGAGAGGTGGAAGGTACCTATTCGGGTATGGCAGATTTTCACTATATAGATCATGGACACGGAGCAAGCTGGGAAATCTTCTTGCACGACTCATCGCCGGCAATATTCTCGGTGACTATTTTGCAATTCCGGGTAGATGAAAATGTAACGCGGCCGGGAATCGGAACGTATAGCATTGGTGGTGCTGTACAGGCAGATTATGTCGGTATTTTCACACCTTATGACGGAAATCCCATGAGTAACATAGAGTACGGAACCGTCAACAAGGATGGGGATGCCGGCTCCTTGACCATCACCTCATCCGATGAGAACACGGTAAAAGGAACTCTTCAGTTTACCGCCGATAGGCACGACGACGAAATGAATGTGGTGGGTACAATCAACGTATCGGGAGAATTTACAGCAAACAAAAGACGAGTTGATTAACAAGTTAACGAAAGAAGGATAGTCATGAAAATATGTCATGTACGGTCGGTGGTTTTAACGATGGCAATGGGACTCATGTCAGTATCCTGTACGAAAAATGATAGTAAAATAAAGGAAGACAGTCATGCAACCAACGACAAAATAAACGATTGCCTCGGTATATCTGTACCTGCTCCTGCTTCGGCCGTCTTTATCGCTTGTGGACAATACGATTTCGGAAATAGTGCCAACTTCCGGTATGCCGGGCCCTGGGATGAAGTTGTTCAATTTTTCTCCTCAAATCTCAACAAAGACGAGTGGACATTGACCAGTCAGACCTATGATACCAGAGACGAGGACACCAGCAGTTCGCTCCACGGAGAATGGAAAGCTGAGGGAAAAAATGTCACGTTAGGTGTTGTACTCCAGGATTCCAGGATTGATGAGTCTGCCGGATCCATTGTTGGGATTATCACGGTATTAACTGATTGATATTATTCAGCAGTAAACACAAATTAATCATGAAACATTGTAAACAAATCTACCTTTTAATGCTGTTAATCATTGTTCCACTATGGTTACTTGCTTGTGGCAACAATGGCAATGGGAACAAAGCTGATGGATTCGACAAGGAGGAAACGAGCGGGGAAAAGAGGGATGATTTTTCGGGAACCGAAGATGTAGAACATTCGGAAATACCGGATAACGAAACGGAAATGCTTGCACAGGGTATCAATATTGGCATTAAGTCAATCACGATCCCCGAACACCCAAGGGGTGATTATGTCCCTTTCTCCAATTGCCCGCAAGACAAGGTCAGCAAGTTTGAGTTTCGTGTGGAAAACAGAGGGGCTGATTTCGATAAAAAAGGTAAAGCCATCTTCGGTGCCGTGCAAATCAAAAGACTTTCGGATGGAGCGGTTTTGCTCAACGAAGAAGCCGTGCTGGAGTTCAGAGCCTTTACACCGGGATGGGTGCGGTTTCGGTTCGACCCGATAGACCTGTCTCAACCAGGATTGTATGAAGTGACCGTCGAATCGTATATGGTCGACTTACCGGCTTACCTGAAAGACAAATCAGTGAAACCAAAGGCTCTGGATACAGACTTGTCGGATAACAAGGCGGTGTATGTCAACCGAGTCCTTGATCCCGAATCATTGGAGGCCAAGGAGAAGCACGCGTTTGATTTTGAAGGGATGCAAAGCACAGCGGATTTAGCTGGTCAAGGTTGGAACTATAGCTGTTTGCCGGATTCGGTGCATATTTCCAACGAGGGAGTAGGAGATAGTAAAGCGATTGAAGTCCATCTCCACCGAGGAGACAAAAACAAGCGGAAATTATATACGCCCACCGTGGCGATGCCCGAAGATGCACAGGTGGATTTCCAATTTAAGCTACTGGATGCCCAATCAGGAAAAAACGTGACCGAAGAATTAATGGCATCAGAAACGTTTAAAGCTGCAGTTTCCCTCCAGAAAATCTGTTCAACAGGCGTAGCTGTGACCTATAAGCATAAGGTATCAGACGCACAGGCGACGGAAGATGGATTTTTTAGGTTCCCGCATGTACCTGTTCATCAGGAACCGGGGAATTACAGGGGACAAATTGAATTCTCCAACCTATCTGGTTATCCGGAGATTTTGTTGGTAGTCGACCATGTTGTCGTACAGCCAAGGAAATAAGCAACGTATTTCAGAAAATAATAAGACGATGAATATAATAATGAGAAAGACAATCGTACCAACCCTGATAGGCATGATGGTTTTATGCGTATTAGGAGCCTGTTCGAAGGCAGGTGACAAAAATGAGGATAAGGATACATCGGCCGATCAACATACTTATGAGATCTCCATTGCCGGTGGTAAGACTTATAAGGGTAGCGTGCCGAGATATGCCCCAGGGGTAGTAGAGGTATATAATCCGATTGCCTATGTCATCGATGATGAAGAAATCGGCAGAGGAGTAAGCACAATGCTTCTGGATCGCGGCGCCTTTCAAATCGGAATCGGATTTCTGTTGGACGACAACAACCAACCTACCCGTGCCGAGAGTCAGGGATTCGCTTTTGGCGAATGGGGAACCGAAGATAAATATGGCCCGGCGGGCCCCATCAGTATGACATTGAAAAGCTATAAGGAACATACCATTTCTTTTGCCGGTGAAGACGGGACTGTAGCATCATTCACCCTAAGCTTTAGCGGGAAGTTTAAATTAGGAGCTGACGGCGAGGAAGTCGATGTCAGCGGTGAAGTAGTGATTGCCGCACCTTAGCATTGGATTATAAAACACGGAAATGAAAAATATGCCTATTAAAATTGGGGTCATTTTAGTCGCTGCGATTGCCTGTCTGATTTCCTGCTCCAAAAAGCAAGATCCCAATCCACCCGGAGAGGAAGAGGAGCTTCAATTGCAGCTCACCGCCGATGAAACTGATGTAGAAGCAGGTAAAGAAATTACATTGACCGTAATGGCTGGCGGGCAGTCCATTACCGATGCCGACATTTATATCGACAATCAGAAAGTAACCGGTTATCAACATGCTTTCGACGAGCCTGGAGCGAAAAGTATACAAGCAAAGAAAGCAGGCTATAAAGAAAGTGATTTAGTTGCTATTGATGTATATCGGTGGAATGTATATGTAGCCGGTTACGAAAGCAACGGGGCGATAGATGTGGCTAAGATATGGAAAGGCCAACACAATGACGAGGAAGGAGATTGGGCGGCACAAAACCTCGCTGATGAAGGGTATCATGCCGCTGCCAACGCGATTACTATTTCAGATGGTGATGTTTATGTAGCTGGATACCAAAATAACGGTAGCCAACGTACTGTTGCTAAGCTATGGAAGAACGGTGAAGCAGATGACTTAAGCGATGGAACGGGAAATGCCGATGCTACCGCCATTGCTGTTTCGGGTAGCGATGTATATGTTGCAGGGTACGAAGACCACACCAAGGTTGTCGCTAAACTATGGAAAAACGGCGTGGCACAGGACCTCAGCGATGGAACGGAAAATACCTGGGTGTATGCGACTGCTGTGTCGGGTGATGACGTATATGCCGCAGGTCAAGAAGGTAATTTCTATAAAGCTAAAATGTGGGAAAACGGAGTGGTACACGACCTCAACGAGGGGGACCTGATGGGGTATCGGGTAACTGCTCGCTCGATCGCTGTTTCGGGGAGCGATGTATATGTAGCTGGCTATGACTACAAAAATCAATCCGGCGCTAAATATACAGCAAAGCTATGGAAAAACGGCGAAGCGCAAGACCTGACTGATGGAAGAACATATAATGCTTATGCGAATGCGGTTGTTGCATCAGGTAGTAATGTATATGTGGCGGGTTATGAACAAATCGATGGTAAATATATAGCCAAGCTATGGAAAAACGGTGAAGCGCAAGACCTCAGCGATGGAATGGAGAATGCCTATGCCACTTCCATTGCTGTGTCAGGCAACGATGTATATGTGGCAGGTTATGAACACAACGGTTCAAAATATATAGCCAAGCTGTGGAAAAACGGTGAAGCGCAAGACCTCACCGATGGGTGGTACAACGCGAAGGCTTATTCGGTGGCAGTGGGTAAAAGCTATGAGTAAAAACAGACGCGATTTCAATTGATGGTTAAATACGTAACTAAATGAACTTCACAAAAATAAAATTATCATTCCTTTTAGTAACATGGCTGGCAACTGCACAAAGCGCCACTGACCCCAAGACCATTGATCTCGGTTTTGCACCCGACTTTATTGACTTTTCGCCAGATGACAAGTATATGGTAGCGGAAAACGAAAACCAATATTTGGTATGGAACGTAGCATCCGAAACCAAAGTATTGGAAGGTAAGTACACCTTTAAGATAGGGCGTTTTATAAATACGATCAATATCCCTACGGGTAGCGGCTATTTTCTGTTTGGCAACGAGGAAGTGTTTATCACCGTGGATTACGAACGGAATAAGACCACTATGAAAGCTTTCGGCCTAACCGACGGCACCCCACTTTGGGAGTCTGACCAGCTCGATATGGGTGTAACCCTAGCAGAAACCATCATAAGTGCGCACGCCGGAGGGGTCATCGATATGGAAATGAACGCCCACCGATTTGATGAAGCCAAGATCGCCAACAATTTTTTTACTAAAGACCGCTTTCTCGATCGGCTTATTAACTATATCCCCGAAAAAAATGCGATAGCCCTAAACGGAAAAAACGGCTTGCAATTGGTGGATATCCGCAATGGAGAAATCCGCTGGACGCAAGAGGACTTCAAAGGCGGAATAGGAGAGTTGTTGTTTGATGGAGCAACCGACAGATTGTATGCCATCACTGTTCCTGCAACGGATGGCGCACTCGATCAGTTGACGACAACCCCTGCAGTAATCGCTTTGGACGCCAATACTGGCGAGTTGCTGTGGAATGTGGAATACACGGGCAAGTTTATACCTGGTTATGCATCGCTGATTGGCACCACACTGATTCTTCCTTATTTGGAACTTATGTTGATAGACACCAAAACAGGCGCCGAACGCGACGGCGACGTGAAAGGCCGCCTCGCTGCGGCACGCAACGTAACCAAAGGCTTGGGAGGGCTGATGGCCTTAGACCAAGCTATGGGAGGAAGCTTCGGATCGACCGACAACAGTAATAGCAAATACAACCGCCTAATTCCTCGCCAGCTCCATTTCGATCGTGACGGAAAATTATATTATTTCACGATGTTTAACGATAAAGGGCAATGGGGGACCGGTGGAAAAAAAGGACTCCTTACCATAGACATTCATCAAGATAAGATAGAAACGGAAAAATATGATGTACTAGGCAATCAATGGACGGTGATGCAAGATATGATGGTGGATGGTGTGTTTTATGTGAAAGCCCGCGGCAACCTGAACCGTACCATTATTAAGGCGATAGATGCAACGAGTGGGGCGGAGCTTTTTGAAACGAACAAAGCCAAGAATAGTGCCGACGTTGCCAAGGCGTTTAACCCCTTTATCGTCGCCAACGACCGGATTGTCGATGTCGTTTCCCAGGGCGTTTATGTACTGGACGCCAAAACAGGCGAGGAAATCTCATACACCACGACTAAGAATATGGGCGTGGGTACCGTTAAATACAGCCATTTGTATAGCGGGGGCGTGCTGCTTTTCGGCACGAAAGGCGTAGGGGTCATGAACCTCGACGGGACAGTCATTGCGAGTGCACCTGCTAAGAATGTGAAAGGTTTCACGACTACTTCAGATGGGGAGATATGGCTGTTAGAAAGTAAGAAATTTATTCGTTTGGATGCCAGGAAGGGTGAAACCTTGGAAACCCAAGCTTTGAAACAAGCGGATTATTTCGCTTTTAGCCCATCCGGGAAAATACTTGCCCGCTGCGAGGGGACGGATATACGGCTTTACCAATAATCATGATTTGCATATACATAATAGGACCACTCATCGTTGGGACTATATTATGGTTAGCAATTTACGTGCGAAACGAAAAGTACGATACAGCCGCCATTGGAAAAGTAACTTTACGGGTGAGCGGAGCGCTAAACAAAACACATAACGGGCATGCTGATTTTGACGTACTAGAGTTAAATGGCGACGTACTCGAGCTAAGCAGCGCAAAAGTCTGGGTGATTAACATGCGCGATGAATGGATAAAAACTTTCAGCTTTCAGCTTTCATTGTCGACGCTAGGGCATGGCAATATAACCCAGCCCGTACCGGGTAGCTACCCCATTGGGCTGGGCTCACACCGTGGTACTCCGGTCTTCTCGGCTTCCTATTCACATATCGTGAATGACGACATATTGCATATTGATGAATACGACACGTTACATAGAGGCAGTGGAAAGCTGATAATCGAGACTGCCAACGACCGGAAAGTAAGCGGAAGTTTCATGTTTACCGCGCACGGACATGATGATTCTTCAATCAGCTCGGCCATTATTGAAATATCAGGCGAATTTACAGCAGGAAAAGCAGTCTGACAGATAAGATGTTCTGCGTGCTCGTTGCCCCTGTACCTTTCCACTAGCGATGAACGCCACGGTGGATAAATTATCTTTTGCCTGCACGTGCCGTCTCTTTCCGCACCTCTTCAAATTCATGTTTAATGACGTCGGAGACCGGCTTGCTTAGCAGCGACACCACGACGATGGTGAGGAAGCTGAGCAGGAAGCCGGGAATAATTTCATATACGTCCTTGTAGTCGTGTGGTACATATACCCATAGTAATACCGTGGCGCCACCAACTACCATGCCCGACAAAGCGCCTGCTGCCGTAATACGTTCCCATAGTAATGACAAAAGAACCAACGGTCCAAATGCTGCGCCAAAGCCCGCCCAAGCGTTCCCGACCAGGCCGAGAATACTTTCTTTCGGATTCAATGCGAGTAGAAAGGCGACCACCGCCACTACCAATACAGATACGCGGCTCATAATGAGTGTGTTTTTGGCAGTCGCATGCGTGTTGAAAAACGTCTTGTAGATGTCTTCTGTCATCGAACTTGAGGTAACAAGCAATTGGGAAGATATGGTACTCATCACCGCGGCCAAAATGGCGGAAAGAAGGAACCCGCCGATCATCGGATGAAAAAGGGCTTTGGATAAATAGACGAATATGGTTTCGGATAATTCCTTGGAACCATCGAAACGCAACATGGTGTCCATATCGAATCGCTGGAGGTAGGCGATCCCGAAGAAGCCGAGACACAACGCCCCCAATACCGTACCGATCATCCAGGTCATCCCGATATGTCGTGCTTTTTTGATATCACGAACGCTGTCGATTGCCATAAACCGGACCAAAATATGAGGCTGTCCGAAATACCCCAACCCCCAAGCTAATAACGAAATAATGGAGATGGTCGTCGTTCCCCGCAATAGGTCCATGTAATTGGTGTCCTTTATACGAATGGTCTCGATAGCTTCACCTACACCGCCTACCTGGAAAATAACAACGGTGGGAATCAACAGCAACGCAATGACCATGATGCTACCCTGCACGGCATCCGTTATACTAACGGCCATAAAGCCTCCAATAAACGTATAGAAGACCACAACAAGGGATGTGACCCAAAGGCCGGTGTTGTAGTCCATACTAAAGGCAGATTCAAATAGTCGTCCACCTGAAACCATGCCGGCTGATGTATATAATGTAAAAAAAACCAGTATAAAAACCGACGACACCAGCTTCAAGAGCTGTGATTTGTCGTGGAACCGATTTTCGAAAAAGACGGGCAGCGTGATGGCATTTTTTGCCACTTCGGTATACACCCGTAGGCGGGGGGCTACGAAAACGTAGTTAAGAAAGGCACCAGTTGTGAGCCCAATAGCAAGCCATGATCCCGATAAGCCCATCATATACATAGCGCCGGGTAAACCCATCAGTAACCAGCCACTCATGTCTGAGGCGCCTGCGGAAAGGGCGGTTACAAATGGGCCCATTTTACGGCCCCCAATCAAAAACTCTTCCGAATTGCTTGTTGATTTCCGATATCCGTATATGCCAATCATGATCATGATGACGACGTATAGACCGATGGAAATTAATTCGTAAATATTCATATGCAATTTGTCTTAGTTATTGTTGTGCTTTTAGTTTAATAGTCTTTATCCGTTTTATACTGCGCACTGCAGATCTAAAAAATATAGGAAGGCGGTCTGATGAAAATACACCCGCTAACGATGTTGTTGTAAAGGTATGAAAAATTTAGAGGGGCGCGTAATTGGTAGTGCTTTAGCTGTATAGGTTAAAATAACTAATGGGTAAAGGTATTGTTGGGATATTTACGCCTAGGTCAACGCTTGTAGACGCTTTGTAGATGCTTTTCGAAAAGTTGTAGTCGCTATATGGATAGCCTGCATTTGTGGTATGCGGGAAGGTGTTATACATTTGTACGTGACGGTTTCAATTTTTGAAGGGGATTCTTTTTAGATCAAAAACAACAGCTATGTGGATCAGGATAACAGATATCAGCGTAAGACAAGTAGATGCCGCGCATCTGAACGACCCCGGGAGCCCGGGCAGCACAATGGTGCTCAACCTCTTTCAGCGGGAAAGCCGAACCGCACTTTTTGTCAATACAACCAAAAAAGTCTACCCTCAGTATTTGGATGTACCTTCCGGAAAGGTAATTTCCAAGCGCAGGTGGACGGATCAAATGAGCGCTTTTGCTAAAGAGGAACAGGAAAAGCTTCCGTTACAAAAAGGAGGTTTTAGGCTCACCGTTTTCGGTTGGATTTTCTTCCTGGGCGCATTTGCGTTGCTGGGGTACCTCGTTTACGACGGTACAGTCGCTGCACCCCAGCGAACAGAGCAATTCGATCAGCGGCAAGCCGAAAAGGCCACGGTGAGCGAAGGCGATATTTACCTGGGCCGTATAGAGGTCTATAAAGAAAAAGGGAATCCGCTGGGGATGGATGGTGAGTTCGGCTGTTTTAAGGTCGTGAACGTAGAAGGCGACACCCATCATATTACCAAAAGCACTGAAATGAGCAAAACGGCCAAGCCGATCGCCCAGATGAACAGTACTGATTTTGCAGAGGAAGCCATTGTGGTAAAAGCTAAAGAGCTGGGGGCATACCATAAAACTTTTGTCTCGGATGACGGGTTGACCGAGATTTCCTTCGGTGAAAAAAAAGAATAGATGAAACCTTGATGAAAGTCCATATCCCTAAAATACCGCTTGAAGCACTACAGGAAAAAGAACTGGCCAAATACCGCGATTTAAACGATGAAAGTTACGGCGAACCCCTTGCCCGAAAAGTTGCTGGGAAATTGATGGAGCATCCCTCTGGGCTCTTTCATTCCCACAGAGATTACTGCGGTATTGGCTTATATTTTTTCGAAGGGAAATTTACACTTGGCGAAGTGAATGACGGTATGGGACCGCATCCCATCATGCTCACTTTTGACGGTAAGGACGAATTTATCGCTTGGCTGGCCGATCAAAGCGATCAACGTATGTCGCTGATCGCCGCTGTGAAAGACAACTACTTTTCGTTTAAGTTTAACAACCAAACCATTACCAAAACGCGGCTGCGCTACTTTTTGGAAGCGGATTACAGCCCGGATTGGAATTCGTACTGCGCCTATTTAAGGAAACAATGAAATACACACTGGCACTTTTACTAATAACCATAATGACTTCCGCAGGTGCGCAAGACAATGATGGCTGGTATGATTCGTATGAGAATTGTACGGAATACGTCTACGGCTTTATCAATATAGAAGACAAAGACTTAAGCATTGCTGCGGAGTATTGCGCGGCCAATGCTTTTGCTGAAGGATTGGCGGCCGTAAAGAAAGATGGGAAATGGGGCTTTATCGATGCGGATAACAACGCGGTTATCGGTTTTCATTATGATTATGCCCGTAACTTCAATGAAGGCCACGCCATTGTACAACAAGGTGAATTTTATGGGGTAATCAACAAAAAGGGAGCACTGGTCATACCGATTCATTATTATGACCTTATACCTTACGAACTGGAAGGCACCCGGTACTATATTTCCCGCGACAGCACTTTTTTCCAGGGCATCGTTGATGCCGCAGGCAAAGAAGTCCTTCCGCACCGATACGCCTTTGTCATCCCATTTGAGCCAAACCTGGCCAAACGGAGATTTTACAGTAACATTCCCTTTTATACGACCTACTGGGAAATTGATACGGCTAAGGGTAGTTTTTATAAGCAATTTAGTGAAGCTTATTATGGGCTGGCTGCTGATAGCAGCCGTCAGGATATCTACGACGCGCAGTTTAACAGACTGGCCTCGAAGCAAACGACCTCTTATAGTGATCAATTTACCCATGATGAATTAATCGCTATTGATGGTTACCTCGAAGAACATAAAGAAGTGGACGCCGAACGGAAAAGGGCAGCGATCCGTAGGTTGCTGGATTCGAAACAAGCGTATACGCCAAAACCCCACCCTGCGCCGGAAATAGTCCCAACATCGGAAGAAGGGCAAAACGAGTATATGGCACTCATGGGGTACGAAAAATTTTCCGGAAATGACGGAAAGATGGGGGTAAAAAAAGACGGAAAAATCCTTCTTTCGGCCCGATTTGACGTGCTGGAATGGTGGGGTATGGTATTTCCCTCGCCATCGAAAGAAGATATTCCTTATTTGGAAGAACATTATGCCGGCAGGTACATAAACAAAGAAGAGCGTGTTTTTGCCGTGTATGGCATTGCCGCGGGCAGCAAGGAAGAGGGCGCTTTATATACCATGAAAGGTGTGAAGGTGTTTGACCTTGAAAGCAATACAGTGCCAGAGGAGGCCTCATCCATAGGGTTTACCTATAGGACCATAGAGCGCGATACAGCCCGGCAACGCACCACTTATAAATTCGGCTTTGTCAATTGGAAAGGGCGGGAGATCTTACCGGCCGCTTATACACGTATCAAAATAGCGGCGGAGAACTACCTTTTGGTGAAACGGGAAAAGGAAAGTGAACGGGGAAAAGAAGCACATTTTGGGCTATACAACGCATCGGGCGAGGCCATCATCCCCGAGGGAGTGTTTTCAAATATCGAACCTTTTGCTGATGTGCCCAACCTGTACCTGGCTGAATGGAATGACGCCTATCCCACGTTAGCCGAACAGGAGGCCGCGGAAACAGCAAACAAGCAATTTGTACTCCTTAGGGTGAAGGAGAAAACCTATACGGTTATCAATCAGTTTACCGCGAGCGTTGTCGATTCCCGTGGGTTGGCGATCAAAACGGGCATGTTAAAATATAGGAAAAATAAAGAGGAGTGAAAATGTACAAATTCACTTCAATTCTATCAATTCATCCACCAACTTCCACACCATCGTACAAGGATTATGATTTGCATAATCATGTCTTCCGTCAAATCGTCCAGCTAAGCGCTTGGCGTTGCGGATGGCATCGTCTAGACTACCATATTCTTTAAGCAAAGCATACATCTCCACGCTATTCTTTTGGTAGCGATATCCTTTGCCAACAAAAGGTTTCAGGCAGCCCTCGATTAATCCTTTGTAATTTCTTCTCGACATGCCATTTTCGTAATACTGAAAATGGAGCAAATACCACAGCTCGAAAGCTTCATTGCTCCCGGCGCAGCCTATCTTAGGTTTCGTATCCCGACAACGTAATACAGCATTGTTGAAGTCGTTGGCCGAAAAGCTATCCCGATCAAAAACCACCCAGAGCCTGTCAATGGGTCTATTATTATCCGCCTCATAATGTTCCTTTAATCGGGTAGCTCGTCGATTAAAGATAAGGTATTCCGGCCGGTCCCGGCTATATCGATACGATAATGGGTGAGTACACCCTTGGGCAGATCACCTTTCAGCCCTTCAAAATAATTTGGCTCCGTTTTTTCGCCCTCGCATACGATGAGGTAATACCGACGCAGGCTGCGGATACCTACCTTGCGTTTCTGCTCCGATCGGGCAAAACGCTTCAGTTTTTCGTTGGGGATTTTTATCTTTCTTGCCATTCCAGCGCTAGAGTTGATAAGTTACCAATGAATGGAATGGCCCCGTAACGGCCTTCGATGTAGTCCTTTTCAAAAGAACGATCCTTGCGGATGGTCTTGCCATCTTCCTTATACTCGACCAGCGAATACATTTCCGAGGCTCCGTATTGGTTTTTTTCCACGAAATAGATTTGGTCCCTGCGATACTTGCCATAATACAGCAGGTTCGTATCATGGGTAGTAAAAATCAACTGTGCATTGTTTCGATTAAATTCCTTTGAGTGGAACAACTTTGTAATGGCCAATGTGAGTAGGGGGTGGAGGCTCGAATCCAGTTCATCCACCACCAATGCTCCACCATTATTCAACACATCGAATACCGGTCCCGAAATGTTGAATAGCTTGTTCGTACCAGCAGATTCCTGGCTGCGCATGTCGAACTCCACAGCACCGGCGGCCTTGTTTTGGGCATCGTATTTTTGGTGGATGGTCTTCACATCAATCCGGAAAGCACCTTCAAGGTCCGTAACCAACTGCCTGATCAGCCCTTCGGGCATGTCGCTGGGCAATTCCTTGGGGTCGAAAGGTTTCTTGGCAATCGTGATATCATCGAAGCCCAGATCGAGGTTTTTATAGAAGTCCAGCAAGACATGCTGGGTATGCTTGTCTTCCAGCATGCCGAAGGTGACCCCTTTGTATCCCTCATGGCTCAAGCCTGAAATGGTAATGAAGTTATCAAACCATTTCATAATCTTTTTGGCGGTCTTCCCATTGAATTGGTCCACCACGGCAAGGAACAACGCATTATCGCGGGTACGCTCTTCCAAATCCTTGCCTTCGGGGAAAGCCCTTGTCATTACGTCAATCCCATTCCTTTCACGGATGAACAGGGGTTTTTCCGCTTGTTTCTGGGCTGCAAACAACCACTCAGAATGGATATTGTGGTCATCCACTTCAAAACCATAACGGTAGCGGATGTCGTCAATGAGGAAAACCACTTCAAAGAAAGCGGGTTCGTGTTCCGTTTCCGTACTTAACAGGAAAGGAGTGATGTCCAGTTCATCGGCAGATGATTGCTCAAAAGATTGGAGCACGAGCCTTCTCATGGTAGACATAGCCCGGATGAAGTTGCTTTTTCCACTCGCGTTTGCACCATAGATCACAGCACCTTTCAGCAAGTCGTAGCGCTCCGAAGAAAAGATATTGGTATCGACCTGTTCCTTGATGGCCGTTGCCATAAGGCTCAATGTAATCTTTGACTTAAAGGATAGGTAATTGCCAACTGAGAATTCCAACAACATAATCTGCTTACTTATGAGATATTTTCTCAAAAATACGAATTATTTTTCTTTCTTAATAATAATGAGATTTTTTCTCACTATTAGGCTTGCTTGCGTCTTTTTTACAGCGCAAAAGACGCCACGAATGACGCAAGTAAATTTTGTGTGTTTTTGAAATTTTTGAATAGCCCGATATTGAGAAATAGTTCGGTTTTACGCTAAATCGTTGATTATTAGAAGGTAAAATGGGGTTCGATTCCCTTAAAATGAAAATAACTCGTTGAAAAACAACGAGTTATTTATCCAGTAGCCCGTAGGGGAATCGAACCCCTGTTTCCAGAATGAAAATCTGGCGTCCTAACCCCTAGACGAACGGGCCTTTTTATCAATTTCGAAAAACGAGTTCCTGTTTTTCGGTCTGCAAAGATAGAAGTATTTCTATTCGTTCCAAAGAAAATAATAGAAATTTAATACAGGCAGCGTTCCACAACGCTTACCGTTTGTCTACACTATATTTACCTGGGCCCACAAAAGCGAGACCAATGAAGACGACGCCGATTTCGATGGCGTGCGATGCACCCTTAAGCCCATCGCCCCGATCTAAATGGGAGAGCGCAGCGATCAGCATGGTAAAAGCAAGTGCGATAGCCACCGGCCGGAAAAACAAGCCGAGCAGGAAGCATATGCCACCGACGGTTTCGGCTAATGCAGCCAGAAGCCCCCACATCATGGGCAGGAAGGTGATGCCGATGTTCCCCATGGAACTGCCCACGCCTTCCCACAGTTCGGGTCCGCCCAATAGCTTCGGGTAGCCGTGCATGATAAACATGATCCCTAGACCAACGCGGATGAGTAACAACCCCGTATTTTTAAATTTGCTCAATGATGATAGTGCAGCCATTTTTTGATGGATGATTTTATGCAACCTACTGTTAATTCCGCGCAAATTGATTTATCTTTGCCGTGTTTGCAAGCAATGGAGTTTCATTTTTGTGTAAAATTGCATTGTTTCCCCACTAAATAACTGATATACATTGACTAATACAGATTTTCCCTTTAAACGTTATACCATTACCTCCGCCTTGCCTTACGCCAATGGCCCGCTGCATATCGGACACTTGGCTGGCGCCTACATCCCCGCGGATATTTATGTGCGGTTCCTGCGCCTGAATGGATGCGATGTGGTCTATGTGTGCGGTTCTGATGAACATGGCGCGGCCATTACCATCAAAGCAAAGAAGGAGGGAACGACTCCCCAGGCGATTATCGACCAATACCACGCCCAGATTAAAGCGAGCTTTGCGCAGTTTGGGATTTCCTTTGATATTTATCACCGTACATCCGAGCGGATACACCACGAGCTTTCGCAGGAGTTTTTCCTTAACTTGTACGAAAAGGGTGAGTTCACCGAGCAGGTCACCGAACAATATTACGATGAGGAGTACCACCAGTTCTTGGCCGATAGGTATATTACCGGAACCTGCCCCAACTGTAAAAATGAAGGAGCCTATGGCGACCAGTGTGAAAAGTGCGGCACCTCGCTCAATCCAACCGACCTGATTAACCCCCGGTCTACGCTGAGTGGCAAGCCGCCCGTGCTCCGCGAAACCAAGCATTGGTATCTGCCGCTAGACAAGTACCAGCCTTGGCTGGAAAAGTGGCTGCTGGAAGGTAAAAAAGATGTACTGAAGCCCAATGTTTACGGGCAATGCCGCTCGTGGCTCAAATCGGGCCTGCAACCGCGGTCGATGACGCGCGACCTCGACTGGGGTGTGGATGTACCGCTTGACGACGCAGCAGGGAAGAAGTTGTATGTGTGGCTCGATGCCCCCATCGGTTATATTTCGGCAACGAAGCAATGGGCGTTGGATACCGGTAACGACTGGGAGAAATATTGGAAAAAGCAGGCCGACCCGGCCGATGATGCCTGCCTGATCCACTTCATCGGCAAAGATAATATCGTATTCCACTGCATCACGTTCCCGAGTATCTTGCATGCGCACGGCGAGTATATACTGCCGGAGAACATACCGGCCAATGAGTTTCTCAACCTGGAGGGCGATAAGCTGTCGACCTCGCGCAATCATGCCGTGTGGTTGCATGAGTACCTCGAAGAATTTCCCGATAAGCAGGATGAATTGCGCTACGTGCTTACGTCCATCTTGCCAGAGACATCGGATAGTGAGTTTACTTGGCGCGATTTTCAGGCGCGGGTGAACAATGAATTGGTGGCCATCTTTGGTAATTTCATCAACCGCGTGCTCGTGCTTTCGGACAAATACTTTGATGGCAAGGTGATGGCTGCCACCCGTTTGACCGATACGGATCGTTTCATTTTTTCGGAGCTGGAAAGGTATCCAAAAAACATCGCCGCATCCATCACGCATTTCCGCTTTCGCGAAGCGTTGGCCCAGTTCATGAACGTAGCCCGTTTGGGTAATAAATATTTAGCCGATGCCGAGCCGTGGAAGGTGATAAAGACTGATGAGGAGCGTGTGAAGACGGTGTTGAACGTTGGCCTTCAGATTGCGGCGAACCTGGCTGTACTGGCTAGGCCATTCCTGCCCCACACCGCACGGAAGATGACCGAAATGCTGCGCCTCAACGACCTCGCATGGACGGATGCGGGAAGCAGCACCCTGTTGCCAGCGGGCCACCAGTTGGGGCAGGCGCAGTTGCTTTTCGAGAAAATCACCGACGAGCAGGTCAATGCACAGCTTGCCAAGCTTTCCCAGGCAAAGGCCGATAACGGGAAGGTGGCCGAGACCGTGGCGGAAGCAAAAGAGGCCATCGAATTCGCCGACTTTGTAAAAATGGATATCCGTACGGGTGAGATCCTCGCCGCGGAAAAGGTCGCTAAAACTAAGAAATTGCTAAAGCTGACGATAGATACCGGTATCGATCAACGTACTGTTGTATCTGGCATTGCTGAGTTTTTCGCCCCGGAGGAGATTGTCGGCAGGCAGGTGGCCATCCTTGTGAACCTGGAGCCGCGTGCCATTAAAGGGATTGTATCGCAGGGCATGATTCTGATGGCCGAAGATGCCAGTGGTCGCCTGGACTTTGTGGCGCCGCACACGGCTATGCGGTCTGGTAGTGTGATCCGGTAGTTTGCTGCCTGCGCTATCACCTCAGCAGCGCAATGGCTTCCTTTGCGGCTTTCAAATCGTGCACCCGCAGAAGGCGTACGCCTTTCATTAGCAGCACGGTGTTGAGCACGGTCGTGCCGTTCAGAGCGTCATCAGGCTTAACCCCCAATTTTTTGTAGATCATGGATTTGCGGGAAACAGCACCCAACAAGGGTAGCCCGTGTACGTGCAGTTGGTCTAACCTATGGAGAAGCTCGTAATTCTGCGCCAGCGTTTTCGCAAACCCCAAACCGGGATCTAATATGATATCCCGGACGCCCAATTGGCGTAGTGTGGCCACTTGTCTGCCAAAGAACAGGCTGACCTCACCGGTTACATCTCCGCCGTAATCGGTTAGCTGTTGCATGGTGTTGGGGCTGCCTCGCATGTGCATGAGGATGTAGGGCACCTGCAAGTTGGCAACGGTGGCAAACATGGCATCGTCGAGGGTGCCACCGGAAATGTCATTGATGATATGAGCCCCTGCCGCGATACTGGCACGTGCCACGTCCGCACGGAACGTATCGATGGATAGGATGGCTTGGGGGAACCGGGCAGCAATGGCTTCGATGACCGGTAAAAGTCGACCGGACTCTTCGTTGGCGCTTACCTCAGCCGCTCCCGGCCGCGAGGAATAAGCCCCGATGTCCAGTATATCGGCGCCTTCGGTAAGCAGCCGTTCGGCTTGCGCCAATGCTCCCGACACCGTGTTGTGGCACCCGCCATCGTAAAAGGAATCGGGCGTGATGTTCAATATGCCCATCACCTTTGGCGTGGAAAGATCAATCAGCTGGCCGCCTGCGTTCATCTTAACGCACTACCATTACACCGTCAGCAATGATGTTGATATCGATCTTCGGTTCGGTGATTTTGGCGATTTCTCCGCTATCTTTACCCGCATCTTCAGCAAAGTGCCGTTGTTGGGCTACCGAGACCTCCCGTACTTTGGCTTGGCCTTCAAGTACGATCGTTTTGCCCACGATATCCTGGGGCATGAAGAATCCATAGTCCTTGAACCGTACCAAAATAGGGTCGCCTTCGCCCTCACGCAGTACGCGGATAAAACACCCTTTCTTTTTGCATACTTCCACCACCTTGCCTTCCACCTTGCCGGTGTACGTAGAATCGTTGGTCAGCTTGGCCTCCAGCTGCTGTACGTTGATTGCACCGTTTTTGGTGATGGCCTTGCCGTATTGCACGCCGGGTTGAGCAGCAGGGATTTCATTTTGGGCCATCGATGTTGCTATGAAACAGCATAGGGCAACAAAGGTGAATGCTATTTTCTTCATAACCATTTGTTTTGTCAATATGCAAATTTAGCTATTTTTTATTAGCGGCGAATAAACGAAAATTGGCCGCCCGGCTCGAGTTTCATCACGATGGATGCTGCTCCGCGCTGGGTATCGTCCTGGCCGTAGGGGGTCACGTAGTCGACACCATCGATAACGGCTTGATCAATTTCACTGAAGTTGGCGGGGGCTGGCTCGCCGCTTATATTGGCCGACGTAGAAACGATGGGCTTGCGGAATCGCTGGAGCAGCGCTAAACAGAAAGGGTGCCGTACGATGCGGATACCGATACTGCCATCCGAGGCAAGGAGGTTTGGCGCTAAGTTCTTGGCGCCAGAATAGACGATGGTAAGCGGCCGTTCTGTATATTCAATAAGCTGGTAGGCGGTCTCGGGTACTTCCTTGACATAGCTCTCCAGCCTATGGTCACTATCGAGCAATATAATCAGGCTTTTCGCCTGGTCGCGCCCTTTGAGCCGGAATATACGGTCTACCGCTTCAGGGTTGGTCGCATCGCAGCCGATGCCCCATATCGTATCGGTGGGATATAAGATAAGGCCTCCATTCCGTAAGGTTTCGAGGGCTTGACTGATATCCGTTTGGTTAACGTCGTTATCCATGGGTATTGCCGCAGCCGGCAGTCGTTATACCGCTACGCTATGTTCGCGTAGCGCATCATTAAGGGATGTTTTTTTGTCTGTTGACTCCTTGCGCTTCCCGATAATTAATGCGCAGGGCACCTGATACGCTCCCGCGGTGAATGTTTTGGTGTAGGAGCCGGGGATAACCACAGACCTCGCAGGCACCACGCCTTTGTACTCGATCGGTTCGGCACCGCTTACGTCGATGATCTTGGTCGACCCTGTAAGCACCACATTGGCACCGAGTACGGCTTCAGATTCTACGTGGACACCCTCGACCACGATGGCCCTCGACCCCACGAAAACATTGTCTTCGATAATAACAGGAGCTGCCTGTACGGGCTCCAGCACGCCGCCAATACCCACGCCACCGCTGAGGTGTACGTGTTTGCCGATTTGTGCGCATGATCCCACCGTTGCCCAGGTATCTACCATGGTGCCTTCATCTACATAGGCTCCGATATTGACATATGATGGCATCATGATAACGCCCTTGGCCAAATAGGCGCCGTAACGGGCAATGCCGTGCGGCACCACGCGTACCCCCAACTCTTTATAGTTGGTTTTCAGCTTCATCTTATCGTGGAATACAAAGGGACCCGTGGCCACCTCCTCCATTTGCCGGATGGGAAAATAGAGAATGACTGCCTTTTTAATCCAGTCGTTTACATGCCAACGGGAACCGATCGGCTCGGCTACCCGCAACTCACCTTTGTCCAGTCGCTGGATGACCGCTTCAATAGCCTCCCGGTATTCTTTATATTCCAAAAATTGCCGGTTTTCCCAAGCGTCTTCAACCAGTCCTTTTAATTCTTTAATCATATCGAGCTGTGTATCGAAAGTTGTTGGGGCAAAGAAAGTAAATTCTTCCGACTTAAGCCACATTTTGCCTAAGTTTGCTGTGATGACTGAAGTAGAAAAGTTACGAGTGGACAAATACCTGTGGGCAATCCGCGTGTTTAAAACAAGGAGCTTGGCAACAGATGCATGCAAAGCAGGCCGGGTGAAGCTCGATGGGCGCAGTGTAAAGCCGTCGGCATTAGTGAGGGTGGGCGATAGCTACCATATCCAAAAGGGGCCGGAAAAGAGAGTACTACGGGTTACCGGCTTGTTGGATAAACGGGTGGACGCTAAGACGGCGGTCGCTTTTTACGAAGACTGTACCCCGGTGGAGGAGACCTATGCCTATAAAGCGATGCACCGTGCATCGGTACCTACACGAGATCGCGGAACGGGTAGGCCCACAAAAAGGGACCGCCGGGAAATCGATAGCCTACAAAATGATTGGTGGGAAGAAGATTAAGGTTTGCTGAACTTCTGACCTTCGATATGGACCAGCGCCGCGGCGATCGGATAGGTAATGCTCGTGGTTGTATCGTTGCTCGTGAAACGGGTGGGGAGTACCAAACCACTTCCGATAGCCTTATAGTTGCCGATGGAGTAGCCATCGGCTCCATCGCGGGGCCACCACTGGTGTATCCGGCCGGTCTGTGAATCGACATATAATTGACCCGCTACCGTATCTTCAAAACTAGTGCGTTTATTCTCAATGTTCACGACCGTAAAACGCTGGGAGCCGACCAATTTTTCGCCCGTGATTCGATAGGAGACCTGGTTCCCTTCCAAGATGGTAGGTAGGAATAAAAGCTGGGCGTCCTTATTGAACTCTTCGGTGATTTCGGCAATGATATCATCCGTGATACGTGGATTGTCAAGCTTCGTATTGTTGAGGTATACCGACCCTTCGCTGGTTTCTGCATTGAACAGCACAATAATACGTTCGTCGTCGGTTGTAACGCCATCGAAACGGCAGTTCCCCGTTTTTTTGTCCCAAAGGTATTTGCGCTCGCCCTGGGCGAAGGATTGGTGCCCTCCGGTACAGCTGAACATAAAATAGCGGGCATTTTGCCAATTCTCACGCCCTCCTACGGCTTCCCAGAGTTTATCTGCCAAGTCGTTTTCCGTTGCTGACGGGATAGCCTGTCCGCGTACGCCCGTTACGCAACACCATAAGGCAACGAGTAAGGTCAGGATGGGTTTGACTGAATGTTGCATCATCTTTATCATTCTTGTTTTTCAGTGCGACTTATGCGCTATATACTGAAAATGCGGAAGGTATTAATGACCGCAAAATGGAGTTACTTGTTTGACGGATGGTAACAATTATCGCAGCCGTTTTGTTTTCGGATACGTATTGTAAGCGGGGCAGGTCTTAGGTGAACAGGATTGCAATGACAATGAAATAAGTACAAATGCCGAGATGCCGATGATGAGTGTCTTTTTCATACGATTAACTGTTACCGCTGGTCTCGCGGGCATTTAATAGCGCCATCTGAATGGCGGTGATTGCAGCTTCTTCACCTTTATTTCCGTGTTTTCCACCCGCCCTGTCCAGCGCTTGCTGCAACGTATCAGTTGTTAAAACGCCGAAGATAGCTGGTTTATTGTGTTTCAGTGTCAGGTGGGTGATGCCGTGGGCAACAGCACTGCAGATAAAATCAAAGTGCCTGGTTTCCCCTTGGATAACACAGCCCAAGCATATCACCGCATCCAGTTGTTTGTCACGGAGGAGAATGTCCGCGCCGCTGGTGAGCTCGTAGCTGCCCGGTACGTGTACCACTTGGATGTTTTCGGCAGCAGCGCCATGCTTCATCAATGCCTCATATGCACCCTCCAGCAATGGGCCTGTCACTTCGGCATTCCATTGCGAAACGACAATACCAAACCGGTAAGGGGCTGCTGACGCTACCTCGATGTGTGAGAAATCGGAGAGATTTTTATGGTGACTTGCCATAAGCAATTAAAGCAATGGTTACATCTGCGCTTCTGCACGTGCAATGTAACCTTCTATTGCGGTAGCCTCGTGGCTTTCCGGGTAATCAGACTGGATGCGTTGATAAGTTGCAACCGCGTTTTTAAAATCATTCTGCGCCTCGTATACCAAGCCGAGTTTCTTCAGCATCAACGGCGATGTGAACTTGTTCGCGTTTTTATCTGCCGCCTTCTGGTAGAAAGATGCCGCTTTTTTATAATCCTTCAGCTCAGAATAGGCGTCGCCAAGCAGGCCGATAACGAGGGGGTCGAGGATGGTGCTGCCGGTGTTGGTGTATTTTTCCAACGCATTGATGGCTTCCTGATAGTTGCCTTGGCGTAAGTATAGCCCACCCAAATAGGCGTTGGCAATATTGGCGGATTTGGTGTTTTCGTACTCCGCAGCGATTTCCTTGAAACCAGGGTATGACCCGTCGCCATCGATGGCGCGTTGCTGTAGGGAGTCTATCGTGGCATACGTTTCTGCCTTAAAAAGTTGGTTGGAGGCTGTTTCTGCACGCGGAGCGAGGTAAAAACGCTGGTAACCAATGTAAAGCAATACCAAAATAACAATACCGCCGATGATGAAAACCAGACTCTTTTGGTTTTCCTGAATGAAATTGCCGCCTGTTGTATGCTGGGCACTGGCTGATGGTGCCTTATGTTTTTGATTGTTTGACATTTCTGTTTCTAAATTCGGACTGCAAAAATACACTTTTACAACTTATATCCAAGTGCTTTTTGTAAGGGGGTCAAACGTCGATACCATTCTTGTGTTTTTGGTCGAGCTCCTCGTAAACGGAGTTGTTACTTTTGAATTCGGGGACCAGCTCTTTCATTTTCAGAACGATCTCCCGTTCGTTTTGGTGCTTGGTCATGCTAATTAGCGCGTTGATTTGCGCTTCTACCTGTTCAAAATCATATTCCCTTACTTTAGCTACCATGATTTTATGGTGATGGGTTGGTAGGGTATTCTCCAAGTCGTTGAGCAGTTCTTCGTACAATTTCTCACCCGGACGGAGTCCGGAATATTCGATGGAAATATCTTTATTGGGTACGAGCCCCGACAGTTTAATCATTTTGGTGGCCAACTCCACAATTTTCACCGATTTACCCATATCAAACACGTAAATCTCGCCACCGTTGCCCATGGAGCCGGCTTCGAGTACGAGCTGGCACGCTTCTGGGATGGTCATGAAATACCTGGTGATTTCGGGATGGGTGACGGTAACCGGCCCGCCTTTTTCAATTTGGGCCTTAAACCGTGGAATTACCGAACCGTTGGAGCCAAGCACATTGCCGAAACGGGTGGTGATGAACCGCGTACCGGTGCTTTGGGCGTTGCCATTGAGTAAGGCGCGTTTGTGCGAGAGGTAATTGAAATAGGTCTGCACGTAAATTTCGGCGATGCGTTTGGAGGCTCCCATTACGTTTGTCGGGTTTACCGCTTTGTCCGTAGATATCATGACGAAATTTTCTACCCCATGGGCTACCGCCAAGCGCGCGATTAACCGGGTGCCCATAATATTCGTACGAACCGCCTCCACGGGATGGTTTTCCATCATGGGCACATGTTTGTAGGCGGCGGCGTGGTAAACGTAGTGTGGCTTGAAGGTCTTGAATAGAGCCTCCATGCGGTCCTCATCGCGTATGTCGCCGATGAAAGCATGGTAAACCTGGTTTTTCTGTATATCTTCTAGCGCTAACTGCAATTCGTGCAATGGCGTCTCGGCTTGGTCATTGAGGATAATCATTTGCGGCCCATACTTGCCCAGCTGCCGGGCAATTTCGCTGCCAATGGACCCTGCAGCGCCCGTAACCAGTATCCGCTTGCCGACAAGTTGTTGCTGGATAGACAGATTATTGATCTTAATGGGTTCCCGTTCCAGCAAATCTTCAATGCGTAATTTCTGGATTTGATTGGGTGTCAGCTCGCCGTTGATTAGCCGGTGCACCGGCGGCATCGTGAGCACGTTGATATTGCGCTCTAAACACAGATCGACAATGTTTGCCTTTTTCTCTACCGGTATATTATGGGTAGAGATAATGAGTTCGTCTACTTTGCCCTGTACGATGAGCTGCTCGAAATAGTCGGTATGGTAAATCTGTACGCCATCAATGATTTTGCCCACTTTATGCAGGTTGTCGTCAATGAATCCGATGACTACATTCTCGGCGTGATGGTCGTGGTCAAGCGTACGCTTAGCGGCAATTCCCAGGTCGCCCGCACCGTATATAACCGTTTGTTTGCGCGCCGATTTAAGGTTCTTGATATAAAGGAAAAACAGTTTTACCGTAGAACGGTAAGTAATGAGCAGAAGGAAACCCATCAAGCCATAGGCAATCAACAAGCTGTTGGACATCAACGGCGGGCGGTTGAGTGCAATAAGGATGGTGTTGATGAGAAACAAGCCGGCGACAGTCAACGATACGGACGACAGAATGCGTACCGAATCCAACGCACTGGTATAACGTACAATGCCGGCGTACATCTTTAGCCGATAGAACACCAAAGCACTTACCGCGAGTACGACGAGCAGCGTGCGGCTGAAATCGGTGGAATTGATGGCATTGTATGCAAATCGGTTTAATAGCAGATAGGCAAAGAATAGTGCTATTGCGCTGCAGCCCAAGTCTAGCGTGAAGATAATCCAGCGGGGGACAATATTGAATTTGTCAAACATCCAGTGTGATTAACGTGCAGTGTTACTTATGTCGCCATACTATAAATGTGCCTCAAATATAGGTATTTTCCATTACCAAACAAGAACGAATATATTTTAAGTCGTTCTTGCCAAGCGAGTTGGGCGTTTAACTTCGTCTATTCCTATACAATTAGCGCCCAATTTATTAAAAGTTTGACTATTTTCGCATGATGAACCCTAATTTAATGATAAAGCGAGCGCATCATGAGTGAGCTATCGAAGTTGGCGCGTCAGGCATTGCTGCAGCCTCAGGAGGCAATGCTTGAAACAGGGAAGAAAAAAAACAGCCTTTATATCGGCATACCCAAAGAAATCAGTTTTCAGGAAAACCGCGTTCCGCTAACGCCGCTTTCTGTTGCGTTGCTGGTGGAATATGGCCATGAAGTGGTGCTGGAAAGCGGAGCTGGTGATGCCGCTAACTTTCTCGACCACCACTACAGCGAGCAGGGTGCACGTATTGTGCATGACAAAGCGGAAGTGTATCGAGCAGACATCATCATTAAAATAGCACCACCAACCCTCGAAGAGGTGGCCCTGATGCGGAACGGGCAGGTGCTGCTTTCATCGCAGCAACCGTCGTTGATGAGCATTGACCTGCTACATGCCTTGATGAAAAAGAAGGTGACGGCACTTTCGTACGAATATTTGCGCGATGAGGGCAATACCCTGACCGTTGTGCGCGCCATGAGCGAAATTGTGGGTGCCACATCCGTACTCATCGCTGCGGAATACCTGAGTAATGTATTCGACGGCAAGGGACTGATGCTGGGTGGAGTTACCGGGGTGCCCCCCACAGAGATGGTCATCCTTGGTGCTGGAACGGTAGGTGAGTTTGCTGCCCGAACGGCTATTGCATTGGGGGCACAGGTGAAAGTGTTCGATAGTTCGGTGTACCGATTGCGCCGGTTGCAGAATAACGTGGGAAGCCGCGTCTTTACTTCCGTAATCCAGCCAATTGTGCTCCGAAAGGCCGTCATCGGCTGTGATGTGGTGATCGGGGCCATCCGTGCTACCCATGGCCGCAGTCCATGTATCATCAGCGAGGAGACCGTGTCGCGGATGAAACCCAATTCGGTACTGATCGATATCAGCATTGATCAGGGGGGGTGTTTCGAAACATCAGAAATCACCAACCACGAATCGCCGGTGTTCCGCAAGTTCGATGTAATCCATTACTGCGTGCCCAACATTGCATCGCGGGTAGCGCGAACAGCGACCTATGCGCTCACCAATATTTTCACGCCGATATTATTGGATATCGGCGAGATGGGTGGGATCATGAACCTCATCTGGGCGAAGCCCGGTGTACGAAATGCCATCTACCTGTACCAAGGGCACCTCACCAATAAGGATATGGCAACCAAATTTAACCTGACACCCAAAGATTTGGATTTACTAGTAGTGTCTAACCATTAAATGAATAGGAATGCAAAACATCAAAGGAATCATTGGTGCCATGCTATTGGCCCTGGGCGTGTTGACGGCCAGTAGCCAAGAGGAGATGGCATTGTATAATGAGGAAGTGCCCAATAGCAAAGCCTTTTCAATGGACTATGTGCAAACTACCGATGATAACGGCATTACGCGCGTAACGGGGGTCACCAACCCGACGCTGACAGCCTATTTCCCGCCCGAAGGGGTAACCAATACCGGTAAGGCTGTCATCATTTGCCCCGGTGGGGGGTACGCCATATTGGCCATTTCCCACGAAGGGCACGATGTTGCCAAATTACTTGCGGCGAATGGCATCAGTGCATTTGTGTTGAAGTACCGGCTGCCGAAGGAGGAGATCATGATAGACAAACGCATCGGTCCGCTGCAGGATGCGCAGCGCGCTATCCAACTGGTGCGCGAAAGGGCGCCCGAATGGGGGATAACCGAAAACCAAATCGGTATTGCCGGGTTTTCGGCCGGGGGGCACTTAGCAGCCACACTCTCTACCCATTATCAGGATGCGGTAATCGCTAATCCGCAACGTACCTCCCTACGCCCCGACTTCTCCTTGCTGGTCTACCCGGTTATCAGTATGCAGGCGCAGCTTACCCATGGCGGGTCGAGAAAAAACCTGTTGGGTAACGAACCCTCCGAGAAGGATGTAACGTTGTTTTCAAATGAGCTGCAGGTAACCGCCGACACCCCCCCTGCCTTTCTGGTGCATGCTGAAGATGATACCGCTGTACCTATCGCCAACAGTGAGGCGTATGTCGCAGCGCTTAGGAAGCATGGCGTTACCACGAAGCTCATTACTTACCCCGAAGGTGGACACGGGTTCGGCCTTAATAATAAAACCACGGCGGATAAGTGGTTCGACCACTTCCTCGGTTGGCTAGCCGACCATTGATGTGCTCGTTTAGCGCCATGCAACAATTCGTGCGTACCCGTATAGCTCCCACACCCAGTGGTTACCTGCATTTGGGTAATGTGCTGTCGTTTGCCCTTACGGCCGCATTGGCCCGGCAATCCGGCGCCCGGATCATGCTGCGGATCGATGACCTCGATCGGCAGCGGGTGCGTACCGCGTATGTGAAAGATATCTTTGATACCTTGACCTACCTCAGTATACCGTGGGATGAGGGGCCGACGGACTACGCTGCGTACGCGTCGACCTACTCGCAGGTGCACCGTTTGGAGTTATATCACCGTGCATTAGCGCAACTGCGTGCACAAGGTGCGGTTTTCGCGTGCGATTGTTCGCGATCGGTGCTGCAGGGCAACCATCCCGCTGGCGTATATACCGGGAGATGCAAGTACCGAGGCCTGCCGTTGGATGGCAAAGGGTATTGTTGGCGAATCGATACCGATAATATCGACCTTCCTCAGCACATGCACTACTTTATCGCGCGGAAAAAAGATGGTATGCCGGCCTACCAATTGGCCTCCGTGGTAGACGATAGGCACTTTGGTGTCGACTTGATTGTGCGGGGAAACGATTTGAGGGACTCGACGATGGCACAGCGATTTCTTGCCAATGTGATGGGGTATGCGCAGTTTGATGGCGCCTCATTTGTGCATCATGCATTGTTGAAAACCAGTGCGGGCGAAAAACTGTCTAAATCGGCCGGGGCCACCTCCGTATATTACTTACGAGGCAATGGGTACTCAAGCACGGATATCTACCATATGGTCGGCGAAATGGCGGGGTTGCCGCAGCCGATTTCCACCTGGGCGGATTTGGAACCCCTAATACCCGTATTTGCCCTTCCAATTGAACCGTAGCTTCTCCCGTAGCTTTTCTTCGGCGGAGTTATTGCCCGGGTCATATAGCTTCGTGCCGCTCAACCCCTCGGGCATAAATTCCTGATGGATAAAGTTTCCTTCATAAGCATGTGCATACTGATAATCTTTGCCGTAGTCCAATTGCTTCATCAGCTTGGTAGGTGCATTCCTTATGGGTAACGGCACGGGCAAATCGCCGGTTCTGCGTACCAACGCCTGCGCCTTATTGATGGCTTCGTAAGATGCATTGCTTTTGGCCGATGAGGCTAAGTAGGTAACGGTTTGCGAGAGGATGATGCGCGATTCGGGCCACCCGATAACGTTTACGGCCTGGAAACAATTGTTTGCGAGCAGTAGCGCATTGGGGTTGGCGTTGCCGATGTCTTCCGAAGCGAGGATAAGCAGCCGGCGGGCGATGAATAAAGGATCTTCTCCACCTTCGATCATCCGGGCAAGCCAGTAAACCGCAGCATTGGGGTCGCTACCGCGAATCGATTTGATGAACGCCGATATGATGTCATAATGCTGCTCGCCTGTTTTATCGTAGCG
Organism: Parapedobacter flavus; assembly: GCF_035818675.1. Lineage (NCBI taxonomy): Bacteria > Pseudomonadati > Bacteroidota > Sphingobacteriia > Sphingobacteriales > Sphingobacteriaceae > Parapedobacter > Parapedobacter flavus. The sequence goes on from NZ_JAYKZZ010000006.1 coordinate 138,228, forward strand.
CGCCATGTTTTGTTGCACCTGCTTGAGTACGAAATCGTTGGTGATTTCGAGCGGCTTGCCGGCGGCCGAGTCGATGACTAACTCGAGGATATTGAGCAACTTGCGGGCATCGCCGCCCGATAGGCGGAGCAGGGCGCCGTGTTCTTTGATGGTAACGGGCAGGTCGCGGAGGTATTCATCTTCTTTCAGTGCTTTGTCAATGATGCTGATCAGCTCCGCCTCGGTAAGGTGCTCAAGCACATACACCTGACAGCGCGAAAGCAGGGCGGCGATGACTTCGAATGAAGGATTCTCTGTAGTGGCACCGATTAGCGTTACCAGTCCGCGCTCTACCGCCCCCAAAAGCGAGTCTTGCTGCGACTTTGAAAACCGATGGATCTCATCGATGAAAAGGATGGGCTGCTCCTGCTGGAAATTACGCAGCTGGGTAGCTTTATCGATGACCTCGCGTACATCTTTCACACCCGAGTTAATAGCACTTAGGCTAAAGAACGGCCGACTTAGCTGTGCGGAAATGATGGATGCCAATGTGGTTTTGCCCACACCTGGCGGCCCCCACAAAATCATCGAGGGAATGTTTTGCCGGTGGATAGCCTGATAAAGTACGGCGTCTTTGCCGATGATGTGTTGCTGCCCCACATAGTCCGCAATGGTGGTGGGACGCATCCGTTCTGCCAATGGAATTTTTGTTGCCATGATTCTTAGCAAAAGTAAGCGGATTTATGTTATGCAACGAAGAAATAAGGAACAATTTTTGTACCTTGGCGCGCTGATTGGAACAATATATGAATGTAAAACAAGTGCTATGGCGCTTTTCGGCATACTTTTACTTCTTTTTGTGGGGTGGTTTGATGGGTGCTTCGGGACAAGGAAACGTAGATTTCTCTGGTGTTATTACCAAATATGACAGTACCTTTTCGGGCATCGGCCCGGAAGTTTATTTTTTACCCCCACCCAAAACGGAGGCAGAGCTGCTGGACGATCGGTATGAGGAGAAAGAGGTAGATTCGGCATTGGTGGAAGAATACGTAAAGCGCATGCAGTATTACCATCGGCTGGAAATGACCGGTAACGGCGATGTGGCCGCGAAGTATGTGCCCATCCGTGAATCGCAGGTGGCGAGTGTAGAAGGCAAATTACTGATGGCGGTAGATTACAATTTGGCCAGCAACAACCTCAATGCGCTGGCCGATATTCAAAACCGATTGGCCATGGAGTACGTCGCTATCGGAACGCTGGAGTATGCGATTGAGTTTTTCGAAAAGGCTATTTGGACGAAAAAAGCCGTGAACAACATGGCCGATTGGGAAACCATTTCGAATAACCTTGCCGTCACTTATGAATACCTCGGCCAGCTGGATAAGGCGTACACACTCCGGGAGGAGTTATATGAACGTGCCGTGAAAAGTCGCGACAACCGCGACCAAGCAAATACACTCATGAAGCTGGCGTTGATTAAAGCTAAAAGAGGCGGATGGAGTGAGGCTGAACGCGATATCATTAGAAAGGTGGTGCCGCTTTTCAGGCGGGCGCGCGATGAAGCAGGCCGGGCCTCGGCCTACAGTACGTTGGCGGCCATCTATACGCTCCAGCATAAATATCCCGAAGCACAGTGGTTTTTGGTGCAGGCAAAGACGATTGTCGACCGCGAAGGGATTGCGGAGCAGTTGCCCGAAATCATGTTTCACCTAGCCGAAACGAAGAAATACGCCGGTAACCCCAGCGTAGCGATTGAAGAGTACAAGGTGGCCAGCAACCTGGCCAAAAAAGATCATCGGATCGGTATGCAACTGGCCATCCAAGATGCGCTGGGCAACCTATACCATGAAGCGGGCGATTATGACGGTGCTGCCCTCGCCCTCAATCAGTATGACACGTTGAAGAATATGTTGTTTAAAGGGGTAGCGCCCGTAGACAATTGAGGTCGGTAGGAATGGCAATTAGGTGATAAAGTTCATTGGATTTTTAATTATATTTAGCGACGTAAATGACGCCGGGTTGTGGACGAAGCGCAATCCGGATTTAGGGATAGGATTATCAGTATGGAGAATATGTTGAAGAAAGTTTTTTTTGCCTTGTTTGTGGTGGCCATCGCGGCCTGTGGATCTAAACCACGGGTTAATCTGGATGCGGAGGTGGGGGCCTTGCAGCCTACGGCCCAGCATGCGGTGATTGCGAAGGATGTAGTGGGGTTATTTGAGTCGGTGAGCTACAAGAAAGTTCCGTTCAACGATTCCATTTCGTCGATTATCTTCGAAAACCTGATTAATGCCGTAGATCAGGGGAAGAATTACCTGTTGCAATCGGATATCGACGAATTTGAACAGTATCGGGGTACGCTGGCCCAGGATTTCCGCGACGGAGACCTTAGCGCCGCATACTATATGTTTAATGTGTATTTGGAGCGTTACCTCGGGCGGCTAGACTATGCTATCGAACAGGTGGATGCCGCTCATGACTTTTCAGTAAACGAGGTGTATGTCTACAATCGAGAAGATAAAGACTGGTTTGCTTCGGAGGCCGAGGCGGATGAACAATGGCGTAAGCGGGTGAAATACGATTTACTCAACCTGCGCATCAGCGGCGATGGTAGCGACTCGACAGCCGCCAAACAGCAAGAAACGCTGACCAACCGCTATAAGAACCTGATTTCGATGGCCAAGAAAACCGATAATAATGAGGCTTTCCAAGTCATCATGACGGCACTGACCGATGCCATCGATCCGCATACCAGCTATTTCAATCCGTATTTCGCACAGCGATTTAACGAGGAAATGGCCAACACGTTTGAAGGTATCGGCGCGCGGCTGACCATCGAAAACGAAGTGGTGAAAGTAGCGGATGTCATTGTGGGTGGGCCCGTATACCGCGAGAAGGCCCTGCAGATCGACGACCGCATCATCGGTGTAGCACAGGGTGAGGACGGTGAGTTTGAAGACATCATCGGCTGGAAGCTGGATCATGCCGTCACCAAAATCAAAGGCCCGAAAGGCACGGTGGTGCGCTTGAAAATAATCCCTGCAGGGCAAGAGCTCACGGCAGAGCCTAAAATCGTATCCCTCACACGCGACCGGGTGGTCATCGAAGATGAGTCTGCCAAGCGTGAGATTAAGGAAGTGGTGGGCGATGACGGGAAAACCTATCGGGTAGGCATCATCAGCCTGCCGAAATTCTATATAGACTTCAATGCCTACCGCAATAATGATCCGAATTATAAAAGTACAACCCGTGATGTACGGTTGCTGCTCGATTCGCTCAAACACGACAGTGTAGACGCCGTGGTAATGGACCTGCGATTTAACGGTGGCGGGTCGTTGCAAGAATCCATTGAATTAACCGGGCTGTTTATCGATAAAGGCCCAGTGGTACAGGTGCGTGACACGCGCGACCGTATCGAGGTGAATAGCGATCGGGAAGATGGCGTGGCATGGGATGGGCCTTTGGGCGTTATCATCAACCGGTTCAGTGCTTCTGCCTCCGAAATCTTTGCCGCCGCTATACAGGATTATGGCCGGGGTATTGTGCTGGGGTCGCAATCGTATGGAAAAGGGACGGTACAATCGGCCATAGATATGGGCAAGGTAATCAGCCCGACCGACCGTTTACTGCTCAAGGCACATACTAATGATGATGAGGGGCTGCCGGCTGGGGCGCCCCAGTTTGGCCAGATTAACATTACCCTCGCCAAATTCTACCGCATTACGGGGAGCAGTACCCAACATAAGGGTGTAGAACCAGATATTGTGTTCCCATCCGTATATGCCGCCGAGAAGTACGGCGAGAGTTCGGAGCCCTCGGCTTTGCCGTGGGACCGGATTTCGGCTACGGATTTTGCGCCCGTTGCGGATTTGGAGCCTATAGTCGGCCAATTGGCTACCAAGCATCAAACGCGTATGAAAGACGCTCCGGCTTATGGTTTCCTGCTTGAGGACATCGAAACAATGAAGAAGCAGGAAACGGAAACCAGTGTGACGCTGCTGGAAGAACAGCTCAAAAAGGAACGTGAGGAAAGCCGCTTGAAACGGAAGGGCCGTACGGAAGCATTACAGCAATTGCAGATAAACCTGCCGCGCAGCGGAGCTACCACCGCCGTGGATGAAGGCCTGGATTTCATCCAGGAGGAGAGCTTGGCGGTGATGGCTGACTATGTAGCCTTGGAAAGCAAGTAATAATTCAAAATAACGGCGTAAGCTCAAAATTTTGTGAACCACCTGTTTGATGCAGGTGGTTTTTTTTATCTCTTCTGCTGTACAGCACTACATCATTACCTCTCATCATATATAGTGTATACTATACACACATCAATCGATTTTGAGTAAGTTGAATATTGATTTATCTCTTTTATTTACAGTTGTTTAATTAATAGGCATTGGTTGGAATGAGAAATTTTTACGGCGATGATGTAGGGATGTGCAAGCGTTTTATTTGTTGCCTGCGCCCATACATCACAACTTTGTAAAACAATACGGCGCAAAAAGCTGTAAAGTAAGAGAAGGCCAATTAATCCCATAAGATGGGATGGACGATGCGTGAATTAAATGATTGATAAACCAACTATAATTGAAAACAACATGAGGAATTTATTTACATGCTTCTTATTGCTGTGCATGGTTCCTGCCTTTGCCGTGGCGCAACATAGCGTAAGCGGCCGGGTAACCGATGCGTTGACATCGAGCGGTGTGCCGGGTGTCACGGTGATTATTAAAGGGACACAGACAGCCGTACAGACCGATGCTTCGGGAAACTACACCATCGAAGCCGGGGCAACAGACACCCTGGTTTTCCGGTCGTTGGGTTACGCCTTGCAAGAGGTAGCGATTTCCAACCAAGCCACGATAAACGTGGTGCTAGAAGGTGAGGGTACGGAGCTGGAAGAGGTGGTGGTGATTGGGTATGGTACCCAACGACAGCGTGATCTCACGACAGCCGTGACGACGGTGAGGGCGGACGACATTGCCAAAACGCCGAATGCCCAGGCCATGCAGTCACTGCAGGGCCGCGTAGCTGGTGTCCAGATTGTGAGCAGCGGGGCTCCGGGGGATGGACCCACGGTAAGGCTGCGGGGTATCGGCTCATTCGAAGGGAATTCTGCTCCGCTGTATGTAGTGGACGGAATGTTTTTCGATAACATCGACTTCCTCAATCCCAACGATATCGCCACGATATCGGTGTTGAAAGACGCCTCGGCGGCGGCGATTTACGGTGTGCGTGCCGGTAATGGTGTGGTGCTCATTGAAACGAAATCGGGTGCCTACAATAAGCCGGGCGAAATTGTATACGACGGTTATTATGGTATTCAGAATCCACAGAACGTGCTCAAAATGGCCAACGCCCAGCAATTCGTTCGTTACATCAACGAAACCAACAGCGTAGCGGATATCGCTTTTATCGACGCGGCGATGCAGCGCTACGGCCGGAGTCGGATAGACCCGAGCATCCCGGATGTCAATACCGATTGGTATCGCGAAATTATGAGCCCCGCACCGATGCAGAATCACAATCTTTCATTCAATGGGGGTGGTGAAAACACGCGCTATTCAATCGGAGGTAGTTATTTCAATCAAGAAGGCCTGCTCGATATGCGGGGGGGTAATAATTACAGACGATTGAATTTTCGCGTTAAGGTAGACAGTAAGGTGAAAGACTGGTTGACCGTGGGGGGTAATTTCAACGTAAGCACGGCTCGTAAACAAGTGGGCGAGAATACAGCGTGGTTCCGGGCGTACTTCACGGTGCCGATTCTGCCTGTGTATGACGAGAACAATACCGATGCTACGCCGATTAACTATGCCAATGCGCGGCAGCTCGGCTATCGTGGTGTGCAAAACCCATTCTTCCCGATGGAGTACGTCGATACCCGCCACCATGTTGCCAAAGTACTGGGTAATTTCCATACGGAAATTAACTTTTGGGAAGACAGGCTGAAGTTCCGCACCCAATACAATTACAGTTTGGGTCTCGTAAACCAACGACGGGTAGACTTTGAATATAATGACGGCCTGACAAACCATGCGTCGGCCCTCCGCCGGCAGCATACCTCCGATTACGACCAGGTGTGGGACAACTTCCTCACCTATGATGATAATTTCGGTAAGCACAACCTCAACGTGGTACTGGGTCAATCATACCGCAGCGAATACAGCGAGTTGCTCTTCGCGCGCGGAACAGCCATCAGCCCGGCACCGTCGCGGGCGGCGGAGCAATATTGGTACCTCTCCAATGCTACCGACTTCGACGTGAATGATATTGGCGACTCGGATGGTGGCACACTGAATGCCAACCTGCAATTCCTATCTTTCTTCGGTAGGGCGGCCTATAATTATGACGACCGGTATCTGCTTTACACCACAATCCGCCGCGACGGAAACAACAAATTTCAGAAAACCTGGGGTAACTTCGCCACGGTAGGCGCTGGATGGGTGCTTTCTGAAGAAGAATTTTTTGATGTTCCTGGTATCGACTACTTAAAGTTCCGGGTTTCGTGGGGGCAATTGGGTAACGACGCCATCAGCCCCTCAGTAGGGCGGCCTACTTTGGAAGAGAATAACGGCGCTATCGGCGATACCCGCGTGGTTGGCCGGCGGCTGAACCCGACATTTGATCTCATCGAGCAGTGGGAAACCACCGTAGAAAATAACTTCGGTCTGGATGCCCAGTTTCTCAACAGACGCTTGTCCTTGGAAGCTGATTACTTCATCCGTGATACGCGCAATCTTGCCGTAGGCATTGTTCCGCCGGTATTCCGGGCAACCGAGCGGCGTAGCGTTGGCGAAATCCGTAACCAAGGGCTTGAGGTGAACTTGAACTGGCGCGACCAGCTTTCCGAAAATTTCTCTTATAACATCGGTGGTAATTTCGCCACGCTTAAAAATAAAGTGCTCGGCCTCGGTGGACCCATTTACCTGGATGCCGGGTCGGCGGAATTTCGGCAGCGTTCCATCATTGGGCAGCCATATCAAGCATTTTTTGGTTATGAAGTTACTGGCGTGTTCGACACGGATGACCAAGTCGAAGCAACGTACGATGCCGCCACCATCGAAGAAAACGACCTTCAACCAGGTGACCTCATTTTCAGGGACCAGAATGGCGACGGGCTTATCAATGACGAAGACCTTGTGGTACTGGGGTCATATTTACCCGACTTTACCTGGGGTTTCAATCTGGGCTTCCAATACAAGCGGCTCGAATTTTCTGCACTCCTGCAAGGGCAGATGGGTTACGATATCCTGAACAGGAAACGCGGCGAAATGATTTTTACCAACGACACCAATATCGATGCTGATTTGGCTACGAATCTATGGGCGGAAGGCCGGCCGTCGGACAAAAACTATCCGTCGGCTTCGGGGCTACGCCGGGCGTGGAACCAGCGGATGAGCAGCTACTTCGTCGAAGACGCGTCATACTTCCGGGTGCAGAACGTACGTGTTTCTTACGGATTTTTGGGTAAGGAAATCAATGGCGTCATGTGGCCAGAGACACGACTTACCTTTACCGCGGAAAGGCCGCTTACCATGTTTAAGTATAACGGCTTCAACCCAGAGGTATCCAATGGCGTGGACCGTGAGGTGTATCCAATACCCGCTATCTACACCCTCGGATTAACGATCAGATTGTAATGCAATTAAGAAAGAAACTATGAAACCTATACAAAATATTAAATACGCGGCCGCTGCACTGATGGGATTGATACTCAGTATGTCGTGCAGCCAGTTGCTGGATGAACCGCTCGAAAATCAGCAAGTAGCCGAAGAAACGGATTATTCACGCACCGAAAACATGACGCTGATGCTTTACGGTGCCTATAATGAATTGTACGAACTGCAATGGGAAACCTTCCCATTGGTGAGTGTACGCGGTGATGATATCGACGTAGGTGGCAAAGGCGATCAGCCGCTTTTGGCGCAGGTGGATAGCTTTCGCTACGATCGGAATTTCTGGATGCTCAACTCGGCGTGGCTGAACCTCTATTCCGACCTCATCCATTGGCAGGGGGCCATCGAAGAAATCCAAAAGTACCAAGAAGCTGGGGCTAACCAAGGAACCGCTCAGCAATACATCGCAGAGGTTAAAGTGATGCAGGGCTATGAGCTGCTTCACTTGGCCCGCTTGTGGGGCCGCATCCTCATCCCACGCACGTCGCAACCATCCGACTTGTTCAATGTGGAACTGTCGAGCTTCGAAGAAGTCATGCAGCATGTCAGCGCATTGATGGATGAAGCCATCCCGATGTTGCCCGATGTACGGCCCAATCAGCGCACCGACGTGCCGGGTGGCGTTACACGCTATACTGCGCTGGCCGTCAAGGCGCTAGCCAACCTCGAATTGAAAAATTATCCGGCGGTGGCGCAGGCTACCGAAGCAATCATCGGTAGCGGCCTGTTTACCTTGGAGGAAGACTACTATCAATTGTTTAAGATTCCCGGTAAGCTTAACGACGAAAACCTGCTTGAATTGCAGTATTCCGATTATGGTACGCCTACCGGTACGTCTAACAAGTACAATTGGGATTTCTTCGGCCCCGGTAACTGGGCGCCCGTCCGTAGTGGATCCGGTGGCGGTTGGGGTTTCTGGGAGCCAAGTGTGAAGTATATTAAGTTTATGCTTGACCGCGGTGATCGGGAACGCTTGCAGACCACCGTGTTGTTTACCCCGGCTGGGATTGCCGATTTGGAAGCCGACCCCGCATACGCCAATCTGCCCGATTGGGTATCAAACACGACACCCGAAGGTGACGTGTTCAATAATCACCCGCGGTATAAGTTTTTAAGTGGTAAGCACTACCTACCGTCAACCCAGCTTACCACCGGCCGGACGGCCTATGGCGAGAATAAGAACTTCATCTGCCTACGGTATGCCGAAGTGTTGTTGATGCATGCGGAAGCGTTGGTGAGCGGAGCGACCAGCTCGGTCATGACTGCCGATGCCGCGGTGAACGAAGTTCGGAGCCGGGTGGGGCTTGGTCCGCTGAGTGGCGTGACGATCGATCAGGTGCTCGATGAAAAGTTTGCCGAATTTGGCGCCGAATGGGGCGTACGGTTCTACGATATGCTACGCCACGACCGTACGGCGGAACTCTCGTATGGCGGCCGCTCGTATGATGCGGCTAACGACAGGTTCTTCCCGTATCCGCTGGCACAGGTGGGTATTATCCCCCAGCTGAATGAGGAAAATTAGAAAGACCAATTAGGAATTTAAATAGGATTGAACATGAAACTGATCAATAAATTACTTGTCTTGCTGTTTGTCGCCGCCTCCTGCAAGGATGGTTACATAGACGACATCAGCCCCGTTCAACCGGGGGCGGACGAAATGGCCCCCGAGGTCACCATCAGCTACCCCACGAATGAAACGGTGTTGATCCCCTTTACGGACGAATCGACGAGCATTAACTTCGAGTTTGAAGTCGAAGACGATATCGAGATTACCTCGATTGCCATCGCACTCAATGGGGCTACATTGGAAACGTACACCGATTTCAAGGACTATCGCCGGGTAGCCACCACGCACCTCAGCGAGACACTGCCTCTCGGCGACTACACATTCGATGTGACGGCCACGGATGCATCCGGCAAGAATACGACGAAGAGCTTCGCCTTCGAAATCAGCAATGTCTATCAGGCTAAGTACTCTGGTGAGATATTCTACATGCCGTTTGAAGGCGATCTCTACCTCGACTTGCTAGAAAACATCAGCGCTAACAAGGTGGGTAGCCCCGGCTTCGCCGCAGGCAAGTCGGGCCGCGCCTACGCCGGCGCAACGGATAGTTATCTGACGCTGCCCACCACCGGTTTGATAAACGACGAATTCAGCGCGTCGTTCTGGTATAAGGTTAACGCTACCCCGGATCGCGGCGGCATTTTGACGGTGAGCCCCCCAGGGCCGACGAATAATAACCGGACAAGCGGTTTCCGGTTGTTCCGCGAAAATGCAGGTGGTAAACAACGGATAAAACTCAATGTGGGCAACGGCACCGCAGACAACTGGTTTGATGGCGGGGCCGCGGCCGACGTAGAGGCAGGCGGCGATTGGGTGCATGTGGCATTTACGATTGCTGGCGACCAATGTGCGGTATACATTAACGGAACAGCGGTAAGCCAGGGTACCTATCCCGGAGTGAGTTGGGCGGATTGCGACGTGCTCACCATCGGCTCAGGCGCGCCGAATTTTACCGAGTGGGGTCACTTGTCAGACTTGAGCCTCATCGACGAGCTGCGGATTTTTGATAAAGCGCTGACCCAGGAGGAAGTACAGACCATCGTTGAAGATAACTAGTAAAAACATGACGAACCTGCGTGTGCCGATACGAATTAGTTGGTTGCTGTGCCTGGCCTTATTCCTGGCCGGTTGCAAAACGGATCGTATCGGCACACTTGCGTTACAGCGGGCAATGGTAGGTGACGTCGAGTTGGTGGTGGACGACGTTGTTGAGGGGCTGCCCACCGATCGCAGTATCACGCTGGCGTTTTCCGGCCCAGTCAATACCGCATCGGCCAATTCGGCTATTACGTTAAGCCACGATGGCGGCCAAGCGGAAATTAGCTTCGGCTTTCTTGCCGATGGAAGCACAGTTGTAGTGCATCCCACAGGGCCCTTGTTGAGCAATACCCTATATACGCTGGTTATTTCTGATCAATTGCAAGGCAGCGGCAGTAGCCATGGCCAAGCCTATAACATCCGGTTTAAAACCGTGATGGAAGACTTGCAGGTCACGGCCGTCGAAGTAGGTGGAGCGTCTGTCGGCCAATCAACCGTACTGGTCGATGTGCCACTTGATTTGGACATGACGATCCGGTTTTCCGGTCCGCTGGATGCCGAAGCGGCACAACAGGCCGTGACATTGGTCGGAGCTTCGGGAACGGTGAATCTTCAGATAGAACTCGCTGCGGATGGACGCTCAATGAGCTTAACAAGCAACGCGTCGCTGAAAGATTTCACGAAATTCACATTACAGATTTCGGATGAGCTGGCCGGGGCTGCCGGCGAAAGGTTCGGGGGGCTGGAACGGACATTATATACCGCCGCAGCGTCTGAACCGAAGTTCCCTGTCATTTCCGATGAGGAGCTGCTTACCTTGGTGCAACGGCAAACGTTCAAATATTTCTGGGATTTTGCCCATCCCGCCAGCGGCATGGCCCGTGAGCGCAATACGTCGGGCAACCTGGTCACCAGCGGTGGTTCGGGTTTTGGCGTAATGGCGCTTATCGTGGGTATGGAGCGGGGGTTTATTACGCGCGAGGGAGGGTTGGGGCGGCTGGCAACGATACTTTCTTTTTTGGAAACTGCTGATCGTTTCCATGGGGCGTGGTCGCATTGGATCAACGGAAATACGGGTCAAGCGATGCCTTTCAGCGCCAATGACAATGGTGGTGACCTGGTAGAGACATCGCTATTGATGCAGGGGCTGATCACCATGCGGCAATATCTCTCAGCCGGTACGCCAGCCGAAAAGCAACTCATCGACCGCATCAACGGCCTGTGGGAGTCCATAGAGTGGGATTGGTACCGACGCGGTGGCCAGGATGTACTCTATTGGCATTGGTCGCCGGATAAGGAATGGGCAATGAATCTGCCTATAAGAGGCTGGAACGAATCCCTCATCACGTACGTATTGGCGGCGGCATCGCCTACGCAAGGTATTCCCGAAAGCGTATATACCAAAGGGTGGGCGCGCGACGGCGCGATGCGCAATGGTAGCACGTATGAAGGTGTGGAGTTACCGCTTGGTCCGCCATCCGGTGGCCCCCTGTTTTTCAGCCAGTACTCTTTTTTGGGCATCGATCCGCGTGGTTTGAATGATGCGTATGCTGACTACTGGGTCCAGAATGTCAGTCATACGTTGATTAATTATCGCTACTGCGAGCGCAACCCCCACAGCTTCGTGGGCTACGGCTCATCTGGTGCGTGGGGTCTCACGGCAAGCGACAGCCACGGCGGGTATTCCGCTCATTCGCCCACCAACGATCTGGGAGTAATCACGCCTTCTGCGGCACTCAGTGCATTTCCGTACACACCCGAAGAGTCTATGGCGGCGTTGAAATTCTTCTATTACACCCTAGGCGACCGGCTGTGGGGAGCATATGGCTTTTACGATGCATTTAACGTCACCGAACAGTGGTTCGCCGATTCCTACCTCGCCATCGATCAAGGTCCGATTATCGCCATGATTGAAAACTATCGCACAGGCTTGCTCTGGCACCTTTTTATGAGTGCGCCGGAAGTAAAATCAGGATTACGTAAACTGGGCTTTAACAGCCCCAAATTATAATGTTAAAACAAATCATGAATCATTACATCTATACGATATTAATAGCTACGGTAACATTAACCGCCTGCAACGGCGCCAACCAACAAAGTAGCAACCATAACGGTGATGCGTTGTCCGACGACTCCCTCCTCACGCTCGTGCAGCAGCAGACATTCCAGTACTTCTGGGATGGCGCCGAGCCGGTCTCGGGCCTTGCGCGTGAACGTATCCACATCGATGGCGAATACGCGCAGAACGATCAAGAAGTCGTTACCATCGGGGGTAGCGGGTTCGGACTGATGGCCATCATCGTGGGTATGGAACGGGGGTTCATCACGCGCCAGGCCGGCGTAGACCGCTTTGAGAATGTACTCGACTACCTAGCGAAAGCCGACCGCTTCCATGGGGCATGGCCGCACTGGTTAGATGGCCCCACAGGTAAAGCTAAGCCGTTCAGCAAGAACGATAATGGCGGCGATATCGTTGAAACCGCTTTTATGGCGCAGGCGTTGATCTGCGTCAGGGAATACTTCCAGCAGGGCAATGAACAAGAAAAGCAATTGGCTGCACGCGCCGATGCCCTCTGGAAAGCCATCGAATGGGACTGGTATCGGCAGTATGGGCAGAATGTGCTGTACTGGCACTGGAGTCCCACAGCAGACTGGGCGGCAAACCACCCCATCCGGGGTTACGACGAATGTCTTATTACCTACGTGCTGGCGGCCTCGTCACCCACTTACGGGGTGCCTGCTGAAGTGTACCACGAGGGTTGGGCACGCGGGGGCGCCATCACCACGGATGCCGAGCGCTATGGCCATCCCATCATCCTCAAACACAACGTGCCGGATAGCAATGGGGTCGGACCGCTGTTCTGGTCACATTATTCGTACCTGGGCCTCGACCCGCGTGGCCTGAAAGATCAATATGCAGACTATTGGGAACTGAACCGTAACCACGCGCTTATCCATTACGACTACGCCATCGATAATCCAAAGGGCTACAAAGGGTATGGTTCACCTGCCGGTGGATGGGGGTTTACCGCGAGCTACTCGGTGAAGGGATATGCAGCACATAACCCCGATAACGACCGTGGAGTGATTTCACCGACAGCGGCCTTGTCATCGCTCCCCTATACGCCGGAACACAGTATGGAAATGATCCGCTACCTTTACGAAGAGCTTGGCGATAAAGTATGGGGCAAGTACGGTTTTTACGATGCGTACAGCGAAACGGAAAACTGGTACCCACAACGCTACTTGGCCATTGACCAGGGCCCCATCCCCGTCATGATCGAGAACCATCGAACGGGACTATTATGGGACTTATTTATGGGGGCACCCGAAATTCAGGTTGGGTTGCGGAAACTGGGGTTTGAAAGCCCGAAGATATAAGGATGGAAGGATAAGGATATGGATGGTATTTGGAAATATGTCCGGTTGCTTGCGGTAATCGGATGGATGCTTTGGGGTGGAATAGCCACGGCGCAGGCGCCCCGCACATACTGCAATCCGATAAATATCGACTACGGCTACACACCTATCCCCAATTTTTCGGAGTGGGGCTGCCACCGTGCCACGGCCGATCCGGTAATCGTAAACTATCAGGGCGACTACTACTTGTTTAGTACCAACCAATGGGGCTACTGGTGGAGCAGTGACCTGTCCGATTGGCATTTCGTGTCCAAAAAATTCCTCCGGCCGTGGAACGGTGATGTCTACGATGAGTTGTGTGCACCTGCCGTGGGTATCGTGGGCGATACCATGCTCGTGTTCGGGTCTACATACACCGATAAATTTACCTTGTGGATGAGCACCAATCCCAAAGCAAATGAATGGCAACCGCTGGTGGATTCCTTTTCCATCGGGGGGTGGGATCCCGACTTTTTCACCGACGATGATGGGCGCTTTTATATGTATAACGGTAGCAGCAACCGTTATCCGCTGTATGGGATTGAACTCAATCGGCAGACCTTCGAACCGATTGGCACACGCAAAGAGGTCTATTTTCTGGAAAGCTGGCGCTACGGCTGGCAGCGCTTTGGCGAATACATGGATAATACGTTCCTCGATCCGTTTATCGAAGGAGCACATATGACCAAACATGGCGGAAGATATTACCTCCAATATGCCGCCCCCGGTACCGAATTCAGCGGCTATGCCGATGGGGTGGCTGTTGGCGACAGCCCCTTAGGTCCGTTTATCACGCAGTCTGATCCACTTAGCTATAAACCCGGTGGTTTTGCACGTGGTGCTGGCCACGGGTCCACTTTCAAAGACAATGGCGGCAACTACTGGCACGTCGCTACCGTGGTACTGGGTGTCAAGAATAATTTCGAGAGGCGCTTGGGGGTTTGGCCGGCAGGCTTTGACGCAGATGGCGTAATGTATGCAAATACCGCCTTTGGCGACTATCCGCACTACCTGCCCGACGGACCTGCCGACCACCGGGAAAGCCGTTTCACGGGGTGGATGCTGCTCAATTACCAAAAGCCCGTTCAGGTGTCGTCCACGCTGGGCGCTGGTTACCCTGCGAATTACGCGGTCGACGAAAGTATGAAGACCTATTGGAGTGCTGCAACAGGCAACAAAGGCGAATGGGTGCAAAGTGACCTTGGTGAGGTGAGTACGGTGCATGCCGTGCAGGTCAATTACGCTGACCAGGATGTGGACAGCGCATTTCTTGGGAAAATGAATGGCATTTACCACCAGTACGTGTTGTCTTATTCGGAAGATGGCCGCAACTGGAGCGTGCTTGTTGATAAAAGCCGAAACCAAACGGATGTACCCCACGATTATGTGGAGCTCCCACAGCCGGTGAAAGCCCGTTATATCAAATTGGAAAACATACACATGCCAACCGGTAAGTTCGCCATCAGCGGCCTTCGGATTTTTGGTCGGGGACAGGGGAGCGAACCGGCGGCCGTCGATGATTTCATCATTATGCGCACGGAGAAAGATAAGCGCAGTACCTGGATCAAGTGGAGCCCAGTGGATGATGCCTATGCTTATAACATCTATACCGGGCTTGCTCCGGATAAACTGTATAATTGCATTATGGTGCACGGCGCCAATGAGTATTACTACAAAGCGATGGATAGGCAAAAGCCCTATTATTTTGCAATTGAGGCCATCAATGAGAATGGGATCTCCGCGAGGAGCGAGGTGAAACGGATTGATTAAAATAAGCAAGTCATGAAACAAATCTATCTTTTTTTCGTGTTATGTGTTTGTGGTACTGCCTTATGGGCGCAAACACCATCCAGCAAACCTTATAATGTCGTGTTCATCTTAAGCGATGACCATCGGTATGATTTCATGGGTTTCATGGATAAGGTGCCGGGGCTGGAAACGCCCAACATGGACCGCATGGCAAAAGAGGGCGCGCACCTTCGAAATGCATTTGTCAGCACCGCACTGTGCTCCCCCAGTCGGGCATCCATCCTTACCGGGCAATATGCACACACGCATACCATCGTGGATAATAACGCTCCCATGCCCCAGGGGCTCACTTTTTTCCCGCAATACATGCAGCAACAGGGTTACAAAACAGGGTTTTTCGGTAAATGGCACATGGGCCACGAAGGTAGCGGCAAGCAGCCCGGTTTTGACCAATGGGTAAGTTTTCGCGGACAAGGGGTGTATTACTCGCCGACCTTCAACATCAACGGTGAGGAGATCAAGCAGCCGGAAGGCAGTTATACCACCGACCTGCTTACCGATTATGCGCTCGATTGGCTCGAGACACTCGACCGCGACCAGCCGTTTTTCGTTTACCTGTCGCACAAGGGTGTGCACGCCGAGTTTAACCCCGCCGAGCGGCATCGCGGAAGCTACAAAGACATGCCCATTATCGTTCCCCCGTCGATGTACCTCACCGCTACCGATAGCAGCATGCATGTAGGCGTGGAGACACCCTATGACGGTCCCGTTAACTTAGATGGTATTCCCGATTGGGTGCGTAAGCAACGGTACAGCTGGCACGGCGTGGATCACATGTATGATGGAACGATTGCCTTTGAAGATTTTTACCGGCAGTACTGCGAGACGCTGCGCAGTGTCGATGAAAGCATCGGCAGTGTAATCAAATGGCTCGAACAAAAGGGATTAGCCGAAAATACACTCGTTATTTACATGGGCGACAATGGCTTCTTATTTGGTGAGCACGGACTGATTGATAAGCGCAATGCGTATGAAGCCTCCATGCGCGTGCCGCTGCTGGCATGGTCGCCCAAATTGATAAAACCACAAACGGAAATCGGCCAGATGGTGATGAACGTGGATATTGGTCCTACCATCCTCGATATTGCCGGTATTGAAAAACCGACGCAGATGCAAGGCTATTCCTTCCTACCGTTGCTGCAAGGAAACCAAATCGCCGGGTGGCGAAACAAAGTCTTTTACGAATATTATTGGGAGTGGGCCTTTCCGCAGACCCCAACGGTTTTTGCTATCCGCACCGACCGCTATAAATATATCTTCAATCACGGACTATGGGACACCAATGAGCTGTACGACCTGGAGACAGATCCGTATGAGATGAACAACCTCATCCGTGACCCGGAGTCGCAGGAAATGGCCGGACAGCTCAAACGGGAACTGTGGGACTGGCTGGAATCTACCGATGGTTTGCAGATTCCGCTTAAGAAAATTTACCAGAAACGTATTGACCACCGCTATCGCGGAACGTATTGAGGATGGCCTGCAAAAAGGAAGGATCCGAACATGAGGCGGTAAGGGAGGTTCAAAATTAATAGGGAAAAGATGAATGTGCGAACACAGGTCCCCTTGTTGGGGACAATCATGATGGTCGGTTTACCGACGCTGCAAGTAGAGGCACAATCAAGTGCAGAGATGGACCGTTTTATAGGTGGCCTGATGCAACAGATGACCATCGAGGAAAAGATTGGTCAGCTGAACCTGGTCACGGCAGGTGAAGTGACCACCGGGTCGGTGGTGAGCACCGGCGTGGAAGCCAAAATAAAAGAAGGAAAGATCGGCGGCATCTTCAGCATAACGACGCCTCAACGTATCCGTGCAGCGCAGGAGCTGGCTGTCAACCAATCGCGGCTCAAGATCCCATTGATTTTTGGCCTGGATGTTATCCACGGCTATAAGACCATCTTTCCCATTCCCTTGGGGCTCGCCGCTACATGGGACCTCGGCCTGATCGAGGAGACGGCCCGGATTTCGGCCGTGGAAGCATCCGCCGATGGGCTCAACTGGACGTTTTCGCCAATGGTCGACATTTCGCGCGATCCACGATGGGGGCGCATATCCGAGGGATCGGGTGAGGACACGTATTTGACCGCACGCATCGCTGAGGCAATGGTGCACGGTTATCAGGGCGATGACCTCGCCGCAGACAATACACTCATGGCCTGCGTGAAGCATTTTGCATTGTATGGGGCCGCCGAAGCCGGGCGCGACTACAACACGACCGATATGAGCCTGCACCGCATGTACAACGAGTACCTGCCACCATATAAGGCCGCGATCGATGCCGGGGCGGGGAGTGTGATGACATCGTTCAACGACATCAATGGGGTGCCGGCCACCGCCAACAAATGGCTGATGACGGATGTTCTTCGCGACCAATGGGGGTTCGATGGCTTGGTGGTAACGGATTATACGGCCATCAATGAGCTGGTGGCTCATGGCTTGGGCGATTTGCAGGAGGTTTCCGCACGTTCGCTCAAAGCGGGTGTCGATATGGATATGGTGGGCGAGGGGTTTCTCACCACACTGAAGAAATCATTGGATGAAGGCAAAGTACGCGAAGCGGACATCGATCGGGCCTGCCGACTCGTTTTAGAGGCGAAGTATAAATTAGGATTGTTTGATGATCCTTTCCGCTATTGCAATCCTGAACGCGCCGAAGCGGCTATTCTCCACCCGGGCCATCTGGCCAAGGCACGGGAGGCGGCCGGGAAATCATTCGTGCTGCTCAAAAATGACCAGCACCTGCTGCCGTTGAAAAAAACAGGTACCGTAGCGCTGATCGGTCCTTTGGCCAATACAGGTAGCAACATGCCTGGTACGTGGAGCGTAAGCGCCGACTTGGAAAACACACCTTCGCTCCTGGAAGGCATGCGGGAAGCGTTGGGTAACAGGGTCAACATCATCCACCACCAGGGGTCGAACCTGCTGGAAGACGCCAGCTACCAAGAGCGGGCGACGATGTTCGGCCGTACCATTCCGCGCGATGAGCGTCCGGAGGCCGACATCCTGGCCGAGGCGGTGGCCACCGCACAACAGGCCGACGTCATCGTCGCTGCCTTGGGCGAAAGCTCGGAGATGAGTGGCGAATCGTCGAGCCGCACGGATATCCGGGTCCCCGCCGTGCAACAGCGGTTGTTGGCGGAGCTGCTGAAAACGGGTAAGCCCGTCGTATTGGTCCTGTTTACAGGTAGACCACTTGTACTCACTTGGGAGCATGAAAACGTACCCGCCATCCTTAATGTATGGTTTGGCGGTACCGAAACGGGCAAGGCCGTGGCCGACGTGCTGTTCGGCGACGTGAACCCATCGGGCAAGTTGCCCGCCACATTTCCCCAGCACGTGGGACAGGTACCCTTATACTACAGCCATAAGAATACCGGCCGGCCGCTTGCCGAGGGGCAGTGGTTCGAGAAATTCCGCTCCAACTACCTCGATGTGAGTAACGAGCCGCTATATCCTTTTGGTTATGGCTTGAGCTATACCACGTTTGCCTATGGAGATATGGCCCTAAGCAGGGATACCCTACAGCCAACGGATACGCTCGAACTGAGCGTGGACGTGCGCAACACGGGCAATGTTGCCGGTGAAGAGGTGGTGCAACTCTATATCCACGATGTGGTAGGCTCGGTAACACGGCCAGTGAAAGAACTGAAGGGTTTCCAGAAGGTCCGATTGGAACCTGGCCAGTCGAAACGCGTGGTTTTCAGCCTGACGGTCGACGACCTGAAATTTTACAATGCCCAGTTGGATTATGTTGCCGAGCCCGGCGAGTTCGTGCTAGCTGTCGGCACGAACTCGCGCGATGTACAGGAGCGCCGGTTTGTATTGGCCGATTAAGGCGGGTTAATCCGGGTCGTTGCCGCCAAATATCATTTTGTTGGCCAGCAACGTCTCGTCAGGACTGATGCTGTGCGGCTTGCCCGGGTAAATTTCTGTGGTTACGGTGGCGCCAAGGTTACGCAAAACCGCCACGCTTTCTTCAATTCGGTGCAGGGGCACATGCGGGTCATCATCGCCCGATGTAATCAATACGGGCGTGCCTGCAAAGTCGCCCGCGTAGTTTTCCAAATCCAGTGATTCGCCAATCAAACCGCCTGTGAAGGCAACGATACCGCCATACGGTTGCGCATGGCGCGCAACGTATTCGAGTGCCAGGCACGCGCCTTGCGAGAAACCTACAAAATAGAGGTCCTGGGTTGGGATACCCTCCTGTTTCGCCGCTGCTACCGCCTCACCCACCAGCGCCAATGCCGAGTCCAAAGCAGGTTGATTGTCTGCAACGGGCGCGAGGAAGCTATAAGGATACCACGAGTTGTTGGTAGCTTGTGGTGCCAGCAGGAGTGCGTCATCGAGCTGGAGATGGCGAGCAAGTGAAAGTATGCCAGGGGCGGAGCTGCCCCGTCCGTGGAGCAGCACCACTGCCTTGCTGGCGTGTGCAGCCGATTTGCCGGCTCGTATGAGTTGTTTTTCGTGTGTATACATGGTTGTTAGTTGTTAATCCAATTGGGGTAGCACTTTTTCTAACTGTTCGCGGTGCGCTTCGTATTGGGCGGGCAGCTTTAATCCGCTGCCCAATTCGGCCACGGTCTCATCGGTGGCAAAGCCGGGGTTGTCGGTGGCGATTTCAAACAATACGCCACCCGGTTCGCGGAAGTAGAGCGAGTAGAAATAGTTACGGTCTATTTTTTCCGTGATGTGCAACCCTTGGGCAATCACTTTTTCACGGAAGTGCATCAAGGTAGCTTCATTCTTCACACGGAAAGCCACATGGTGTACCGAGCCACCGGCCACGAGCCCTTCGGCTTCACCGGGTGCTTCTACCAGATCGACCAGGGCCGCATGGTCCACCGCATCGGTAATAAACCGGTAGCGGTTTACCTCGTGTTGCAGCAGGCGGTACCCGAAGACGTCGGTGAGCACTCGGGCCGTCGCGTCTATCTTCTCCGTGGTGAGGGTCACGTGGTGGAAGCCACGTATGGCATGAGCCGCATCGACTTCATCGGTTGTCCACGGCGTACGGGTATCGGCTTTGCCGGGTACCGTAAGCTCGAACTTTAGCCCGTCGGGATCGAGCAAAGTGAGGTACTGCTCGCCGAACTTTTCTGCAGGGTTATTATAGATCACGTTGTTCGCTTCCAACCGGTTCTTCCAAAAATCAAGACTTCCTGCCGGCACGGTATAGCCGATTTCCGTAACCTGCCGCGTGCCGCGGCGGCCTGGTTTCACCCGGTTGCCCCAGGGGAAGAACGTCAGGATGGTGCCCGGTGTGCCTACTTCGTCGCCGAAATAGAAATGGTAGGTCTGCGGATCGTCGAAGTTGACCGTCTTTTTGACCATCCGTTGCCCCAGTACGCGGGTGTAGAAGTCGTAGTTACGTTTGGCATCGCTAGCAATGGCCGTGATGTGATGGATACCTAAGATGTTGTTGTCCATGATCGTGTTCCTTTCTTTGATTACAAAGATACGGGGGGCATTGTTCCCACACATTAATCTAGGACAAGAAAGCGGTTATGGTTTACACACCATCAACGGTGATGCGCCGGCGACCATCAGCAGTTGCCGTGACATGGATACGCACGGCGTCATCGGGCAGCAGATCCGCTATCTTCTCGGGCCACTCCACAAAACAATAGGAACCCGAGTAAAAATAATCTTCATAACCCAGGTCGTAAGCTTCCCGTTCCGACTTGATACGGTAAAAGTCAAAATGGTAGAGCGTACCCGCAGCACTATCGTATTCATTGACGATAGCAAATGTGGGGCTGGATGTGGCATCGACAACGCCGAGTTGCCTACACAGTTCGCTAATGAGCGTGGTTTTACCGGCACCCATGGCGCCGTAGAATAACCATACACGCCGGTCGCCCACCACAGCCAGCATCCGGCCAGCCGCTTCGGGCAATCCTTCCAAGGTTGGAACATCAATAACCATGGGACAAAAATACGGTTTTTGCTATTTCGAGGTATATGTGGCGAACGGAATGATCATTTCTTCCAGCGATATACCACCATGTTGGAATGTGTCGTTGAAATAATTGACAAAGTGATTGTAGTTATTCGGGTATACAAAATAAGAGTCGTCACGGGCAAAGATGAAACTGGAGCTAACGTGCAGCTTCGGTAGCATGGCATCGTGCGGATTCTTTACATGGAACACATCCTTGGCGATAAAATTGAGGTTTTTGCCTTGTTTATACCGCAGATTGGTGTTCGTGTTACGGTCGCCGATCACTTTACTCGCATGCTTTACACGGATGGTGCCGTGGTCGGTGGTGATGACCAGACGGACAGGTTTCTGGGCGAGCCATTTCAACGTGTCGAGCAGGGGCGAGTGTTCGAACCAGGATAGGGTAAGCGACCGGTAAGCCGCCTCGTCATTGGCCAGCTCACGGATCATCGCCATATCGGTACGCGCGTGCGATAGCATATCAACGAAGTTATAGACCAGCACATTGAGGTCATTGCCCATCAGGTTGCTGAGGTTTTCCGTTACGTCGCGACCCTGTTCAAGGGTTAGCACCTTCGTGTATGAATGCTTGCATTCCTTGCGGTAAGTGCGCTTGATTTGATCGGCGAGAAACTTATCCTCATGCAGGTTCTTGCCCCCTTCATCTTCGTCGTTTTGCCATAGCCCCGGGTGCTGGCGTTCCATGTCCAACGGCATCAGTCCGCTGAAGATGGCATTACGGGCATATTGCGTGGCCGTGGGAAGGATGCTGTAGTAAGTGTCTTCTTCTTCGAGCCGGAAGTAGTTGGTGATAACTTCATTGACGATGCGCCATTGGTCATACCGCAGGTTGTCGATCAGGAAGAAAAAAGTTGGCCGATTTTCCTGCAGCGTAGGGAATACTTTCTTGCGGAAGAGTTGGTGAGACATCACCGGGCCCGATTCGGGATCCTTTACCCATTGGAGGTATTTTTTTTCAATAAACTTGAAAAACTGCATGTTGGCTTCCGCCTTTTGCAAGGTAAGCACCTCGTGCATGCCGGCATCTTCTAGCTTTTCGAGCGACAGCTCCCAGTATACCAGTTTCTTATAAACGTCGGCCCACTGCTCGTAGTCCAGATTATCGTTGAGGATCATGCCCAGATTCCGGAAATCCTGTTGATAGGCCATGGACGTCTTCTCGCTAATCAACCGCTTGTTTTCCGTCAGCTTCTTAATGGTCAGCAGGATCTGCTTTGGATTTACGGGCTTGATGAGGTAGTCATCGATCTTGGAGCCAATGGCATCCTCCATCAGGTGCTCTTCTTCGTTTTTGGTGACCAGCACCATGGGCACTGCCGGATTGATGTTTTTCAATTCGGAAAGCGTTTCCAGCCCCGTGAGTCCGGGCATGTTTTCATCTAAAAACACCAGGTCATAAAATCCCTTTTTAAAAGCATCCACAGCGTCATTGCCGTTGGTAACCGTCTTTACGCCATACCCCTTATCGTTCAAGAGCATGATGTGGGGTTTTAACAAATCGATTTCGTCGTCTGCCCAAAGTATATTTGTTTCTTGCATGTTGGCTCGTCAAATGTATATCGCCTCGTGTAGTACGAGTACATAAATAAGGGCGAACTTAGTGAAAAGTTTGCCCCTATTGAGATTTTTAACATAAATTAACAGCGAGGTAACGTATCTTTGCGGGGTGTAAATGCGGCTGGCAGCGGACGCTGCCGCAAGGAAGGTAACGATTGAATAAAAAGAAGATAATAAACGATCCGGTATATGGGTTTATATCCATTCCCTCTGGTTTCATTTTTGACCTGATCCAGCATCCTTATTTTCAACGTTTGCGGTACATCAAACAGGTGAGTATGACGCACCTTGTGTACCCGGGCGCCCTTCATACCCGTTTTCAGCACGCCTTGGGTGCGATGCATTTGATGGGGCTTGCCTTGGAAACCCTACGCGGCAAAGGCGTAGCGATATCTGAGGAGGAAGAGGAAGCTGCATTGGTGGCCATCCTTTTGCATGATGTTGGCCATGGGCCGTTTTCGCACTCGCTCGAGCATACGTTGGTAGAAGGCGTATCGCACGAATGGCTCTCCTCACTCATGATGAATGAATTGAACGAGACAACGGCGGGCCGCCTCGATCTGGCCATCGAGGTTTTCAATAATCGCTACCCGAAGAAATTTCTATACCAGTTGGTGTCCGGTCAGCTCGATATCGACCGGATGGATTACTTAAGTCGCGACAGCTTTTTTACCGGTGTGGCCGAGGGGGTAATTAGCTTTGATCGCATCATAAAGATGCTGAACGTCGTCGACAACGAACTGGTTGTGGAGCAGAAAGGCATCTATTCGATCGAGAAATTCCTTATCGCACGGCGGCTGATGTATTGGCAGGTATACCTCCATAAAACCGTGCTTAGCGCCGAGCAGATGCTGCTTAAAATCTTGCAACGGGCCAAAGAGCTGTACGGCGTCGGCCATTCGCTCTTTGCATCACCATCGTTGGAACATTTTTTGCGCAACAAGGTAACTCGGCAGAATTTTACCGGCGATGCCCTGCATTTAGTGCATTTTTTGCGGCTTGATGATACCGATATATGGTCTGCCGTAAAAACGTGGGCACATCACAGCGATGGTATATTGCAGCGGTTGTGCGCTGGGCTTGTTGCCCGGTCGTTATACCATACCGAGCTGCATGCCGTACTTCCCGGTGAAGAACAGCTGGCGCAGTTGAGAGCGGAAGCGGTTAACCATTTTGACATTGACGGGGCCGATGTGGATTATTATGTATGGGTGCAGTCGATAGAAAACAGTGCGTATGAGCCTAACAATGGAACGATCAAGATTTTAATGAAAGATGGCAGCATACAAGACATCGCGGAAGCGTCCGACTTGTCTAATTTGGAGACCCTCTCGCGCAAAGTGCAGAAATTTGCCGTATCCTTTCCGAAAGAGTTGGTCCACACCCCATTATCAATACATTGATAATCAGTAAAAATTTGAATTATTACCGTTTAAACTTATACATTTGCAGATGCAATTTTCCGCACATCAAATAGCAACGCTCTTAAATGGTTCCCTTGAGGGGAATCCGGACGTGATGGTGGAGCAACTGGCAAAGATAGAGGAGGCCTCAAGTGGCTCACTCTCTTTTTTGTCCAATCCGAAATACGAGCAATATCTTTACACCACCAAAGCGTCGGTGATTATCGTCAATGACGATCTGAAATTGGAACGGCCGGTGTCGGGTACGATTGTGCGCGTGAAAAATGCGTATTCGGCTTTTTCGACTTTGTTGGAGTTATATAACAAGATGCGCCTGAATAAAACCGGCATTGAGGAGCGCGCGTTTATTGATGAAAGTGTCAAAATTGGCGAAGATGTGTATGTGGGCGCGTTTGCTTATATTGATCGCGGCGCCGTAATAGGCGATAGGTGTAAAATTTATCCAAACGTTTACATCGGTGATAACGTGAAAATCGGTGATGATACCACCCTTTTTCCGGGTGTATCGGTTTATATCGATTGCGTAATTGGCGAACGGGTCATTATCCATTCCGGGACGGTGGTGGGTAGTGATGGGTTTGGATTTGCCCCCCAGGAGGATGGTACATACAACAAAATTAGCCAGATTGGTAACGTGATCATCGAGGACGATGTGGAAATCGGTGCCAATGCAGTAATCGATCGCGCCACGATGGGCTCAACCATTATACGGCAAGGTGTAAAGTTGGATAATCTGATTCAGATTGCGCACAATGTAGAGATCGGCCAGCATACCGTTATCGCGGCCCAATCGGGTATCTCAGGAAGTACCAAGATTGGCCGGAATGCCGTGATTGGCGGGCAAGTGGGGGTGGTAGGCCATATCAGCATTGCCAGCGGGAGTCAGATCCAGGCGCAATCGGGCGTGAACCGTACCATCGCCGAAGAAGGGAAGAGGTGGTCGGGTACCCCGGCAACACGTTACAATGCGCAGATGCGTTCGCAGGTGGTGTATTCGCGCCTGCCAGAGCTGGAGCGCCGGCTGGAAGAGTTGGAACAACTATTATTAACAAAAGAAATATCGAAATAAAACAGGCTTAAGTACGCCTTTTTGCGAATAAGCCAATTGACAGAGATGAACGTAAAGCAACGCACAATCAAATCAGAAATCGTCATTTCAGGGGTGGGGCTCCATACGGGAAAGCCTGTAACCATGACCTTAAAACCTGCACCAGAGCATCATTGGTACAAATTTAGGCGGGTCGACCTCGAAAACCAACCGATGGTACTTGTAGACGCTGAAAACGTGTCGGATACCTCGCGGGGCACGACGATATCGCAAAACGGAGCCCGTGTAAGCACCATTGAGCACCTTATGGCGGCACTGGTAGGCCTTCAGATCGATAATGTACTCATCGATATTGATGGACCCGAGGTGCCCATTATGGATGGTAGTTCGGCACCTTTTGTAAAAGCGATTGAGGACACAGGGTATGTAGACCAGGGCGCTGATCGCGACTACTACGAAATACCACACAACATACACCATACCGAACCAGACCGGAAAGTGGAGATGGTAGCCATGCCGCTCGATGGATACCGGTTTACCTGCATGATTGATTTCAATTCGCCGGTATTGGGTAGCCAACACGCCTCCATCAGTAATATCGACGAATTTCCGAAGGATATTGCCTCGTCACGAACGTTCTGCTTCCTCCACGAACTGGAGGCCTTGCTGACGAACAACCTGATAAAAGGGGGCGATTTGAACAATGCGATTGTGGTGGTAGATAGGGAAGTGAGTAAGAATGAGCTGCGCCATTTGGCCAAGCTTTTCAACCGCGACGATATCGATGTGGCCAAGGAAGGGATATTGGACAATATCGAGCTCCGCCACCAGAATGAACCTGCCCGCCATAAGCTGTTGGACATGATTGGCGACCTCGCCTTGGTAGGTCGGCCCATCAAAGGCCATATCATGGCCGCACGGCCGGGGCATGCGGCTAATGTGGCTTTCGCTAAGAAAATAAAAGCGCAGATCAAGAAAGAAAAGAGCCGTAAGTATGCCAAGGTGTATGACCCGAATATGCCCCCGCTTTACGACACGGTCCAGATCATGGACATTCTGCCGCACCGGCAGCCGTTCTTGATGATCGACAAGATATTGGAACTGACCAAAACGCATGTGGTGGGGCTGAAAAACGTCACCATGAACGAGGATTTATTTCTGGGTCATTTTCCCGGTGCACCCGTTTTTCCGGGCGTATTGCAGATCGAAGCCATGGCGCAAACCGGTGGCGTGTTGGTGTTGAGTACGGTTTCTGACCCCGAAAATTACCTGACGCTCTTTTTGAAAATCGAAAATGCACGGTTTAAAGCACAGGTAAACCCGGGGGACACGATTATTTTCCGCTGTGATCTGCTGGAACCGATACGCCGAGGCATTGCCCAGATGAAGGGCGTAGGCATGGTTGGCGAGAAAGTGGTGGTAGAGGCCGAGCTGATGGCCCAGATTGTAAAAGTTAAAGAGGGGCAAGCGTCATGATACAGCCGTTAGCATATATACATCCCCAAGCCAAGATTGCGGGCAATGTGGTCATCGAGCCTTTTGTAACCATCCATAAGGATGTGGTTATCGAAGAGGGTACGTGGATTGGCTCCAACGTGACCATCATGGACGGTGCCCGCATCGGTAAGAACTGCCGGATTTTTCCGGGGGCCGTTATTTCGGGTATCCCGCAAGACCTCAAGTTTGATGGTGAAGAAACCACGGCAGAAATCGGCGATAATACCACGATCCGCGAGTGCGTAACGGTAAACCGGGGCACCAAGGATAAATGGAAAACCGTAATTGGCAAGAACTGCCTGATCCAAGCATATAGCCACATTGCGCACGACTGCATCGTGGGCGACAATTGTATTTTTTCGAATAACAGTACCTTAGCAGGGCACATTACCGTGGGTGATTTCGTGGTGCTGGCTGGCATGGTGGCTGTACACCAGTTCTGCCACGTGGGCTCGCACGCCTTCATCGCTGGAGGCTCGCTGGTCCGCAAAGATGTGCCGCCTTTCGTAAAGGCAGCGCGCGAGCCGCTTGCTTATGTGGGTATCAACTCGGTAGGACTAAGGCGACGGGGGTTCTCGTCTAGCCAAATCAACGAAATTCAGGATATTTACCGCGTCCTATTTGTCAAGAACAACAACTTGACCAAGGCGTTGGACATCATCGAAGCGGAATACAAGCCAACAGAGATTCGCGACGAAATACTCGATTCCATCCGGAACTCCAACCGCGGGGTAATGAAAGGATTCGGCCAAAGTAAGGGCGTACTGTAAGCCATGGAAATCATTCTGGAAGACATCGGCAGGCGGTTTAACCGCGATTGGGTCTTTCAGCACGTAAATTATCGGTTTACCGCCGGGGCAAGTTATGCGGTATTAGGGCCCAATGGGTCGGGTAAATCCACCTTGCTGCAGGTCGTTTCTTCGGCCTTAACGCCGTCTGCTGGCCAGCTGGCGTACCAACGGGATGGGAAAGTCATCGATATCGATCAAGTTTACCAATACGTGTCGATTGCAGCGCCTTACCTTGAATTGATCGAGGAATTTACCCTGGCCGAACAAATCCGGTTTCATTTTACCCATAAGGCGTTTCTAAACGGTTTCAATGAGCAGTCGCTGATTGAATATCTCGGGCTTGGGCAGGTGAAAGACAGGCAGCTGCGGCATTTTTCGTCGGGGATGAAGCAGCGCGTAAAATTGGGCTTGGCGTGCTGTGCCGATGTGCCGATTATGTTGCTGGATGAACCAACGTCCAACTTGGATGAAGACGGGGTAGCGTGGTACCTGCAATTGGTGGCGCAAACCCGCGCCGAGCGGCTATTGTTGGTTTGCTCTAATCAAGAGCGGGAATATAGCTTCTGCGACCACAAGATAACGATTACTGATTATAAGGCATGATCTTTTATAAGATAATACTTCCGTGCGTGGTGTTTATTGCTGTGTTAACCGCTACGGCTTATAACAGCCTATGTCAAGAAAATGAATCGGCGGCTCGTGCAAACGAGTTGACGGAACTCGTCTACGATCGGTTTGGGGTGGAGGGGTCGCCGTTGCTGCGCGAAAACTATCCGGACGACCGTACCTATCGTGCCGACTACCTGGCGGAGGGAACCGAAGGGTCGTCCAACGCCTATTCCTACTTATGGCCATATTCGGGAATGCTCTCGGCGGCGACTGCCCTGTTTGAAGCCACGGGAAACCACCATTACCTCGAGCTCGTGGACACCCGGATATTGCCGGGCCTGGACCATTACTATGACGATAGCCGATTGCCGGCGGGCTTCGCCTCGTATGTGCGGAGCGAGGGGCTTTCCGACCGATTTTATGACGATAACATCTGGTTAGGCATCGATTTGGCCGAACTTTACCTGTCGTCCGGTAAAACGCGGTACCTCGACAGAGCAAAGGTAGTTTGGGCGTTCGTTCAAAGTGGTGAGGATGATGTGCTTGGCGGCGGTATCTATTGGTGCGAGCAGAAAAAGACATCCAAAAACACCTGCTCAAACGCGCCTGCGGCGGTGTTTGCCTTCCGGATGTTCGAGGCTACCGGAGACAGCACGTACTTCGAAGCCGGCAAGCGTTGGTACGACTGGACCAAGCGACACTTGCAAGATCCTGCGGATGGCTTGTATTGGGATAACGTTAACCTTAAAGGCAGGGTAGACAAACGGAAATATCCCTATAACAGTGGTCAGATGCTGCAAAGTGCCGTGTTGCTGTACCGGTTTACACAAGATAGCAGCTACCTGCACGATGCGCAACGTATTGCCGCGAGCGGTTATCAGTATTTTTTCGAAGCGTTTACGCCCGCCGGTGGCGAATCGTTCCGTTTGCTGAAACGGAGCAACAACTGGTTTATCGCCGTGATGATGCGTGGGTATGTCGAACTGTACCGTGCAGACGGCAACGAACGCTACTTAAATGCCTTTCGGGCAAACCTGGACTATGCATGGAGCCATGCGCGCGATTCCGACGGGCTGTTCGGTAAAAATTGGAATAGCGTGGATGAAGGATCGCGTAAATGGCTGCTCGACCAAGCGGCTATGGTAGAACTATATGCGCGGGTAGCCGGCTTTTAGTTACCTTCCAAAGTCGTCTTGCACCCGAACGATATCATCCTCATCCGATGGATTTCCGGCGTCCGTATGTTGCCATATTTCTGCCAACACCCCCCACTCATCCAAGCCAACGAGGCGATGGCGTTCCCCTTGGTTAAGCCGTATCACGTCGCCCGGGTTGAGGAGCTTTAACTCATGTTCCTCATCGCTATCGCTCGTTACCACACCGACCACACCGCGTACCACTTGCCAGATTTCCGCACGGCGGTGGTGGTATTGCCACGAGAGGCGTTTGCCTGGGGCAACCACGAGAATCTTCGGACTCAGTTTCCCTGAAATTTTCAGTTCTTGCACATCGAGCCCATTGAAATACGTGTTGGCGAATTGCTGGGCTTGCGACTCCTCGATCACGAAGAAGCCACCCCAGGGCCGGGTTTGGTCTTGTTGTACCACTTGAAAGCCTTGTTGGTTCAATACACCTTCTATTTCGTTGAAAAGCGCTTCCTTTGCTTGGTATGTCATTGGTTATCTATTACGTAGTTAAGTTAATACGTTGCTTTTTCGGGGTGTTCACTAAAATCGCAGCCGCACCCTTTCGAGCAGGATTGCTTTCCTTTGAGGGATTTCCGGGTACGCCGGATTAAAAAAATCAAAGCCGCCACAAAGAGGACGCTGATCACAATATGCTGAATAGTGATGGGATCCATATTATTTCAATAGTTGGTACGCCACTAGCGCGGCAAGGTACGCAAATCCAGTCATAAATGCCAACTGGATTATGGTCCATTTCCACGAGTTGGTCTCCTTACGCACAATGGCAATGGTACTCATACACTGCATAGCAAAGGCGTAGAACAGGAGCAGCGATATGCCCGAAGCGAAATTGTAGGCAGGCTTGCCCGTACGAGGGTTGATTTCGCTTGCCATACGCTCCCGGATGGTCAGCTCATCATCGGTGCCGCCCAAGCTGTATACGGTAGCCATGGTGCTCACAAACACTTCGCGTGCTGCAAACGAGGCAATCAGTCCGATACCCATTTTCCAGTCGTAGCCCAAGGGCTCAATGGCGGGCTCGATGGCCCGTCCCAACGTACCAAGGAAGGAATACTCGAGCTTTTGCGATTGGACTTCGTTTTCCAGTTCTTCCGCAGACATGTTCGGGTGCTCGACCTGCGCCAGCTGCTCGGCATTGGTAAACCGGTCGCTTACACCAAAAGAACCCAACACCCATAAAACGATACTGATGGCCAGAATGATTTTACCCGCACCCCACACAAAGCCCATGGTTTTTTCCCATACATGGAAACCGACATTCCGCAAAACGGGAAATCGATAAGTGGGCATTTCCAAGACGAGGAAACTCTTGTAATTCGATTTGAGCCACCATTTGAGTAACCAAGCACTGCCTAGGGCCGCCAACAGCCCCAACACGTACATGCCAAACAATACGAGCCCTTGTAGGTCTAGCCCCAACACGCGCGTTTGGGGGATGACCAGCCCGATGATGACAATATAAATAGGGAGCCGTGCAGAGCAGGTCATGAAAGGGGTTACCAATATCGTAATCAGTCGCTCCTTGTCGTTTTCGATGGTACGGGCAGACATCACGGCGGGAATGGCACAGGCAGCGCCCGACATCAAGGGCACCGCGCTTTTGCCGCTTAGCCCGAACGGTTTCAGCCACCGATCCATCAGGCAAACCACCCGACTCATGTAGCCCGATTCTTCCATCAATGCGATAAAAATGAACAAGATGGCAATCTGTGGAATGAAGATAACGATGCCGCCGATACCCGCAATGATCCCATCGGTTAGCAGCCCATTGATAGGGCCGGGAGGCAGCCCGTTGGCCGTGGTGCTGGCCAGCCAGGCAAACCCGCTGTCGATGGCGTCCATGAAAGGGCCAGACCACGTGTAAATCGCTTGGAAGATAAGCAGCAGGAGCCCGAAGAAAATAACATATCCCCATACGGCATGCATAAGCCATCGGTCTAACCGTTGGCTGAAATGCGCCCGTTTTTTTGCCGGGTCTTTGATGATACCCAATAGGTCCTTGTCCAGTTTGGCATGCCGAGCCATTGTTTCCTGGATTTGCAATCGATGCGGATTGAGTCCATATTCATTGCGGATGGATTCAATCGCCTGGATTTGCGTGATATCGCGAGCGGTGTGGTGCTTTTGAGAAAGGGCTAACCACGCGAGGTAGTCGTTTCCTTCATCCGTTTGGGCCTTGACCTGTTGGACGGCACCGTGGTATTCATCAGGGATACTGAACGATGGCGCCATGCCGTCGGGCTTACCTGGTAGCGCCGCCTTCAATGCATCAATCCCTTTGCCTGAGCGTGCATCGGTAAGGATAACCGTCGTGGCCAATAACTTTTCCAGTTTGTGCGTATCGATGGAAAGCCCTGCACGCTCGGCTTCGTCGGCCATGTTGACCACGAAGATGGCCGGAACACCCATGTCGCGTATTTGCTGGTAGAGGAATACCGCCCGTTTCAGGTTGAACGGGTCGCCAATCACGACAGCCAAATCCGGATGGTTGGGGTTGGTCTTGTCGGCCAGTACATCATACACCACCTGCTCGTCTAACGACGAGGGATGGATGCCATAAGCGCCCGGTAAATCGATGACGTGGTATTTGGTGGTGCCGTCGGTGAAACTGCCTGTTTTTTTCTCTACCGTGATGCCCGGGTAGTTGCCTGTTTTTTGACGTAACCCGGTTAGCTTATTGAATAAAGTAGACTTACCCACGTTGGGATTCCCTACCAACGCAATTTTCGTTTCCGTCATGATGATAAGGGTTCGATGAGGATGAGGGCGGCTTCAGTACGCCGTAATGCGATGCCGTTGGGGTTGCCGTTGATGTGCAGGCAAACCGGACCGCTTAACGGCAAACGTTGTTTCATGGTAAAGGTAACACCGGGCAATAGCCCCATTTCGTAGATTTTGAGCGGGATTTCGCCTTCGACGTAGCCGATGATGGTCGCTTTTTCTCCCTTCCGCAAGTGGCTTATGGTTTTATCGTGAACAATGGTATGCATAGCAATAAATAATCCCCAAATGTAGTAATTTACAATAAATCTAAACAATTTGCAGTCGATTTGTACACCCTTTTTCGCTACCTTTGGAAGTCGCACTAAAACCGGTGTCCGTAAATGATAACATTAGACATACAGAACACAGCTTTTACGCAGGCGGTATCTTTTGTAAACCATACCAACCGCAATATTTTCCTCACCGGCAAAGCCGGTACCGGGAAAACCACGTTTTTGAAATACATCCGGCAACATAGTTATAAAAAGATGGCCGTGGCGGCACCTACAGGTGTTGCTGCAATGAATGCCGGTGGTACCACCCTCCATTCCCTGTTTTGGCTGCCCTTTGGGCTCTATATCGAAGATTATGAGCTGGCGTGGAACGATGACGACAGCCATATTTACAACCGCCGCCGCCTATTCGGCAAAGTGAAGCTGACAAAGCAACGGCGCGCGTTGCTGCGGGAAATCGAACTGCTGGTTATCGATGAGGTATCCATGTTACGGGCCGATACGCTCGACGCTATCGACACGATTTTGAAAAGCGTAAGGCGCGATGCCCGCCCATTCGGCGGCACGCAGCTGCTTTTTATTGGCGATATGTACCAACTGCCCCCAGTGGTGAAAGAACGCGAAAGGGAGGTGATGGCGTCCTATTACCCCAGTCCGTTTTTCTTCGACGCCAACGTGCTGCGCGAGCAGCCCCCTGTTCTCCTCGAGCTGAAGAAAATCTACCGGCAGAGCGAGCAGACATTTATCGATATCCTCAACGATATACGCAACAATTGCTGCACACCGCAGCAGCTGGATGTGCTCAATAATTATTATGAACCCGATTTCGTGCCGCCCGCAACAACACCGTACATCACGCTGACCACCCACAACAACCGTGCAGACACCATCAATCGGCAGGAACTGTCTACCCTCGCTGGGAAGTCGGTTATACTGAAGGCTAAGGTGGCCAAGGAATTTCCCGAAAGCATGTATCCGGCAGAGCTCGAACTAACGTTGAAAATAGGAGCACAGGTGATGTTCATCCGCAATGACAGCGGCGATGATCGCCGATATTATAACGGCAAAATCGGCTATGTGAAACACATCGATTCGGCCGGTGATAGCCTGATGGTGGAATTTAAAGACGATAGTGAAGCCGTAGAGGTGAAGCGGGAGGAGTGGGAAAACATCCGATATAACTACGATAAATCGCAAGATAAAGTAGCCGAAGAAGTGTTGGGTACATTTGCACAGTTCCCGTTGCGGCTGGCTTGGGCCATCACGATCCATAAGAGCCAGGGGCTTACATTCGACCGTGCCATCATCGATGCGGGTGCTTCGTTTGCCGCCGGGCAAGTGTACGTTGCGTTGAGCCGTTTGCGCACATTAGACGGGCTGGTACTGCATTCGCGGATCCCTCCGCACAGCATCCGCACAGACCACCAGGTGGCCGATTTTTCAAGCAATACAGCCACCGAAGATGAACTCGGCCCCCTACTGGAAGCCTCCCAGCGTAATTACATCGGTCAGCTGTTGCTAGAAGCATTTAAGTGGGACCGCATCGTAGACGCGGTGAAGATGCAGCGAACGGATTTGCCCACCCGCAACATCGCTGACCAAGAGGAAGCCATGCGGTTTATCGAGGTCATATGCCTCGCCTGCGAAACATTGATGGAAGTAGCCAACAAATTCCGTAACCAGTTGAATAGCCTACTCAATAAAGACGGTCAAGCCGATTACCCCCAGATTCATGAACGTATCACGAAAGCGACGGCTTGGTTTTTACCGCGGATGGACACGCAGTTAATAGACACATTGGGGCAGCATATCAGCAATTGGGGCGTCAAAAAGCGGACAAAGAAATACGTCACGGAACTCAAAGAATTGTTCGTCGACTTGAAGCGAAAAAGAGAACAGTTGCGGCAATGTGCCGTGATTACGGAAGCATTGGTAAACGGAGACGCCTTGCAAGACGTCATGGTCAAAACGGCTGCACTGACTACTATTGCCGTCGCCCCCGAAGAATTGCCCGCTGTCCGTAAACCGACCAAAGGTGCAACGAAGTTAATCAGCTTCGACCTCTTCCAGTCGGGCAAAACCATCGACGAAATTGCCGAAGAACGTGCCTTAACAAGAGGTACCATCATTGGCCACCTCACCGATTTCATTGGCAAAGGGGTAGCGGCCAACCAACTGATGGATGCAGCCAAGCTGGCCTCCATCCAGGAGGCGCTGCGGGAGAATCCCGAAAAATCTTCATCAGCAATCCGGGCGATACTGAACAATAAGGTCGAATACCACGAGATTCGTATCGCCCAAGCGTCTATTATCTCCTAGTTTGTGTATCTTTGAAGCTTTTATTTTTTATTTTCTGATACCACCGTTGTGAAATGCAGCAAGTTGATACCACACAACCGCACGAACTGATATACTCGCTTTGCGAACACCCCTATTTGGGTTATTTGATCGAACCGCATGTGGTGCAGCTCAATCCCAATGGCGGCTATTCGCTGACCCACCGCCGTGTTTTCAGTCACACGGCGGTCGACTATGCTGCGATCCTGGACGAGGTGGATTACAAGCTGATTAAACTATTGGAACAGGTGGAGCAAACCAATGTCATCAAACGCTACCATAAAAAGCCGATACGCCCCCTCGATTTTTTCGCCAAATTTTTCGACGATAAATTCCTCGACTATATCCGGCCCAAGATCGATACATGCCTGCTTCAGGCGCTCGGATTACTTGGGGGCAAGCGCCTATTCCTGATGAGCAAAGACGGGTACGCGGCCGACCAACCCATAGCCATAGCCGAGCAACCCGCTTCAGTATTGTTCCACTTCAGGCGTAGCGATGAAGAAACCCGGTACTTCCCCACCATCAAATATAACGGGCACCGCATCGAGTTTATGTATAAAGATGCCAAGGTGGTTATTAATCAGCAAGCATGGCTGTTGCTGGAAAATGTGCTCTACCATTTCGACCAGCCCCTGGAGGGGAAGAAGCTGTCGCCGTTCCTGCAAAAGCGCTATATCGCCGTAGGACGTGCTACGGAGCATAAATATTTCGAAACCTTTGTGCGTGGGCTGATTGAGAAGCACCATGTATATGCAGAAGGTTTTACCATTGAAACGCACCAGCATAACGCGGTGCCTGTGGTCAAACTACTGTATGTAGAAAATGGCATTTCGCAGCTACAGCTGCATTTCCGCTATGGCCCCTACCTTTTCGCATCAGGTGGTCAGCATAAGGTAACGGTCCGTATGGAATACGACGAGGCGACCGATTATTACACGTTTCACCGCATCAAGCGGTCGTTGCAGTGGGAAGACAACCGGATGCAGGAGCTGCTGGCCATGGGGCTGCATAAGGGCAGTGCGCTTTTCAGTTACCTCGAACCGATACCGAACGGCGCCGATGCGGTGTCGGCGATGGATTGGCTTCGCGACCGGAACGATGAGCTTCGTCAGCGCGGCTATGAACTCGTCCAGGATGATCCAAACAAGCGGTTTTTCTTTGGCCTAACCGAGCTCGATTTGGCTGTTGAGGAGCATAACGACTGGTTTGACGTACGTGCCACCGCCCGTTTTGGCGAGTATGAAGTGCCGTTTAGCCAGTTACGCAACCACATCCTCACGAATACGAAGGAATTTGTGCTGCCCAATGGCGAGGTGGCCACCATACCGGACGAGTGGTTTGCGCGGTACAACCACCTTTTCCAGTTCTCACAAGATAAAAAAGGCATCCGGCTGGAGAAATACCACGTTGGCCTGCTCAACGATATTTCCGAACATACCACGCTGACCATGGATCGGAAAATCGAACAGCTGGCAACGTTCGACACCATCGCCGATGCGGCGCCCCCACTGCGGTTTAAGGGCCAGTTGCGGCCTTATCAGCAAGCCGGGTATAACTGGTTCCATTTCTTGCAGCAATATCGATTTGGTGGCTGCCTTGCCGACGATATGGGCCTGGGGAAAACCGTACAGACATTGGCGCTGCTCCAGCAACAGAAAGAAACGGTCGACAGGGATACCGCCCCATCAACGTCGCTCATCATCATGCCTACCTCCTTGGTATACAACTGGGAAAATGAAGCTGCTAAATTTGCACCTGATTTACAACTATTGGTCCACACCGGTGTAGGCCGTACCAAGGAGCCGGCCTTGTTTGAGTCCTATGACCTCGTGATCACCACCTATGGCATCGCGCGCATCGATGAAGAGCTGTTGAGTTCTTTTTATTTCAATTATATCATCCTTGATGAGAGCCAGCTGATCAAAAACCCCTCGTCCAAATCGTTCAAAGCGGTAAAGGGACTTAAGGCGAAACATCGGCTGGTGCTGAGCGGTACACCAGTAGAAAATTCCGTGGCGGACCTATGGTCACAGATGGCCTTTTTGAACCCGGGTTTGCTGGGTAGCTATCGCTATTTCCAACAGGAGTTTGTGCAGCCTATCGAGAAGAAGAAGGACGACGAAAAGGCCCAGCGCTTGCAAGCCATGATCAAGCCGTTTGTACTGCGGCGCACCAAAATCCAGGTGGCTACGGAGCTGCCACCCAAATCAGAGCAGGTGTTCTATTGTACCATGGGTGAAGAGCAGGCCGAATATTATGAGCGCGTCAAATCCGAATACCGCAACGCCATATTGGAGAACCTCGGCGACGAGAAGGCAAAGCCACCGCAGATTGCACTCTTGCAGGGGCTTACTAAGCTCCGTCAGTTGGCCAATCATCCGGCCATGGTCGATGCCGCCTTCAACGGCGAATCGGGTAAGTTCGAAAGCGCTATCCACACGCTAGAAACGGTCTTGCAGCGGGGCAATAAAGTGCTCGTTTTCTCCCAATTTGTGAAGCAATTGGTGCTGTTCAAACAGTATTTCGACAAACATGGTATCGGTTACGCATACCTCGATGGCGCCACCAAAAACCGGAATGAGGTGGTGCGGCAGTTCCGCGAAAACAAAGATACCCGCCTATTTCTGATTTCCATCAAGGCCGGTGGCGTGGGGCTCAACCTGGTGGAGGCCGATTACGTCTTTATCCTCGACCCCTGGTGGAACCCTGCCGTGGAGCAGCAGGCCATTGACCGCACGCACCGCATTGGGCAAACACGCAATGTGTTTATCTATAAATTCATTACCAAGGGTACCGTCGAAGAAAAGATACTCGCCCTGCAAAACCGCAAGAAAACCATTGCCGATACGCTCATCACCACGGAGGAGAGCTTTATCAAGTCACTGTCGCGCGACGATATCAAGGAGTTGCTTGGGTAAACGCTTCCAGTCCGACTTTCATGCGGGCCACCGTTTCCTCGCGGCCCAGTTGGGCAGCGATATCAAACACATGCGGACCGAATTTGCCACCCACCAGCATGATGCGAAAAGGCAGCATCAGCTCGCCCATCTTCATGCCCGATGCCTGGATAGCGAGTTTGTAGAAGCTTTCCAGCTCGGCACTGTGCCACGGATCGAAGGTTTCCAGTCGGGCAGTCATGTCGGCGAAGAACGCTGTTTTTTCTGCGCTCCAACGGGGTAGTACCGCGGCCAAGTCATAGCTTTCCGGTCGTTTGAAAAAGAACGACGCCTGCGCCCAGAAGTCGGAAACGTATGTGAGCCGGTCTTTGACGAGGGCCAGCACATCGGAGAGTTGTTTCTCGTCGACGTGCGGTACGCCATGTTCGGCCAGTAAGGCGGTCAATTGCGGCAGGAGGCGGTCGTCATCGCTCCGTTTGATCCATTCGTGGTTGAACCACTTCGCTTTTTCAAAGTCGAACTTAGCTCCCCCCTTGCTGATCCGCTCCAACGAAAACTTATCGATGAGTTCGTTGAGGGCGAAAAGCTCCTGGTCGGAACCATCATTCCACCCCAAGAGGGCCAGCAGGTTGACAAAAGCTTCGGGGAGGAAGCCCAATTCGCGGAATCCTTGGGTGACGGTGCCCGTTTCGGGGTCGTGCCAGTTCATGGCGTAAACCGGGAAACCCAGCCGGTCGCCATCCCGTTTGCTCAGCTTGCCATTGCCATCGGGTTTGAGGATAAGCGGCAGGTGGGCCCACTGCGGCATGGCATTCAGCCACCCCAGGTATTCCCATAGGAGCACATGCACAGGTGCCGAAGGTAGCCACTCTTCGCCGCGGAACACATGGCTAATGGCCATTTGATGGTCGTCTACCACCACGGCGAGGTGATACGTGGGCATGCCGTCTGCCTTGAGCAGTACCTTATCGTCGATCAATGCCGATTCGAAGCTCACCGTTCCCCGTATCAAGTCGTCTAAGTTAATGGTTTCATCGACCGGTATTTTGATACGGATCACATGGGGGTGGCCCGCCTCCAGCAGCCGCTGGGTTTCGTCGGGAGCGAGGCTGAGCGAATTGCGTAGCTGCAGCCTGTTTTCGTGGCTATACCTGAAGTTGGGCTGCTGTTTACGCTGCGTATCCAACTCGTCGGCCGTATCGAATGCATAATATGCATACCCATCAGCAACGAGCTGCTCGGCATATTGCCGGTAATCCGATTTGCGCTCACTTTGGCGGTAAGGACCATAATCGCCTCCGTGGTCGGGGCTTTCATTCGGTTCAATACCACACCAGGCAAGGCACTCCTGGATGTATGCCTCCGCGCCGGGCACGAAGCGTGTACGATCGGTGTCTTCGATGCGAAGTACGAACGAGCCACCATGCTGGCGCGCGAATAAGTAATTGAACAAAGCTGTGCGCACCCCACCCAGGTGCAGCCCCCCGGTGGGGCTCGGTGCGAAGCGCACCCTTACCTTCCTGTCTTGATCCATGGGGCAAAATTAGATAAATTTATAGCCGAAAACCACCATCTGCGGGGAATTATGTATTTTGGCCGAAATTAGAGGGACACCCCCATAGATGAATCCTTACCAATATAACCAGCAGCGCTGGAAATTTGCGTTGTTGATTTTTGCAGCGTTTATTGCTGCGGCGTCGCTGTTGTATACCAATTTCCTGGTGAGGAACCTCTCGAAATCCGAGCGTACCAAGGCGGAAGTCTGGGCAATGAGTACCCGGAGTATCATCACGATGCCCGATGTGGACGACGAGATGATCACATTCATTTACGCCGTGCGCGATAGCCTTTCACTGCCTGCGATCATTGCCGATGTGCAGGACAGCATCATTTACTGGCGCGATCTGGATTCCACCAAAACCAATATATTGGCATCCGATGTGGAGGCTAACGTAGTGTACGACCCGGCTTACTTCAGTCGCCAGTTGGCCATTATGAAGAAAAGCCACCCCCCGATTATCATCAACCTTCCAAATAACGGACAGTGGTTTGTTTATTATAAAGATTCGCTGCTGTTAAACCAACTGCGGTTTTTCCCCTATGTTCAACTCACGCTCATTGCCATTTTCCTGGCTATCGCGTATACGGTGTTCAACTCCATCCGTAAGTCGGAGCAGAACCTCGTGTGGGTAGGGCTGGCCAAAGAGGCGGCCCACCAGTTAGGCACACCGATTTCCTCGCTGATGGCGTGGCTGGAGCTGGTGCGGGCCAAATTTGAGGCCGAAAACGATCCGTTGCTGAATGAGATGGAAAGCGATGTGAAACGCTTGGAAGTCGTGGCCGACCGCTTCTCCAAAATTGGATCAACGCCGGTACTGAAGAGCCAGGCAGTGTACAAAACGGTGGTCGATTTTGTCAATTATTTCAAGGTACGGACCAGCGACAAGATTATTTTTAACGTCTCGGGCGAGAATAAGGCGGAGGCCATGTTAAATGTTCCCTTATTTGACTGGGTGCTCGAAAATCTGTTAAAAAACGCTGCAAATGCCATCGAGTCTGCGGGCCGCATCGATATCGTTATTTCAGAAAATATTGCCAAAGAACAAATTTTTATAGATATTAGCGATACCGGAAAGGGGATACCCCGTAGCCAGTTTGAAGCAGTTTTCCAGCCGGGGTTCACCACGAGAAAACGGGGGTGGGGGCTAGGGTTGAGCCTTACCAAGCGCATGATTGAATACCATAAAGGACAGATTTTCGTCAGAGAATCGGAGATTGATAAAGGAACCACATTTAGAATCGTATTACCAAGTAGCCAAACGTATGAACCCGCTCAGATCTGATGAATACCCAGCCATCTATTCCGCCTATATTGATACCGTTAGCGGTGATGTGATGGAGCTCCTCACCGAGCAGATCACCGCATTTCCCGAATTTTTGGCCGGTATACCGGCAGGCAAGTCGGAGTTTGCTTATGCCGAGGGCAAGTGGACGATCAAAGAGGTGGTGGGGCACGTAATCGATACCGAACGGGTAATGGCCTATCGTGCACTGCGATTCGGCCGGAACGATACCAAAGAGCTAATCGGATTTGAACCAGACGATTTCGTGGCCAATGCGCGCTTCAATGAGCGGTCGTTGGAAAGTTTTTCCGAAGAATTTGTATGGGTAAGGCAATCAAACCTCGAGCTCTTCAAGCATTTCAACGAGCATGAACTGGCGCGGAAAGGCCTGGCCTCCGAACGGTTAACCAGTGTGCGGGCATTTATGTATATCCTTGCGGGCCACCTCAATCATCATCGGAATATTATCCGTGAGCGTTATTTGGGTGGGGAGTGAGGTTGTGAGTTTGTGAGCCTGTGAGGTTGTTGAATAAAAAAAACATAAAATAAAAAACCTTTTTCAACCCATTTTGTAGTTATAGTATCTACGAAACCATTTCCATGGTTTTATGATACGGTTTAGGTGTAGGAAATGTCCCGATTGATCGGGACGTTTCCTATTTTAGGGTGTTTTTAGACCACGCAGCATCTTGCTATTTCGGCATATCGAACCTAAACAACCGATTGCATAATCTTTTTTGTTTCAAATGTAGATTTTATTTTATAGTCTTGCAGTACGTGAAACTACAAATATACTAATCAACAATGAGCGTAAATTCCAACTCCCCCAGATCCACGATGGGTCCGATGATTATCATCGGTGCTTTATTTTTTATTTTCGGATTCGTTACCTGGTTAAACTCGGTATTGATCCCCTATCTGAAGATAGCCTGCGAGCTTAACCACTTCCAATCGTATCTCGTTACGTTTGCTTTTTACATTGCCTACCTGCTCATGGCACCGGTGTCTACGGCGACGCTTCGGTATTTCGGGTTCAAAAACGGGATGGCAGTCGGCTTGGTGGTCATGGCTGTAGGAGCCCTGATATTTATCCCTGCTGCGATGAGTAGGACCTACGTGTTGTTTCTGATCGGATTGTTTGTGCAAGGTGGCGGTCTAGCTATCCTCCAAACGGCATCAAACCCGTATATTACCATTATCGGACCGCCCGAAAGTGCTGCTCAGCGGATCAGTATCATGGGTATTTGTAATAAGTTTGCTGGTGGGCTGGCACCGGTGGTGTTGGGTTTCTTTCTCTTGAGTGATGCGGACGGGCTCACCGAGCGAATTGCCGCCTTAACCGACGCGCAACGTGCGTTGGAACTGGATGCCTTAGCGGCGAAAGTCATCGTTCCTTATTTAGGGATTGTGGCAGTACTGGTGGTGCTGGCAATTGTAATTTTCAAATCGTCACTCCCCGAAGTGGATACCGATGCCGAAGATGAAACCGTGGCCGCATCAAATACCGGTAAGAAAAGCGTATTTGAGTTTCCGCACGTATTGCTGGGTGTGCTCACCTTGTTTTTATACGTGGGCGTGGAAGTCATTGCCGGCGATACGATTGTTAGCTATGCGGCTAGCGAAGGGATATCCCTTACGCAGGCCAAGTTTTTTACCACTGCAACGATGGTATCGATGGTTATTGGTTACGTTATCGGTAT
Source organism: Parapedobacter flavus (assembly GCF_035818675.1). NCBI lineage: Bacteria > Pseudomonadati > Bacteroidota > Sphingobacteriia > Sphingobacteriales > Sphingobacteriaceae > Parapedobacter > Parapedobacter flavus. The sequence continues at coordinate 180,568 of NZ_JAYKZZ010000006.1, forward strand.
CATTACCATTCCAAAATACATTAAGCAAGAAAAGGCTTTCGTTATCTGTGCCATTCTAGGGTTACTATTTTCATTTGGCGCGATTTTTACTGCCGGTTTCACCTCCGTGTTGTTTATCGCGTTACTTGGATTGGCAAACTCGTTGATGTGGCCTGCTATCTGGCCCCTAGCCCTCGCCGGTGTAGGCCGGTTCACCAAAGCTGCGTCATCGCTGCTCATCATGGGTATTGCCGGCGGTGCGATCATACCGTTGGCGTATGGCGCACTGGCCGACCACTTCACCCCACACCAAGCCTATTGGGTTACCATTCCGTGCTACCTGTTTATTCTCTATTATGCTGTAAGTGGGCATAAGGTGGGTAGGCCTAAAGCCCGTGACTAGAAATATGGTGCCTGATTTTCCTGCACCATGTTCATCGGTGCAGGAAAACAGGACTTTGGTGAAATAAATAATACCCTATTAACGCGATGTGCCTTTCCGCTATTATGCGCCAATTGTAATATTTCGGTAATGTTGGCGGATGCTTGGCGAATATGCTTACATTCGAGCCTTGTAACCAACAACATGTAACATGAAGAAAACAATATTTACGACCGCCTTGATTGCTCTAGCAGTTGCCGTGGGTTGGCAACCTGCAGAAGCCCAAGTGAAATTGCCGCCAGCGAGCAGCGCGCAGACCGTCACCCAAGGCTTGGGTATCAGTACCGTCACATTGAAGTACAGTAGGCCGAATAAAAATGACCGGAAGGTTTTCGGTGCGCTGGTACCCTATGATGAAGTTTGGCGTACCGGAGCAAACGGTATTCCCATCGTCACGTTTGACGGACCTGTAACGATAGCCGGTAGCCAAGTTGAAGCCGGTACCTACGGGTTGCTGACCATTCCGGGCAAGAAAAATTGGACCATCATCCTCAGCAAAAACAGCGAGCAGTGGGGCGCCTATACGTACAAACAGGAAGAAGACCTGCTGCGTTTTGATGTGAAAGCCGAGCGGCTGGCTAAGCCCTTGGAAACGTTTACCATCTCGTTTTCCGATGTACATCCGAAAGGCGCGCGGCTCAATATTGCGTGGGAGCGGACAACGGTCGGATTCGATCTGGTAGTCGACCAGGATGCCGAAATCACAGCCTCCATAGCCGAAGCGATGAAAGGCGATAAGAAGCCGTATTTCCAAGCTGCACAATACTATTATAAGAACGATAAAGACATCCAGCAGGCACTTGAGTGGGTCAATGAGGCGGATAAGGCGCCAAACCCCGCACCTTACATCAAGTACTGGAAAGCCCTTATCCAATTAAAGGCGGGCGATAAGGCAGGCGCGATTGCTACTGCCACGGAAGGTGTCGAAATTGCCAAACAACAGAACAACGAAGAGTACGTGAAACTCAATGGCCAAGTGATTGCGAAAGCCAAGAAATAATTACAAATCGGTAGGTTGAGATCATCGCATAGCCCCTGCACCAAGTGTGGGGGCTATGTGCATTTAAAGGGAAGCATTCAGCAGTTCTTCCAACTCCTCGTGGCTGATGTTCATGTTGACATTGCCGTCCTTGGCAAACGATATTTCGCCCGTTTCTTCCGAGACGACTACCGCCACGGCATCGCTCACCTCCGTAACCCCAATGGCCGCACGGTGCCGGAGCCCGAAGTGGAGCGGTAGGTCTTCGCTTTCCGACAAGGGAAGCACGCAGCTTGCCGTCATGATTTTGAAGTCGACAATCACCACCGCACCGTCGTGCAGCGGACTGTTTTTCTGGAATATACTCTCGAGCAATCGTTTGGACAGGTGGGCGTCCATGTATTCACCGCTGGTTTGGTAATATTCTTCGTCGAAATATTTAGCGAATACAATCAACGCACCCGTGTATGATTTGGACAGGCTGCGGCAGGCATCGATAATGGGTTTGAGATGAGCATGGTGATCGTGCTCGGCCGTCTTTTTGCTCACGAAAACAGACCAAAGGAAGTTTTTCCGCCTTACGGATATATTCTTGCCGATGTGGATGAGGAATCGCCGGATCTCCTGCTGGAAGACCACGACAAGTGCTAGTGAGCCCACACTGATGAAGCCCCCGAAAATCTCGGTGAGCAGGTGCATGTTGAATTGCTTAACGAGCAGGAAGATGACATAGATAAGTCCGAGGCCGATGAGGATGTTGACGGCAATGGTACCGCGTATCAGGCTGTAGACATAATAGAGAATCACCGCCACCAGAAGGATGTCGACTATATCTAGTAACCGGAAATTGAAGTCGAAGCTCTGCAAGTCCATATCCCGGGCAATTTAATAAATTTCCGCTGTAAAAATTTTTAATGGCAGCGAAGAAATTGATAAATTGTTTTCAATTTATCAAAGTTTATATCTTTGCTAGACAAAAAACAATCATCATGGCTAGACTTTCCGTCAACATCAATAAAATCGCAACGCTGCGCAATTCGCGCGGGGGAAATAACCCCAACGTATTGGAGGCTGCGCTGGCCTGCGAGCAGTTCGGCGCGCAGGGCATCACGGTGCACCCCCGGCCCGATGAACGGCATATCCGCTACCAAGATGTATTTGATTTAAAGGCGGCCATCCGTACCGAGTTGAATATCGAGGGGAACAGCCGCGAGGAGAAATTCGTGCGGTTGGTATTAGACGCTCAACCCGCACAGGTTACGTTGGTGCCCGATGATCCGGGGCAGATCACATCCAACCACGGCTGGGACACGCTTAAACATCGGTCGTACCTACAAGATATGTGCGCATTGTTTAAGGGCGAAGGGATCCGGGTATCCATTTTTGTCGATGCGGATCCCACGATGGTGGAAGCCGCTGCCGAAACAGGTGCCGACCGTGTGGAACTGTATACGGAAGCGTACGCACATGACTGCCTGAATAGTCCTGAGCAGGCCTTGGCGCCTTACCTCGAGGCGGCAAAGGTGGCCCAGCAAGGGGGATTAGGGCTCAACGCGGGGCACGACCTCGATCTGCACAACTTGCGGTACTTCAACCAGCACATCCCCGGGTTACTGGAAGTGAGCATCGGTCACGCATTGATTGCCGACGCCCTATACCTAGGCTTGGAAGAAACCATTAGGCGGTATAAGACGGAGCTGCAATAGCCAATTTATGAGGTGTCCTCTTCGACGGGCTATCCTTTATTTAATGCCCATAAAAATCCGCTCCCAACGTATCTTGTCGAAGAATGTGCCGTCTTTATCCCAGCTAAGCCATACAAACAGTGCTTTACCCACAATGTGGTCTTCGGGTACGAAACCCCATGTCCGTGCATCTTCCGAGTTGTGTCGGTTATCGCCCATCATCCAGTAGTAATTCATTTTGAAGGTGTAGCTATCTGTTTTGGCGCCGTTGAGGTAGATGCCGTCGTCGCGGCTTTCCAGCTCATTGCCTTCATACACGCGGATGGCGCGCTCGTAGAGCGGCATGGTCAAGCTATCCAGGCTCACCGTCCATCCTTTCTTAGGAATGATCAGTGGGCCGAAGTTATCGATGTTCCAATGGTACAGCGGGTCACTGGGGAACACGCCCGGTTCATTCGCATCCTGGTGCCTGATGTTGGGAACGATCTTCGTCACGTTGGCCCAGCTTTTTACTTCCTCATACGCCTCTTCGGTAAGGTAAAGTTGGTAGGGCTCGCGTGCGTAGGGATTGTAACTGATACGCATGTCGAGCAGCCGTTGCGGATTAAGCCCCGTACCATCGGTATAGACATAGTAATCCATTTGGCCATGTGGCGGTTCGAATCCAGGTTCCCCGTTAACGAATACGGCCGCTCCGCGCAATGAAATGGTGTCGCCCGGAATACCTACAGCACGCTTGATGTAGTTCTCCCGTTTGTCAATGGGGCGGTTGAAGGGCGCATCCGCTTCCATGGGGTAGTTGAACACCACGACATCGTTGCGCTCAATCTCCTGGAAGCCGGGTAGGCGGTGATACCCGATTTTTATGCCCTCCCAATAGGCCTTGCCGCCCACGAGCGGCATGGTATGGTGGGCGAAGGGAAAGGCAACAGGGGTCATCGGCACCCGGGGGCCGTAGTTCAGTTTACTCACGAACAGGAAGTCGCCCACCAACAGGCTTTTCTCCATAGATCCCGTTGGGATCATGTAGGCTTCAATGAGAAATCCCCGGATCAATGTGGCGGCCACCACGGCAAATACAATGGCATCCGCCCACTCACGGCCAACGGATTTTTTGTACGGATATTTTTCCTTGAACTCGGCCGTTGCCGACTGGCCCAGGTACACGACCTTCGGGTCGTTGCCCCACCACGGAAGCACCACAAAGGGAAATACTACGGTAGCCGCATACTCCCAAAACCGGCGTTTACCAAAGCATTTGACCAAGTCGAGGTAGAGGCCGAAAAAGATGAAAATATTCACAATCGGGATAAGCAGCAGCGCAATCCACCATCCGGGGTGCCCCGTAATTCGTGTGATGACGTATTCGCGGTAGATGGGTATCAGCGACTCCCAGCCTTTGCGGCCCGCTTTTACAAAGAGCTTCCAAAGTCCGAAATGGACAAGGACAAGGATGATGGCAAAAACGATATATCCCATATATGTTAGGTTTTTGTGTTGTAAACGATTATTAGCTTTCTATTAAATGCGATCACCAAACTTAGATAAACTATTGATATTTTTGTTATTTTTTTTGGCATCAATGAGATCGCTACGCTAAGTATGTATATAAAAGCAAGTTTATTCGCAGCAATCTGCTTTCATCGGTGCTCATGATTGCTTCGCAGTTATCGATCTCTCATCTGCCGCTGAAGAACAAGTTATTATAGATGAAAGTTAAACATTTCAGTCACTTGGTAAAATCCCGTCCGGCCTTGCACCCATTCTGCCGCAACCACCGCTCCTAATGCGAAGCCTGCACGGCTATGGGCGGTGTGTTTAAATTCCAGCTGGTCCACCTCCGAGCTGTAGAGCACCGTGTGGGTTCCCGGTACCTCGTCGATGCGGTGGCTTTCGATGAGCAGGTCGTTTGCTTTTGGTACGGCTTCGTCGCCCTCACCGATGAGGTTGTTTATCCATCCGGTCTTTCCGTCGCTATGGTCGATGATGCCTTCAGCAATGGTAATGGCCGTACCACTTGGCGCGTCCAGCTTCTGTGTATGGTGAATTTCCTCCACTTGCACGTCGTATTGCTTGTACGGGTTCATCGCGGCTGCCAGCAATTTGTTCATATGGAAAAACACGTTGACCCCGATACTGAAGTTAGAGCCATAGAGCAGTGTTTTGTTACTATCCAGGCACCGTTTTTTTACGGCGTCGAGTTGGTCATACCAGCCGGTGGTGCCCACCACGATGGGTACATCAGCAGCAAAGCATAGATCGATGTTGGCGATCGCCGCTTCGGGCCTGCTGAAATCGATCGCCACGTCAGCACCATCCAAGTCGGCCGCCACGATATCCTCGCGGTTGTTTTCATCCACAACCAGGTGGATGTGGTGCCCGCGCTTTTGGGCGAAACGCTCGATAAGCTGCCCCATTTTGCCGTATCCAAGTAATGCGATGTTCATGGTCGTCTATTGTCTGTTGTCTACTGTCTACTGTCTACTGTCTAAAACCTAAAATCTACCTTCACACCAATTGTATAGGGCTGGTTGCGGTATGCCCACGAAGAGCCGGGGGTCGCCAACAGCGTAGGGGCAATGTTGAACGCCAGGTCGTCATCGATTTCCCATCGGTTTTTGAGCATGGAGTTCACATAGGCTTCCACGGCCTGTAATCCCCACCACCCCAGCGTAACCAAGATGGTCAAATCGCGGTTGCGCCGATAGTAATCCTTCGCATTGATCATGTAATCCGTAATCTGGCTGCCCGCTCCAAGGTGCGGGTATTTTGATTCCGGTGGAATAGCGTGGTTATTGTTAAGGCGATATTGTACTTCCCCAAGAATGTCGTGGTAGTATCGGTTGTTGAACTCAAACACCAGTACCGCGCCCACGAAGCCACCGTAGATCACGGGTACTTTGAGCCACCACCAGCCGCCGTTGGTGATCTGCCCCCAGCCGGGTACCATCAGCGATTGCTTCCAGGGCCTGTTGGACATGGCCTCCAAGGCCAACCGGGCCGAATCCTTGAACACCACCTGCTCTTGCTCTGCCGCCTCCCGCTCGCGCTTTTCCCGCTGCCGCCGTTCCCTTCGGGTTTCGCCGGCAGTGGTGTCCACTGCGGCCGCAGCTAAACTGTCCACCGGCTTTGGGATGCTATCACGCTGAAGGCTGTCGGGCTCCTGGGCACACACCGTGCCAACGGATACCCAAGCGAACAGCAAGATCATAAACAATCGATTCATCACCAATCCAATAATTCGAGAATCCGGTTCAGGTCGTCTTCCGAATGGAAGGGGATTTCGATGGCACCCTTTCCTTTTTTATCGGGTGCCTTCAGCCGCACCCGCGTGGAGAATTTCGATGCCAGGTCGTCTTCTACCTTCTGGTATTGGAAAGACAGCGGCGTGCTTTTCGCGCTTTTGGTCGTTCCCCTGCTGGAGAGCCCCTGCATGTCGCGGACCAACTCCTCGGTTTTCCGTACAGAAAGTCCCTTTTTGACAATCTCCCGGTAAATATAAAGCTGTTTGTCGATCTCGGGCACGTTGATCAATGCCCGTGCGTGGCCCATACTGAGCTGTCCATCGCGTATGGCTGCCTGTATAACGGGCGGAAGCTTCAATAGCCGCAAGTAGTTGGTTACCGTCGACCGGTTTTTGCTCACGCGCTCGCCAAGTTCCTCCTGCCGCAGGTTGCATTCCTCAATCATCCGTTGGAAACTCAAAGCCACTTCCATCGCGTTGAGGTTTTCCCGTTGGATGTTTTCAATGAGCGCCATTTCGAGCATCTGCTGGTCATTGGCGGTGCGCACGTAGGCCGGTATCTCGGTAAGGCCGGCAAGTTTGGCCGCACGGAGGCGCCGCTCACCGCTGATGAGCTGGTAGGTGCCCCGGTCGGCCTGGCGTACGGTAATCGGCTGGATCAATCCCTGGAGTTTGATGGAGTCTGCCAGCTCACGGAGGGCTTCTTCGTCGAAATCCGTGCGGGGCTGGAACGGATTGACAACGACCTGGGAAATCGCTACCGCGCTGATGCCAGCCGTGCTACGCTGTGCTTTCACATCGCCCACCCCTTTGTTTTCCGTCGATCGGTGCGTTACCTCTTCCGAGTCATCAAGCAATGCACTTAATCCCTTCCCCAAACCTATTTTCCGTTGTTGTGCTGCCATGGTTTACGATACGCTTACGTGTGCTGTTTCTTCTTTATTAAGATTGTTTTTCTCGAGGATTTCCCGCGCCAGGTTCAAGTAATTGATGGCCCCTTTGCAGTTCGCATCGTGCATGATGACAGCAATACCGAAGCTCGGTGCCTCACTCAGCCGCGTGTTGCGCTGGATGATGGTATCGAAAACGAGGTCGTTGAAATGGGTACGTACCTCCTCGACCACCTGGTTGGAAAGCCGCAGCCGCACATCGTACATCGTCAGCAGGATGCCTTCGATCTCCAGCGCGGTATTGAGCCTGTTCTGCACGATCTTGATGGTATTGAGCAGCTTTCCCAGCCCCTCCAGCGCAAAATATTCGCATTGCACCGGGATGATGACCGAGTCCGAAGCCGATAGCGCGTTGATGGTGATGAGGCCCAGCGACGGTGAACAATCGATGACGATAAAATCATATTCATCTTTTACCTCAGCCAAAATGCGCCGCATTTTAAATTCGCGCTCGTGGAGGTTGATCATCTCGATCTCGGCGCCCACCAAATCGATGTGTGCCGGCAGGAGATCAAGATAGGGGGTATCCGTATGCTGGATGGCCTCGCGTGGGCTGAGGTCGTTTACCAGGCATTCATATACGCTGGCTTTGACCGTCCGGGGGTCAAAGCCGATTCCCGACGTCGAGTTGGCCTGCGGATCGGCATCGACCAACAACGTCTTATATTCAAGCACAGCTAAGCTGGCTGCCAAATTGATGGAGGTCGTTGTTTTACCCACCCCTCCTTTTTGATTCGCTATTGCAATGATTTTACCCATGGGTGATGAAAATATCCTTTTATTCGTACATTTGGGCGTTTCAGCGCGTACTGAAAGCGACGGGCTAAGATACGCTTTTTTAATTTAATCCATTATGATAACCATCATATCCGGTACGAACCGCCCACATAGTAATACGTTCAAACTGGCTACTTATTATCAGCAGAAACTTACGGAACGGGGCGTCGATTCGCACATTCTTTCGCTCGCCGACCTGTCGACCGATTTTATCGGGGCAGACATGTATAAAAACCGAAGCGTTACGTTCCAGCCTTACCAAGACCAGGTTACGGCGACCGAAAAATTTATTTTTATTATCCCCGAATATAACGGGAGCTTTCCCGGCATACTGAAAACATTCGTTGATGCCTGCCAGTTTCCCAACAGCTTCTTCAACAAAAAGGCGGCGTTGGTGGGGCTGTCAAGCGGTAAATACGGCAACGTGCGTGGGGTCGACCATTTTACCGGCGTGTGCCACTACGTGCGCCTGCAAGTGATGCCCCTGCGCATCCACATTCCGCACATCTTCCAGGAGCTCAACGACCAGGGTAACCTCTATCGGGAAGACACCCTGCGGTTTACCAACGAGCAGCTCGACGAGTTCATCCGGTTTTAGCCTACTTCAGCTCCTCCTCGCTGATGTCGCCGTTGATCACCACGGTTTTGGTCACCGCTTTCAACGGCATGGGCATCATTTTATTGACAATGGTGACCGTTTCGGGCAGCTGTATACCGTCGTAAGTCGCATACCCCTCAACGGTCATTTCGCCCGAAAGCTCGCTTTCCGTTTTGAGCTTGAGGCCCGATGCTACGCTGTAGTAGGCCACAGAGGCATTCGTTCCTTTGGTTATCTTCACCTTGTAGGCGTCTTCCCCGTTTACCTTCGTAATACCATCCAATTCCAATGCGACGTCATCATCCGTGGCATAGGTCAGTTCGGGGAAGATAAGCAATAACGATTGGTAAGCTGCAGCGGCTTCTGCAGGCAGCTCCTGCGATTGTCCCTGGGCTGTTGCCGTCACCTTATCAGGCGTCACAACAACTTTAGACAGTACCTGCGGCCCCAGCTTGGTGTTCTGTACCGCAATCTGCTTGGTTTTATCCACCAGCTCCTCGATGGTGATGGTCATGCCCTGGATCTCCGCCTCACCAACCGTCCTGATGGTATTCACGGCGGCCAGCTTCTCCTTCCCACCGATGGCTTCGAGGTATTTCGCAATCACGCCTCCCGCCGTTACGCTGGCATCGGTGATGGCGACCTTCACTTCCGGGTCGCCAGTAACCGTGTAATACCGCACGTCGCCAAAGCGGGCCATCTGATCAGCAAAGTCATCGGTTTTACCGACCACGGTAATCTGCAGGTTATCACCATGGATATAGTTGGCGGCAATGGTATTGACTTGATCGAGCGTCAAGGCATCCAGGTTTTTCAGGTAATTTTGGTAATAATCGTCGGGAAGTTCTTGCAATTCGGCATTGATGGCAAACCGGGCGATGGTCGACGGCTGCTCCAGCGATCGGCCGAAACTGCCCGCCAAGGAAGCCTTCGCCAGGTCGAGTTCCTTTTGGGTAATCGTACGTTCGCCGATGCGCTTTAGTTCGTGGATAAACTCTTGCGTAGCACTATCGGTTACCGCATTGCGTACGCTGGCGCTGGTGTTTAACCTCGCCACGAGTTCGTCCGGGCTGATGCTGCCGTAGGCACCGTAAGTATATCCTTTATCTTCACGCAGGTTTTGGAAAAGCCTTGCCGAAGCGCCGCCCCCCAAAATCTCGGACACCACCGATACACCGATCACGTCAGGATTATTGGGTTTCAGCACCAAGGGATAGCCCACGTTGATGACCGATTGGGCACTTGCCGGGCGGTTCACAAGCACAACCTTGTTGCCGGTGGGTGCCTGGGGTACGGGCCATTCATGTTTGGGTACATCACCCCGTTCCCAGTCCGAAAAATACCTTTTCACCAGCTTCTCTGCTTCCTTGGCCGTGATGTCTCCAACAATGGCCAGGTACGCGATATTCGGTTTGAAATAGGTGTGGTAATAGCTTTTGATATCGTCCACCTGCACGTTTTCCACCGTCTTCTCGGTTTCGGTCTCCCCATAGGGGTGGTCCTTGCCGTACATCACTGCATTGCGCACCACCCCGACGATGCTGTTGGGGTCTTCCTTCGCTGCCGCCAATCCCGAAATGGCCTGTTTCTTCAGCTTATCCAATTCGGATGGCGGGAAGGCAGGGTTAAACAATACATCGGCAAAGAGGTCGAGCAGTTGATCGTTGTATTTCTTCAGCGACGATGCATTGGCTGAGGTAGACGATGCATTGATACGGGCGCCGATACGGTCGATGGCCTCATCCAGCTCGTCGTTGCTGCGTGTGGCGGTGCCGCCCATCAGCATGTCGCCCACGAAAGACGTGAGCCCAGCTTTGTCGCCCTCAAAAATAGGGTCGCGGTCCAACACCAAAGAGTACGTCACGCGGGGGAGCTTATGGTTTTCCACCACAAACACCTTAAGGCCGTTGGGCAGGGTGAACGTGGCGGGATCACCGATATTGATCTGCGGGGCCGGGCCAGGCTCCGGGTATTGGCTGCGGTCTACTTGTGCAAAGGCGGTTGCCGTGCTGCACAAGGCTACCAAGAGATATATGCTGATCTTATTCATTGTTGTCTTTTTTAGGGTCATTGCTTCGGATTGGCTGCTTATTCGCCGTCGGCAGGCTTAGGAAGGTAATACAGCACCACCCGCCCGTTTTTACCCAGGTATTCCTTCGCCACACGTTGGATGTCCGCGCGCGATACCTTGTTGTACTTATCCATTTCGCGATTCACTTCGTTGGCATCGCCGAAAAACGTTTTGGCGTTGGCCAAACTCTCCGCAATGCCGGCAACGGAGGCGTGTTGGCTTACCACAGCGTTTTCAACCTGTGCTTTCAGCTTTTGGAAATCGTCTTCCGATATGCCGTTGGCAATCACTTTCTCCAATTGTTCGTCGATGGCGTGCTCCAGCGAGTCTGCCGGTACGCCCATGTTGGCAATTCCGTATAGCAAGAATACACCGCCGTCTTCCAGATCCAGCGGAAACGCAGCCACCGCTACCGCTTTCTGCTGTTTGTCTACCACCTCTTTGGTTAGTAGCGAGCTTTTCCCGCCGGTCAGGTAAGTAGAGAGCATGCTCAGCGCATGGCTGTCCTTGTGTTTTTTGGGCGGCAGATTATACGCCTGAATCACGGCGGGCAGCTGGATGTTGTCATACACCACATCGCGTGTTTCGGCCGTGCGCCGCGGTTCCGTTACCGTTGGCCGATTGATGGTGCCGGTGCCTACCGGTATCTCGGCGAAATAGGCGCGCACCCATTCCTCCGTTTGGTCGTAGTCGATATCGCCCGCGATAGACAGTACCGCATTGTTCGGCACGTAATAGGTGTTGTAAAACTGCATGAATTCATCGAGCGTCGCGGCATTCAGGTGGTCCATGGAGCCAATTACCGGCCATTTGTAGGGATGCACCAGGTGCGTCCGTTTGAAGGTTTCCTGCAAAATCGTTCCGTAGGGTTGGTTGTCTATGCGCTGCCGCATTTCCTCTTTCACCACGTTACGTTGGGTTTCCACACCTACACTATCGATCTTGGCATGGAGCATCCGCTCGCTTTCCATATACAAGGCAGTTTCGAGGTAGTTTGCGGGCACCACTTCGTGGTAATACGTTACGTCATTCGAGGTGTACGCATTGAGTGTACCGCCGATGGATTCGATTTTTTTCATGTATTCGCCACGGCCGATATTTTCGGTGCCTTCAAAGAGTAGGTGCTCAAAGAAATGAGCGAATCCGGTACGCTCGGGGTTTTCGTTTTTGGAACCTACGTGGTACATCACCGATACGGCCACAATAGGGGTGGTGTTGTCTCGGTGCATCACCACGGTTAGGCCGTTGTCAAGCTCAAATTCCTTGAATTCAATGTGATTTTGGGCGATTGCAGGGTTGCCTCCACAGAGCGATGCACCCAAGAATGCGGAGAGGATTAAGATTTTATTCATTGTGCTATGCGATGTTAACAGTAACTACACGATTAACTACACGATGTTTATCGTGAAAATATCATGCAAGTTTACCATTCTTGGACGAGAAACGGCGAAGGTTGTTACAACTTTCGCATGACCTCAGCTTTTAGGTATTGTTTTTTTGTGTGTTATGGAAGAGTCTTTGTCAGGGTCACCCTCATGGTTTTTTTTTTCAGTGAATTAACCCTAAGTTCATACGCAAGTGCTAATTTTGCTATTGACTTTGCTGGAATTGACGAATATTCGCCGTTGACCTTGTCAAGTCCAACGGTAAATCTTATTTTGCTACGCGGTTTTATTAGAACATGGACTACAAAGCATTAAGCGATAAAGAATTGGTCGGCGCATTGAGTCATGACGATCAACAAGCGCTGGGAGAGCTTTACGACAGGTATTGGAAACGTCTCTTGTTGATTTCGTTATCCAAACTCTCAGTGGCAGCTGACGTAGAAGAGATCGTAAATGACACCTTCTATGACTTATGGCGATCGAGGAAAAAACTCGATATCAAAACCAATGTAGCCCGCTATCTTTTTGCTATCGTGCGATATAAAATTTTTGCGCACCTAGCCGCCGCCAAAAAGCGGAAGCATATTGTTCGGCTCGATGACTTGGAAGGAATAGATTATTCCACGACCGCAGAGAGTACCCTGGATGCCTTGCTGGTTGAAGAATGTCAGGGACAGATTGAGCAGGCCGTTAATAATCTTCCCGACAAGTGTAAGTTGGTTTTTAAATTGAGCAGAAACCAAGGATTATCCATCAACCAAATCTCGCAGCGCCTAGAGCTATCCCCAAAAACCGTCGAAGGGCACCTATCCAACGCCTTAAAGAAACTTCGGGTTTCGCTTTCACAGTTAATTTCAATTTTGATTTTTCCATTTCTTTTCTGAAATAAGTACGGTACCGACCAAGGGTAACCGCTTGGTTCTACACACTATATTAATACAAAAACGTGTGACATGGATGAACCAGCGGACGATAGGATCAGGGAATTAGCCGAGAAATGGGCTGACGGTACCATTTCGCCTGAAGAGCAGGCGCAGTTGGACAGGTGGCTCCTTTCCAAAAATGAGGGGCCCTTGCTGTGGGAGGGTATCGATACCGATGAGGAAGCGTTGCGTACACGACTGAAAAAGCAATTGCTACAGCGGATACAGCGACCAAGAAGCCAGATGAGACGCTTCGTGGCCAGCGCCGCTGCTGCTATAGTGGTGCTTGCTGCATTGGCGGGATATTACCGGTTCGTTTCGCATGGCGATGGCCCGCAGCTTGCCGATACGCAGCCTATCGTACCCGGTGCCGACAGGGCTTTCCTGACACTAGCCGATGGACAGACCATTGAGCTAGCACCTGATCAGGAAACACTGGTTATTGTCGGTACCGAGCTCGGCTACCCCAACGGGCGCTCCATCGGTGTTGCACTCGATGCCGAATCGCTCGATTGGAATACCATCAGCACACCCAATGGCGGCAAGTACAAAATCCGTCTGCCCGATAGCTCCCTGGTTTGGTTAAATGCGGGATCATCGCTACGGTTCCCTTCTATGTTTTCCTCCGAGGGTCGACATGTGGAACTTCGCGGCGAGGCCTTTTTCGATATTGCCGAACGGCGGGACAAACAAGACCAAAAGATTTCCTTCACCGTGAGCACCGAACACCAGTCGGTCGAAGTGCGGGGCACCCAGTTTAACGTAAGTGCCTACGAAGACGATGGGCAGACCCAGACCACGCTATTGGAGGGCAGTATCCACATCCACGTGGGGCAGTACGTCTATCCCATCCAGCCGGTCCAGCAGGCCGTCCTCATCAACGGGTCCGACAGGCCAGGGATTAACCAGGCCGATACGGCGGCAGCTGTAGCTTGGAAAAACAACCTGTTCCGATTTAAAGGATTAGACATAGGCGCGGTCATGAAGCAGATTGCCCGCTGGTATGACGTTGATATTGCCTATGTCGGCAAAATAACAGACCAACAACTCACGGGCTATGTTTCTCGCGACTTGCCGATCGGCAATGTGCTAGCGATGCTCGAAGAGATTAGCAACATGCAATTTGATATTCAGGGCCGTACGGTCACAGTAATAAGAAAGCCTTAGTATGTTTAACCTTAAAAGTAGCACCGCCATGGCATAACGATTATCCTTCATAAAAAAATCCGCCCGGAATCAGATTCCAAGCGGACCGTCAACCGAAATATTAGCGTATTGCGGTTACATTCAGTAGTTCAGTAACAACCGCCATCAGCACTTGTCAACACGTGATGGCGGTCTATAACTTACATAAACCAGTACAAATATACGATGAATCATGCATTGTTTGGGCCTTTCTATTGGAAAAGGCCGATTATCCGTCACATACGGATTTCATTAATTAATAGTCTATTAATCATGAAGCTCATTGCCGTTCTCCTAGTTGTATCATGCGTCCAGTTGAAGGCTACCACTTTATACGGTCAGACCATTTCCATAAACAAACAGAACGTATCCATGGAAACGATCTTCGAATCTATCCGCGAACAAACCGGCTATAATTTTCTATTTGTAGACGGTGCAATACCGGCCGACAACAAGTTCACTGTCCATGAACAGGGTGAGCTCAAACAGGTGCTTAGTGGTCTGCTTCAAAAACACGGACTTACCTACACCATCAAGGATAAAACCATCTTGGTAAAGCCCACCCCACGCAACGCTGTACCACAACCAATACATGCAGGAGCTATCCCCGTTAAACAGTCCGCCTTTTCCGGTACTGTATTGAATGAACAGGGCCAACCTTTGTCGGGAGCCACCATCCGTATCAAAGGTACCCCGCAGACAGCGGTAGCCGACGAAGACGGCCGTTTTTCATTTGATGTTGCACCCGAAGGGGCTGTTTTGGTGGTTTCCTATACAGGCTATCAGTCGCGGGAAATAACGATGGCTAACCGGGTTGACGTTAATATCCGCTTGTCGCCCGAACCGCTTAATTTGTCGGAAGTGGTTGTGGTGGGCTATGGCACCCAAAAACGTGTAAATCTGACCGGGTCCGTTGCCACGGTAAACAGCGAGGTATTTGAGGGCCGCCCGGCTGCCACGGTCCAATCGGCCATCCAAGGTGCACTTCCCGGTCTTACTATACAGGTCGGTTCTGGTCAGCCCGGTCGCTGGAACACCAGCATGAACGTGCGGGGCTTAACTACGTTGAACAGTGGCAGCAACCCCTTGATTTTAGTTGATGGTATTCCCTACAGTGGGTTGGATATGCTTAATCCCGATGCAATCGAAAGCATCAGTGTGCTGAAAGACGCTTCTTCATCGGCTATTTACGGCGCGCGTGCGGCCAATGGTGTATTATTGATTACCACCAAAAGCGGCGGACAATTCGATACTCCGGTATTTACTTACAACGGGCATTATGGCGTCCAAACGCCTACACGGCTTCCTGAACTGGTTGATGGAAGGGAGTTCATGACCCTCACCAACGAGGCACGTGTGAACGCTGGTCTAGGGCGCCTCTACACAGAAGACGCTTTTACGGCCTACGATGCCGGATCATCGCCCAACGACTATAACAACACCGACTGGATCAATGAGATATACAAGGGGAATGCGCCACAACAAAATCATCAAATCAGTGTGCAAGGAGGGAAAGGGAAAACGGGCTATTTCCTGTCTTACGGGCATTTCCAGCAAGGTGGTTTAATCGTAGGAAACAGCTATGATGGTACCCGCAACAACATGCGTCTGCGCGTTAATACGGAATTGTTTGACCGGCTGAAAATCGATGGAAATATCGGATATATCCAATTCGACCGCCATGAAAACGCACTGGCCGGCACCGCAGGCGTATTCCGGCTGGCCCAGCGTGCCAGTCCACTGTTGCCTGTGCGTTGGTACGACGAAGCCACCGATGGTTGGCAAACATCTAACCATTATGCATACGGGTCGGTCCGTAACCCCGTTGACGTCGCTCATAATTCCGGTTATGACCGGTTTACCTCGAAAACCCCGTCGGTCAACGTCAAAGCGGTGCTCAATATTATCGATGGGTTGGATGTGTCGGCCCAATATGGCTTCACTAACTCTATTTACCGAACCAAAGAGTTTAACGCAGCTATGTACCGATACCTATCGGACGGTTCCGAATATCCCGGGAATGCCGATCTGCGCAATACCATTTCCTTGAGCGAGAGCGACAACCTCAACGAGTTGCTCAATACCACCGTTACCTATGAAAAAAATATAGGGGACCATTACTTCCGTGGATTGGCTGGCTATGCACAGGAGTATGGGTTCATTTCCTCATTGGGGGCATCGCGTCAGAATATCTTGATGGATGGCGTTGAGCAGATCAACCTCGGCACGGAAAACATCCAGAATAGTGGCACAGAAACCCACTGGGCACTGGCCTCATTTTTTGGCCGTATCAATTATAACTACCGGGAAACATACTTGTTTGAGGCTAATATCCGGCGGGATGGCACGTCGCGTTTTGCCAAGGACCGGCGCTGGGGTACATTTCCTTCCTTTTCGGCGGGTTGGGTAATCAGCAACGAATCGTTCCTCGAAGAGGCCCCTTGGTTGTCGCTCCTGAAAATCCGCGGATCTTATGGTGAACTCGGTAACCAAAATGTCGGCAGCGACGGCAACTATTACCCTTACCTTACGGCGATCTCTCGTATCGAAAATGCGTACCCAATAGGGGATGGTCGTAATGTTGGCTTTGCACAAGGGGCTTTGGGGAACAGCCAGTTGATTTGGGAAAGCTTGCGCATGACCAATATCGGACTCGATGTTCAACTACTCAATAACCGGCTGACGTTCACTGGAGATTACTTTATCAAGCACAACAATAACGCATTATTGCAGCCGGTCTACCCGGCTACCATTGGTTTTACCAGCACATCAGCCTTGCCCCTAGTCAATATGGGGAAGGTAGAAAGTAAGGGCTGGGAAATCGCCGTTGGCTGGAACGATCACATTGGTGACCTCCGGTACAGCTTCACGGCCAACCTCGCTGATGTACAGAACGAAGTCATCGCACTGGGTAAAAGTGCCCCGGTGCTTGGCAACAACCTGATCCGTGAGGGTGACCCGCTAAACGCCTATTTCGGATACCTTACGGATGGGCTGGCTACGGCCGCCGATTTCGGTGGATTTGATGAAGCGATCCAACGCTACACGGATCCCTCATTTCCTACAATCAGCTCCTATACGGCCGTTACCCAGCCTGGTGACATCAAATACCGAGATATCAGCGGGCCGGACGGTGTACCCGACGGCAGAATCGATAACGACGACCGCGCCATTTTCGGCAACCCGTATCCGCGCTACACGTATTCACTCCGGGGACAATTTAATTGGCGGGCGTTTGACTTTTCATTCTTCCTGCAAGGTGTTGGGCAGATTGATGGTTATCTCTATGACGAGGCTATCCACGCCTTTATCAATGACTATTCGATACCACAGCGGTACCACCTCGACCGGTGGACGCCGGAAAACACCAGCGCGAAATATCCCCGACTTTATTATACGCAGAACCACAACCGTGAGTTTTCCGACTACTGGGTCCAAGACGCGTCCTACCTGCGCTTGAAAAATGTGCAGGTGGGTTATCAGTTGCCGGATAAATGGGCATCGCGTGTACGGCTCAGCAGACTCCGGGTATATGTTTCCGCAGATAACCTGTTCACGAAATCCGACTACTTTTATGCCTATGATCCCGAGGTACGGTCGACATCGGGAGACGCCTATCCGCAGGTGAAAACGATTATTGCCGGTTTATCGCTCACATTAAAATAATGCAACGCCATGAAATTACTACATTATATAAAGCAAAATAGCTATATCCTGCTCACGATTTGCCTATTGGGCTCATGCAACGACAAACTAGATAAATTCCCGCTGGATGCGGTTACCAACGAAACGTTCTGGGCAACGGAAGAGCAACTTGCGGCAGCCACTTTCCGCTGTTATGACGTCCTCAACAAGGATCTTATCAACCTCGGAGAAGGATGTGCCGAAAGCGGTTACTGGGGTGCCGTTTCGGGCGGATTGAACAAAGTATCCGGGGGTCAGCATAGTAACGATGGATTTCCCGTTTCCACTTGGTGGAATAATAGCTACGCGAATATCTTCCATTGCAACAACTTCCTCCAAAACTACGACCGGGCACCGGTTCCCCAGGCAACAAAAGAGCGCTATGCGGCAGAGGTGGTTGCCCTGCGTGCTTTCAACTACTTTCTTCTGACCAGCTTGTACGGTGATGTGCCCCTTATTGACAAGGTGCTTACCGGAGAAGATGAAGCGCTCTATGGGCCGCGGACAGCAAAAGCCGATGTCGTGCAATGGGTACTGGCCGATCTGGACTGGGCCATCGAGCGGCTGGGTGAGGAAATCCCCGGCGGCAAAGACCTGGGGCGCATCAATAAATGGGGGGCACTTGCGATAAAAGCACGATTGGCCTTGCAAAATGAACTGTGGGATGTTGCCGCGGATGCAGCCCTTCAAGTCATGCAGTCCAACCAATACTGGCTTTATGACGATTACCACGAATTGTTCCAAATCGAAGGCGACATTTCGGAGAACCCAGCCAACCGGGAGACCATCATTTCGGCATTGTACAAAGAGGACGTACGCATGCACAACCTCAGCGGCGAAACCTGCAAGCCGGTTGACTACGTGCGTTTCAACCCCGGTAAGCTGCTGGTCGACGATTATCTCTGTACGGACGGTATGCCGGCCGTAAGAGGCTATACCTACCGTGATAATGCCAGTGTGGAACTATCACCGCTGTACAACCGCGACGAACCTACCTATGCGAATTATTGGCAGAACCGCGATCCCCGCATGGCCATGACGATTCTAAAGCCCGGTAGCGAGTGGGTAGGTGGCAATGACGGCACACCCGGAGATAATGTCACGGCTACGCCGGTTTTCCAACTACCGCGGTTTGCCAGTCTGAAAAATAACAATCGCAATGGTGCGAACAGCATGACCGGTTTCTATTTCACAAAATACAATGACCCGGATGTTGCGCTGAATACGAACCGTGATCATAAAGATATCATTGTGTTACGATATGCCGAAATCCTGCTGATTTATGCGGAGGCCAAGTTCGAACTGGGGCAATTCGACCAATCGGTGGCCGACGAAACAATCAACGAGCTCCGTGAGCGTGTTGGCATGCACCCCATGCGCCTCGATGAACTTGCGGCGTGGAATATGGATGTGGAAACCGAGATCCGTCGGGAACGTCACGTGGAGCTCGCCTTTGAAGGCATGCGTCTGTTCGATATTTACCGCTGGAAAGAAGGTGAGCGCATGGGACTTCCCGTAACCGGCCCGAAACTTGAAATTGTAATGACCGAGTTGGGTGGTAATCCCTATGCAGACAACGGTGTGGATGAACACGGCGACATTGTTTACGAGCGGTCTGTGGCACAAGGTGGAGGACGCAATTTTGACCCGGCGAAACATTATCTGTGGCCTGTTCCAAATTCAGAGCGAATAAAGAATCCCAAAATAACTCAAAACCCGCATTGGGAGTAAGGTAGTACAGCCAGCATCCAGACCATGGGATGCTGGCTTACTTAATAACGAAAAAAATAAACACATGCTTAACTATATGTTGCTCTTACTGATCGTTGCCTCCACGTGGGGTGGTTGCAGTAAACATGCCCCGAGTTCCGAAACCGATACATCTGTTGCCGACACGATCGATAGCGGTCGCTTAAACATTCGGATAATGACATATAATGTGCACCACTGTGCCCCGTATGTGCCTGGGGAAGATACCCAACCCGACGTCGATGGTATTGCCGCGGTCATTATGTCTGCTGGAAATGATATCGTCCTTTTGCAGGAACTTGATGAAAAAACCGACCGCTCGAACGACGTGGACCAACTCCGCGCATTATCCATCGGAACGGGCCTAAAACACTACGCCTTCGGCAAAACAATTGATTACGGTGGTGGTGCCTACGGAGTCGGTATACTTTCGCGGTTCCCCCTGGAAAACAGCAAACTGGTCTTGCTGCCCCACGAAGCCGTTGAAGGCCGGCGCTCCGAGCAGCGAGGGGTGCTAATTGCCGACGTCAAACTTTCTGAGGAACGTACCATTACGGTGGCGAGTACACACCTCGGCCTTAGCGAAGCGGATAGGTTATTGCAGGTCAAAGCGATTAACAACGAGCTCGCCAATGCCCCGCACCCGGTGATTATCGGAGGCGATTTCAATGCGAAACCGGGTTCAGCCCCTTTGCAACTGCTCCAATCAGCAGGCTATGAGCCTACTTGCACCGACTGCCTGTCCATACCATCGACACAGCCCACCCGGCAAATCGATTTTCTGTTCACGAAAGGGCATGTAGATTTTTCAGTTGTGGAGAGTAATGCCATTGTCGGAACTACAGCTTCAGACCACCTGCCGGTTGTCGCTACGTTGATGGTATCTTTCCACCAGCATTAGTCCGTGGTTCCCGCCGCGCCGTTGGGTATAGACCAGCAGGCGGGTGAGCCGTTGTGGCTGCGGTCCGCTTAATTGGAGTGCTGACGGGATGCGTTGCTCACGGAGCATTTGTAGGCCCAATGCCAGCGCCGCGGCAATCACGGTATCGTAGTCGCCCAGCACGTGCTTGAACCCCACAACGGGTATCCCGGTAAACAACGCTTGCGTCACCTCCTGGTAGATGCCGTCGTAGCGCGCGTCGCCGTTATACCCCAGCAGTACGGCATCGATCGCATCGGCATCCAGGCCGTTTTTTTGCAAGAAATTACCGACAAAGGCTGTGTGGTCGTCGGTCTCGAGGCGTGTCTCCACGGCGGTGACTTTCCCAATGGGCGATGGGCCCGGCTGCCGGGATGCGACGAAAAACGTGGCGCCCTCGGCGACGATTTCGCCGGGTGTCGGGTCGGTTAGCGACGTCGGTATAGCCGGTGCATCGCGCTTGAGGTAACCCGCCATGTCCCAAAAGGTGGTGGTGCGCTCCCCCAGTTCATCCACTCCCCCCAACAGGATCGTGGCCTCGGGGTGCTCGCCCAGGTACAACATGCCATCGAGCAGCGCCGACTCGAAAGAATTGGCGTTGTTGACGTAGGTCATGTTGTACCCCTTGCATTTGAGGGCCAGCGCAATCGCCGCAGCAGCCATGTTGTGGGTCGATTGGATAAACGGCGTGGGGTTCATTGATTGCCCCTCATCGGCCAATAGGGCCTCCACAAAGCGTTCCGAGTCGCGGAGGCAACCCAGTCCCGATCCGGTAATCACGGCATCCACGGTGGTCCGGCCGGCGTCCTGCAAAGCCAACTGCGAAGTGAAAATGGCCATCCGCATGCTTTTGTTCATCCGGCGCAGCTGTAGCGCGGGGATCAGTGCTTTATAATCAGGGTCGCATGCCGGTACGGGGTTTTGCGTGTACGGCAATATGCTGTCGAAAAAATAGCCGGGTTCGGTGGTTGGCTGTATGGAAATGCCAGCCATGCCGTGGATATAGATAGGCTTAATCATGGGCAGATGAAAATAACAGGGAACCGCAATTGCCCCCGAATCCGAACGAATTGGATAGCACGTGGTTTATCGTTGCTGGCAGTAGCTCGGTTTGCGGCACGATACCCAGCGCCGCGATGGGCTCCGAAAAATTCAGGTTAGCGAAAACCTCCTGATGCTGTAAGGCCAACACGGAAAACACCGCCTCAATCGCGCCGGCGGCGGCCAGCGTGTGGCCGGTGAATGCTTTCGTGGAGCTGAAGGTTGGTAGCGATTCGGCCGTACCATAGATGCGCAGCATCGCCTGTCCTTCGGCAAGGTCGTTGTTGGGGGTGGCGGTACCATGGGCGTTGATGTAACTTACCGCGTCAGCATCCAGCCCAGCTACCTCCAGTGCCTGCTTCATGGCGAGATAGGCGCCCTCGCCATTGTCGGATGAGGCCGTTTGGTGGAACGCATCATTGGCGTGGCCATAGCCGCTGAGGTAGGCTAGGGGGGCTTCCGCGCGCGCCGTAACCCGCTCCGCGCGCTCCAGCACGAGGTACGCTGCGGCCTCGCCGAGATTCAGCCCATTGCGGTGCTCGTCGAACGGGCGGCAATGGCTGTCGGTATAGATCATGAGCGAATGGAATCCGTTGATGGTAAAGCGCGACAGGCAGTCGGTGCCGCCTACAACGGCACGGTCCAGCAATCCGGCCTTGATCATCCGGGCGCCCAGCATGATGGCGTTGGCTGCCGATGAACAAGCGGTGCTGATGGTGGTCACGTAGTCGGTTATCCCCAAGTGCCGGGCCATCTGCTCGGTGCCGTAACCACACGGATGCGTAGGGATAAAATGCCGGTGTTTGTCCGTAGCTAGGTAATCGTCGTAATAGCGCTCGGTGGCATCCATGCCACCAACGGTGGTGGCCGAGATGAGACCGGTCCGACAGCCGTCGGCAAGATCGATGGCGGCAGCAGCTTCTTTCGCAGCCAGCAGGGCCAGCAAGGTGCTGCGGGTATAGGCATCGCCAGCGGCAATGCCCAGCCTTTCGGCCAGTTGATCGTTCGATAAGGCGATTTCGCCCACCATCAGCTTACCCCGGTGGGGGGTATCCAGCTGCCGGATAGAGCCGATGCCGTGGCGGGATGCATGCAGCGACCGGTAGTTGGACGCGACGTCCTCCCCGATGGCCGAGATAGCTCCCATACCAGAAACGGCAATCCGGTCAGGTGCACTCATGGTCGGTTGGCCTCGATAAAGTCGGCCATGGTTTGGATGGTTTCAAAAACCTTCCGGCCCTCCTTCGGGTCCGAAAGCTTGATGCCATAGCTTTTATCCAGCATCACGATGAGCTCCAGCGCATCGATGGAATCCAGCCCCAGCCCATCGCCAAAAAGCGGCGTCTGATCGTCGAGATCGTCTACGGTCAGGTCCTCCAGGTTCAATTGCGCAATGATTTTAGTTTTCAGCTCTTGTGTCAGTTCACTCATCTTCTTCGTTGTATAATCTTTTCAATTGTTCCACCTTATGCGGCCACCCCCCCGATGGTTCCAAGCGGTATACCAGCAGGTCACACGTTTCGTCCGTCACCTCCGTCCACCCACATAGCGCACTGGTTGCCGCATGCTGCCCTTCCAGTGTTGCGTCGGCGTATGGCACCAGAAACTCGGGCAAATAGCTGTCAAAAATAAAGAAAACATTCTCGCTTTGCAATTGGTGACGGATACTGATTTCGCCCAGGGCAATATTGGGCAGGGTGTAGACGAATGTCGCCGGACTGGCTACGGGGTCTTCCGCCCCGAAGATATCGTTGGCATGCCGGCTGTCGGACAGATAGCTGGACGACCGGTTGGCGAAAACGAGTGGGGCATGGCGCTCGTAGGGGCCCGATTCGCGGGCGATGAGCTCCGCAGCGATAAAGATGGCTTTGCAGAGGCCATCCATTTTATGGAATTTCGGATAGTCGATCGCCAGTTGCCGGTAGGCCGACTTGAGGAAGTCGCCAAGCGGTGTCGCCGGGTCGGCGGCAAAAAAAGGAGTGCCGTCTACGCGGATGGTACGCCCGCGGATGGTGCAATAAGATCGGATGCGGTTGGGATGTCGTTCCATAGGTCACCCGTTTTGAATCATTGTCGCTATGTTACAGCCACCAAAGCCCGAGGCGGTTTTGAGGAAGGCGCGGAGTGGCCCCGGCGTGCGCTGCGTAATGATGTTCAGCGGTCGACTGGTGCCTTGGTGCGCAAATCCGGGCGACGGGATCAGCACGTTGTTTTTCAGCGAGTGGATGGCCATCACCGTTTCGAGCAGGCCGCTGGCCCCAAGGGTATGGCCGAAGTAGCCCTTCAGGCTGTGCGCCGGAACGGCCGAGAGCCCGCATCGCTCAAACGCAATCGCCTCCATCTCGTCGTTGTAGGGCGTGGCGGTGCCATGGGCCGAAAGGAAATCGGGGGTTACCGCGGCCGCTTCGCGCATGGCTTCCGTGATGCTTAAGTACAGCCCCTCGCCCGTACGTGATGGACCCGATATGTGGTTGGCATCGTTAAAGGTGCCCACGCCGGCGATCTTCATGGCGCCGGTTACCCGTTCGGTCGAAAGGTATACCGCGGCCACGGCTTCGCCCAGGTTCAGCCCTTTCCGATCGCGGTCAAACGGCCGGCAGGGACCGTCGTCCAACGCCTGGAACGCATCAAACCCCGAAACGATGAATTTCGATAGCTCGTCGCCCCCCACCACGATGGCCCGTTGGTAGCGACGGTCATGGCGGAGTAGCCGCCGCGCCACGGCGATGGCCAGTGAGCCCGATATGCACGCATTGGAAACGGGAATGGGCGGATTGGCAAATCCGAAATAATGCTGGATGGCTCCTGCCATGGCGGGAATGGTTGCCCGTTGCTGCGGAAACGTGCTTGCCGGATTGCCCAACAGCCCGATGTTGCCTTTGGTGGTGGAGAGAACCACCAGCGTACCTTTGTCCAGCGGAATGCCATGTCTGTCGATAAGCCGTTGCAGCGCCAGAATGAACAGCCTTTCCAATCGTGTATAGCGCCCGGCATCGCGGACAAGGGGAGTCCATTGCGTATCATCCATCCGGGCGGCATGGATCGGGTGGTCGCATAAACCCACATCCATCACGGGTGCAACGGCCGTATGGCCGTCAAGCAGCCGCTGGAAATTCACCGCACTGCCCATCCCCAGCGGGGAGATGACCTCATCACCGACGATATATACCTCATCCCGCATCATAGGTCGTGTTTCGCCTTCCACTTGGCAAAGAACGGCGGGTTGGTGAGCACCAGCTCGCCGTCGACATCGGTGAAGACCTGCGTGGTCTCGCCAGTGGCCACCACTTGCTGTTCGGTATTGAATATGGTATAGCGGAATGTCATTTTCGCCGCTGCGTTATTCACGAACACGGTTTCGATATCGGCCCACTCGCCATGGCGCAGGGGCAATTTATACTCACAGACGCACTTCACCACGGGTGCGAGGTAACCCTGCTCGCGGATATGGCGGTAGCTGATGTCCATGGCCTCCCCAAATGCCTCGCGACCATCTTCAAAGTAGGTAATGTAATGGCCATGCCACACGATACCCAACGGGTCGGTCTCGTTGAAACGTACACGGAAGCGGGTGCGGTGTCGGAGGATCGGATCCATCAGCTTGTTTTGTTTCGTTTGTCGTAAAGGATGGCTGCCAGCAACGTGACCATAAAGAACAGGAGCAGGTAAGCCAACGGTTGCGCAATGTCTGCGGCCGTACCATTCCGTAGAATGACATCGTAAAAGGCCGAAATCCCCCAATTCATGGGCGAAAATGCCGATATTTTCTGCATGATTTCAGGCATGATGAACGTGGGCACCCAAACCCCACCCAACGCAGCGAGGATGATGACGAAGATGGCGCCGAACGGTGCCGATTGCTCCTGCGTCTCGGCCACGGTACCGATGAGGATGCCCAGGCCGATGGCCGCGAGGCCGGCCACGAAGGCGATCAGCAACATCAACGGGAATTGCCCACCCGGATCAAATTCGATGAGGCCTATCAGCGGAAAAACGTATTTAGCAATCATCAGCATCAGCATAAACTGGATGAGGCAGATCACGGTATAGGTGAGTATTTTGCCGCCCAGGATGATGGCATAGGATACCGGACTGGTGCGCAGCCGGATGTACGTGCCGAGGTTTTTCTCCTTCACTAGGTTGATGCCCAACGGCACTACGATGAAAAAGATGCCGAATAGAATCCACGCGGGTACATTGTGCTGCACGGCGTTCGGGATGATGCCATCGTTCCCCTTCTGGGCAATCGTTTCCTTAAAGGAGATGATTTCGCCATTCAGCAAACCGGGGTCTTCACCCAGCTCCATTTGGTCGATGAATACATCGTATATTTTCTGGACCTCCACTTTGGCGAGGAGTTGCTCAATATTGGTTTTCACGCCGTTGCGGAAGGTTTGCCCCGCCGCCGGATCGAAATAAATCGTAATTTCCTGCGTTTTCCACTCCTTTTCTTCTTCGGCTGGGGCACTGTCGGTATCCATCACGGCTAATTCGCCAAGAATCCGGTCGACATTATGGTTCACCTTTTCGTTCAGCTCCTTGCTGATCCCTTCGGGGATGACCAGGGCAATCTGGTAATGGCCCTCGCTCACCAATGTCCGGGCGTATGTGTCGTCGATGGGTTTGCCGTCGACCTCCGTCACGACTTGGATGTTGGGCGCCTCGCGGAGGTTGCTGGCGACGATCCGGCCAATTTCGCCGCTATCGTTGTCGACCAACACAATCGGCAGGGTCGATTCGCCCACCGCCTTGAACGTGCTTTCCTGAATAAGCGTAATGGTGATGATCAATACCGCCGGCATAAAAAACAGGATGGCCAGTCCACCCCAGTCGCGGAGCAACAGCAGCACCTCCTTATATGCCGATGCCATCAGTTTACGCATAGTCTCTCAGTTGGCTGCCGGTGTGGTGTATAAATACATTCTCCAGGGTGGTCGCTTCCGGTACGGATGCGATGAGCGCATCGGGCTTGCCCTCCACCACGATGTGCCCCGCATCGATGATGGCGATCCGCGTGCAGAAATGCTGTGCTTCATTGAGGTGGTGCGAGCTGTAGATGATGGTGGTTCCCTGCTGGTTGAGCTCATGGAGCAGCGCCATGATGACCTCTTTGGAGTGCACATCCACACCCACGGTGGGCTCATCGAGGAAGAGCACGTTGGGCTGATGCAGGATGCCGGCCAGCAGGTTGACCCGCCGCTGCATACCACCCGAAAAGGTCTTGATGGGTTTTTTCCTGAACTCCGATAACCCCACGCGTTGCAGCCCGTCCGCAATGCGCCCGGACAAGTCGGTGCCAGCAAGCCCATACAAGCTCCCGAAATAATAGAGGTTTTCTTCGGCCGTAAGGGTGGGGTAGAGCGCATATTCCTGCGGTACCACGCCGAGCTGCCGCTGGATTTGGCGGGCATGCCGCCGGTAATTCAGTGCGCCGAACCAGAGTTCGCCCGACGAGGGTTTGATCATCCCGCACAGCGTGGAAATCAACGTCGTCTTGCCCGCCCCGTTCGGACCCAATAAGCCGAATATTTCCCCCTTCCCGATGGAAAGCGATAAGTCCTTCAACGCATACCGGTCGCTGCCCGCATATCGTTTAGACAGCGCTTCTATGCGGATGATTTCGTCCATGGGGCGAAAATAAGGAAAGTTGTTGAGATCAGGGGTAAAGGGGTGAAAATCAGAAAAGCGATATTTTTTCAAAATTCTTTGGTAAAAAAAACGAAAACGCCACACTAGCTAAGAAACACGCTTACTTAATGCGCGATAATTATGGACCATGCGAATTACACGATTGACGATTTCCTGACCGACGACCGGTTTGTAAACTACTGCTTACGTACCGACCACGCGGACGTTGCGTACTGGGAGGGTATCCTGGCGAGCCACCCGGAGCTTAACGGACGGGCCCGGGAAGCCGAGAAATGGGTGCAGCTCATGGCGGTGAAGGTAGACGATGGTGAAAAACAACAACAACTTACCCGGCTCCAGGCCGCAATGGAGGTAACCGCCGATTCAGCTGCGCGCCAACGGGTGCCCATCTTCACGCTTACGCGCGGTGCGAAGCGTTGGTTGGCTGTTGCAGCCACGCTGCTCCTCGTTGGCAGCGCGTACTTGTTCGTTATCCGCGATCATGTGGTCGACCGCGCCATCACGTTCGCATTGGAGCAGGCACTACCCGCAACGGTTGTGCAAACGGCTACCGGCGAGCGCCAGCAGTTCACCCTGCCCGACGGCAGTACGGCCCTCCTCAACGGTTCCAGCCAGTTGCGTGTGGCCGACGATTTCAACGGGGCCCACCGGGTGGTATGGCTCGAAGGCGACGCCTATTTCGAGGTCACTAAAAATGCCGAGAAGCCATTCATCGTGCGTACGGCATCCACCATGACCACCGCTCTGGGCACCTCCTTCCGTGTAACGAACTATACGGATCAACACCAGCCACAAGTGATGCTCACTTCGGGCAAGGTACAGGTAGACCATATCGTAGCAGGGAAGTCCATGGCGTCTACCATTCTTCACCCGGGGCAGATGACCCATGTTACCGCAGACCGGCCCTTGACGGTCGACCCATTCGACCCCGGTGACGTAACCGCGTGGCTAGCCCGTAGGTTGGCCTTCCAGGGTGCTGATTTCGCGGAAATCAAAGACAAACTGTATGATGCCTACGGCGTGTCGTTGACGGCAGCGCATGAGGTAGCCCAGACGGTCGCCTTTACGGGCCAATTTGCCAACCGGCCGCTACAGGAAGTGCTGGATGCCATCGCTTTTTCCAACCGCGTGCACTTTACGATGGACGGGAACCAGCTTCGCATGACCCTTTAACCCTATATAAACCCAATCATGTATTAAACCAAGTAAACGAGCAATGAAGAGAATGTTACATTTTTGCCGATACCGGCTATCCCCGAAACTAGTGCTCGCCCTGTTCATGGCGCTCTTCGCCACAGGCCATGCACAGTCGACCGAATCGCTTTTTTCCTTCACCTGGAAACAGGTGGCCATAGGCGACGTATTTGAACAAATTGAGCAGCGCGCCGATATCCGGTTTTCCTATAACCCGTTGGAATTGGACGTCAACCAACGCGTCACCCTGCAGGTACGCAACGCCAAACTCGACGAACTGCTGGATAAACTGGCCCAGCAGCTGGCGTTCCGGTACCGCTTACGCGGCGAGATGGTCATTATCCAGTTGGACGGGCAAAGCGGAACCGTGCACCAACAGCTTCTCAACGGGCAGGTCCGGAACAGCCGCGGCCAACCGCTTGAAGGCGTAACCGTCATCAATGTGAAGCTGAATAGCTCAACCATAAGCAATGGCAACGGCAATTTCTCCATTGCTGCCCAGGTGGGCGACGAACTCCGGTTCCGCATGATGGGCTACACCACCCGAACGGTCGCCGTGACGGATATGGCTGCGCCGCTCCAAATCGTGTTGGACGATGCGATGATCGAGCTGGACGAAACGGTGGTTACCGCATTGGGTATTACCCGCGAAGAGCGCTCGTTGGGTTACGCCGTCTCTGAAGTGGAAGGGGCCGAACTCGAGAAGGTGCGCGAGCCCAATGTCATCAATTCACTCGCCGGGCGCGTAGCCGGATTGGTTATCAACTCCACCGCGGGTGGTCCCGCCGGGTCGTCGCGGGTCATTATCCGCGGCGCCACCACCATCACCGGCAACAACCAACCCCTGTATGTGGTAGATGGTATCCCGATGGATAACTCCAACTACGGGCAGGTAGATGGCGGCAAGTTTGCGGCGGGCTACGACCTCGGCGACGCCATTTCGGCACTCAACCCCGACGATATCGCTAAGGTGAGCGTGTTGAAAGGACCCTCCGCTTCGGCACTATACGGCAGTCGGGCGGCCAATGGCGTTATCCTCATCACCACCAAAAGGGGCGGTACCAACAAAGAACTCGGCATTGAGCTCAACAGTACCATGACGTTTGAAAACCAATTGACCACATTCGATGGCTACCAAACGCTGTACGGGCAGGGCCGCAACCAAAACCTGGTGAATGATGTCGACCAGGCGCGCACCTCGCTGTTTTCCAATTTCGGTCCGCGCCTCGACCCGGATCTCATGATCCCTTATTTTGATGGTCAACTGCGCCCTTATGCATTGGCAAAAGATAACATCAGCGGCTTTTTCAGAACAGGCGCCACCTATACCAATAGCTTGTCGCTGACGAATGCCACCGACCGCTCCTCGTTCCGCTTAGCGGTATCCGATCTGCGCAACCAGGATATTGTGCCCGGTAGCGGGCTTCGACGCAATTCATTCACCTTTAATGGTACCTCAAAGTTCGGTGATAAGGTCACGGTAGAAGCGCGCGCTTATTACCTCAATGAAAACGTGAGCAACCGCCCGGCACTGGCAGACGACCCCGGCAATATCGGCAACAACTTCGTCGGGCTGGCCAACAACGTGGATCAAGCCTATTTCAAAGATTACTACAAAGATGCCCAGGGCACCTACGTGGATTGGGGGGGTGGCCAGTACCGGTTGAATCCCTATTGGATCATCAATGAGATGAGCAATGACACCAAGAAAGACCGGCTGATGGGTGCACTGCAGCTCAACTATGCCATCACCAGCTGGATGAGCTTCCAGGGCAGGCTGGCTACCGACCTGACCTTCCTCGATTTCGAGAAATATACCCCCCGTACCACACCCGGTTCCCTTGCGGGCCGGTTGAACGCCAACCACCAGCGGTATTCGACCACCGAGTCGGATGTGCTCTTAAGCATGGAGAAACAGGTATCGCCCGCGTGGCACCTGTCGGCCAGGCTCGGGGCCAGCCTATCCCGCATCCGCAATGTGGGCAGCACCATGGAGTTTCTCAACATGACCATGACCGACGTGATTAGCCCCAACAGCTTTGCGGATAAGTCGGTCATCGAGAATGATTACCGTAAACACAACAACTCGGCTTATGTGTTGCTGAGCGCCGGGTACAAAGGGTTCCTCTATGCCGATGCGACCATCCGCCACGATGCGTCATCTACATTGCCCCAGGGGAACAACAGCTACCTCTACCCGTCGCTGTCGGGAAGCTTTGTATTCTCCGATGCGTTCAAGATAGACAAACGCATCCTCTCGTTCGGCAAGCTGCGTGTATCGGCTGCCGAGGTGGGCAACGATACCGATCCTTATCAGTTGGATTTATACTATGCCCTCAATCCGCTCTCCTTCATGGGCCGTTCCATTGGCAATATCTCCAGCACATTGCTGCCCAACCCCAACTTGAAGCCCACACGGACACGGTCGTTTGAAACCGGACTGGAACTGAAATTCCTGCAAGACCGCATCGGTCTGGACGTCACGTATTACACCCAGCGCTCGCGCGACCAGATCAACCGCGTACCCATACCGGTTTCTTCCGGTTTCACCTCGCAGGTCATCAACGCCGGCGTTATCGTAAACAAAGGGGTGGAGATCGCGCTGAATACGCAGCCCATATCCAACGAACATTTCCATTGGGACCTGAATTTCAACGTGGCCCGCAACATCAACAAAGTGGAGTCACTGGCCGAAGGGGTACCTTTCCTCACGCTGTCTGACGCCCGCTGGATGGGCGTGGCGGTGGTGGCCATGCCGGATGCGCCGTATGGATCCATACTCGGCTATGGTTACCAATACGACCCGCAAGGAAACATCATCCTCAATGCCAACAACCTCACACCCGTGGTGAGCGAAGAGCGCCAATTGCTGGGGCAGGGGACATTCAAATGGACCGGCGGACTGTACACCAGCATGAATTATAAAAACTTCGGCCTTACGGCCATCGTCGATATGAAACTCGGTGCCGACCTGTTTTCCATGTCCAACCTGTTCGCGGCTACGCGCGGTAGCCTCACCTCCACGCTCGAAGGGCGCGAGGAGTGGATCCAATCCGAAGAGCAGCGCTTAGCGGCAGGTGCCACCGAAGACGAATGGCTGGCCATGGGTAATGTGCGGGGGTATGTGCCTCAGGGCGTGGTGCAGACCGGCACGGACGCACAAGGCAATCCCATCTATACGCCCAATACCCGGGCGGTAGATCCTTCGCTGTATTGGTCAAACATCTATACCGACGGCAATGGCATCGCCATCCCTTATCTCTATGATGCGGGGTACTTCAAGATGCGCGAAATCACGCTGAGTTACCGTGTGCCGGGTTCACTGGTGTCGCAATGGGGCATCCAAGACCTGAGCATCGCCGTGGTGAGCCGCAATCCGTTCATCATTTACAAGTCGGTGCCCAATATCGATCCCGATTCGAATTACAACAACAGCAACGGCCAGGGGTTGGAATACGGCTCGCTGCCGTCGCGGCGCAGTTGGGGCATTAACCTCAATTTTAGATTTTAACAACGGATATGTCTACATTTAATGTTATACAGATGAAGAAGCTAATCTATCGGAGCGTATCCATCGTTGCCATCGTGTTATCCATGGCGGCATGTACGAAATTCGACGATACCAATATCGACCCGACACGGTCGAGCAACCTCGATCCCAGCCTCCAGCTATCGCTGGTGCAAGCCCGCTTTTCGGGCGATCTGGAAATCAACGAGAAACTCGGTACGGTGATGACCATGCCGCTGGTTCAGCACCTTGCCGGTATCTGGGCCAACCGGTACGGGCAGATGTACATCAAAAGTGTACCCTACCTATCATCCTTTTGGGAATACACCTACCAAAACGATATCCTCAACATCGTGGACGCCGTGCAACGGACCACTGGCGTGGAAGAATCAACCAACCTGAATGCCGTGTGCCGAATCATGAAGGTCTACATGTTCGCACGGCTCACCGATCTCTACGGCGATATTCCGTACACCGAAGCGGGCACCGCCGCCTACACCGGCATTACCCGGCCCGTATACGACAAACAGGAAGACATCTACAACGATTTCTTCAGTGAGCTGAAAGCGGCGGCCGCCCAATTGGACCCAGCGAAAGACCCCGTAACGGGCGATTTCTTCTATGATGGCAACATAGCGGCCTGGCAGAAGTTTGCCAACTCCCTGCGTTTACGGTTGGCCATGCGGCTCGTGAAACGCGACCCCGCCAAAGCGCAGGCCGAAGCCCAGGACGCCTACACGGATGGTATATTTGAGCGCAATGCGGAGATGTGCATCATGCGCCACGAGAACATCCAGAATGATTACGTCGATATCCGGGGCAATGGCGTATCGGTGGGTATCAACCAGCATGAGGTGGTGCCGCGGCTGTCGGCCACCCTCATCAATCAGATGCGCAATTCCAACGACCCCCGTTTAAACCACATCGCCCGGTATTACATCGACCTGCCTTACCGGCCGTTCGACCGGGTGGATATTACCGAGCAGGTGCGCGCCGTTGTAGGCACCGTTGGGGTAAACCCCACCGATTATATCTGGGACGACTGGAAGAATCCGTTCGATATTGAGGTGCCCGGCGTGGGCACGCATACCGTTAGCAATAACGAACAGAAAGCCCAGCCCGCTAATTTCCTGATCCGCAACGATGCACCGTTCTTCCACCAAACGTATGCCGAAGTGGAATTTCTGCTCGCTGAGGCCGCACAACGCTTCGGTGCCGGTTTCGGCGATGCACAAACGCATTACCAAAACGGCGTCCGCGCCGCGCTGCAACAGTTGAGCTTGTTTACGGGCGGGCCCACATTCAGCGACACGGAGATCAATAATTTCATACAGAGCGTGCCGCTGCTCCCGAGCCGCGAACTGGAGGTCATCAATACGCAATTGTGGATTGCCTTATTCCTCAACGGGCCCGAAGCCTATGCCAACTGGCGGCGCACCGGCTATCCGGTGCTGCCATCACCCGTCAATGGCGAGTCAAACTCAACGACTACTCCGCGGCGGTTTGAATATCCGCTTTCCGAGCAGGAACAAAATGGCGTAAACTATCAAGCGGCCGTAGAACGGCTTGGCGGTACAAACTCATGGAACGGGAGGGTATGGTGGGACGCGGAATAATACACTTGTTATGCCTCGCGTTGCCGTTGCTGACGCTGGCAGCCTCCTGCAAGGGCAATCCCCAGCCGGACTTGCCTGCCGAGCAGTCCCGCCTTCGGGTGTTGGGTTATGTGTTTGCCTCCGATTGGGCGCTGGCTAAAACGCAGGTCAATTGGCAACAGATCACCGACCTGAACATTGCATTCCTGAACCCCTACGCCAACGGTGTTTTTGAAACAGGTGCCGAATTGGAGGGGCTGGTGCGACGCGCCCACGACCACGATGTGCGGGTGTTCTTCTCCATCGGTGGGGGCAGTCCGCCGCCGCACCTCGAAACCTTGTTACAGACGAAACAGCAACGGGCCAAGCTGGTGCTGGGCATCGTTGATCTGATTAACCGGTATGGATTTGATGGGGTGGATATCGACTTGGAAAATGCCCTCATCAACCAGCACTACGCGCCGTTTGTGGAAGAGGTCGCTGCCGCCGTGAAGCCATTGGATAAGCTGGTGACCGCGGCCCTGGCCAGCTGGAATGCCGACCAGATTGCCGACGAGACACTGGCCCACTACGATTTCATCAACGTGATGTCGTACGATGCCACCGGGCCATGGAATCCATCCAATGGCGGTCCGCATTCGCCGTACGCCATGGCCACCAATGATTTCGAGTACTTCCATCACACGAGGAACATACCCGCCGAAAAGATTTTCATCGGGTTGCCCTTTTATGGATACGGGTTTGGCGAGGGGGCGCCCGAGAGCCTGTTCTTCCGCGATATCGTGGTCCGCTGGCCGGGGAGCGAGCAGCACGATGAGGTAACCCTTCCTGCCGGTGGCACGGTCTACTACAACGGCATACCCACCATCCGGAAAAAAACACAATACGCCATGGACAACGGGGCCGGCGGCGTGATGATCTGGCAGCTCCTGCAGGATGCCGAAGGCGATAAATCCCTGCTGCGTGCCATCAACGAAACCATCAATTGATAAACGATATGAACAGAAGAGCCATGAATAAGCGAATGAACTTTTGGATGCCGGTATTGCTCCTGCTTGTTGCAGCATCCGGTTGCGAAAAAAACGGAGATACCACCTATAGCACCGATTTCCATCCACGGATATTCGACCGTACCGGGGTGTTTACCAGTCCCTCGATGATTATTTCGCAGGGCGAAACGGCCAATTTCACCGGGTTGCTGTTTTCGCCAGCCGCCGCCGTGGATATCAGCTGGAAGGTAGACGGCACGGAAGTGTCCACGGATACGGCCTTTGCGTTTACGCCCGATGGGGGCGGGGAGTACACGATTACCCTCGAAGTGTCCAACGGCGATCAAACCACCAGCCGTACCTCTTCCATCCTGGTAAACCCTACCGACTACACCTTGAAACCCTATACGTCGGTAGCCATGAGCTACCTGTCTGACGGTGGTACGGCTGCCGATGTCGATTGGGGTACGGTAACCCACGTGGCGTTCCAGTGTGCGCGGGTGCTGCCCGATGGTGGGCTCGATGTGACGGCCGGGCAGACGAACCAAGCGGCCGATGAGGTGGTGGCGCGGGCGCATATCAACGGCATTCCGGTGCTGTTGGGCATTGCCGGCCGCCTTACGGGACTCGATGGCTGGGCACTGTACGAAAGCAACGATTTCGGTGGCGCTATTGCTAACCCGGCAACGCGGGAATTGGTGGTGCAAAACGTGGTCAATTACGTAACCGATCGCCGGATGGATGGCGTGGACATCATGATGACCGATATCAATTCGGGCGCCTACTCGTCCAACCTGGCGGCCATTGGGCCGTTTCTGGCCGACCTCCGCGCTGCGTTGCCCGCCGATGCGCTGATCACCGTTACCGTGGGCACCGGCTGGCAGCATTGGGAGTACCCCGACCTGTCGGCGGCCGACTGGCTCAATGTAAGGGGCTTTGAAAACGGACTGACCGTAGGGCCAGGCGCACCGCTTGGCCAGCCCTCGCCTTTCCAGTTTATGGTCGATGGTGCCACTATCTGGCTTAACCATGGTATCTCCAAGGAGAAAATCGTATTGGGTATTCCCGCGTTCGGTTTGCAATACAATGAAATAGACGACAACGGCAATAACCTCAGCTGGGGTTCGTATAGTTATGTTCCCTACCGCGATATCCTGGCGGCCGACAGCGAGGCGCACAACAAAGAAATGATTGAGCAGGCCCATGGCGTCTATTTCAATGGGATTCCGCTGGTTACCCAGAAGGCTGAATACGTGAAAGATAATGGTTTCAAAGGGGTGTACCTTTGGGCGGGCGACTATGACGTTGCGGGTGAAAAGTCGCTGATGGGCACGATTTATGGAATTTTACAATAAATTTGCCAATAACACCAACAGATGAGTACGCCACCTCCCAGCAGATTGCTATCCATCGACGCCTACCGGGCGTTGGTGATGCTGTTGATGATTTTCGTGAACGACACGTGGACATTGATGGGCATTCCCGGCTGGATTGAACACCTGCCTGCCGAAGCCGACGGCCTGGGGCTGGCCGACGTGGTTTTCCCGGCTTTTCTCTTCATCGTGGGGCTTTCCGTGCCGTTGGCCATACAAAGCCGGTTGAAAAAGGGCGATAGCCGATGGCATATCACCGGCCATGTCGTGGTACGGTCGCTCGCCCTCCTGATCATGGGTGTTTTCCATGTCAACCTGGCCCATTATGCAGACACCGCCTGGCTACCGAAATGGCTGTGGCAGATTGCCATCACCGTCGGCTTTTTTCTGGTGTGGCTGGATTACCCGGCGCCACGGTCGACAAAGGCCAGGGTACTTAAAACGCTCGGCATCGTGGGGTTGGCGGCGTTGGCACTGCTGTTCCAAACGGATGGTGGCAACGCCGGTAGCTGGCTGGCCCTGCGCCCGCACTGGTGGGGCATATTGGGACTTATCGGCTGGTGTTACCTGCTGGTGAGTTTACTTTTTTTATGGACCCGCGGCAACCCGTGGGCACAGGTGGGGGTGTTCGTCGGCTTCATCTTGTTCAATATGGGGGCACAATCCACCTTCTTTGATGGACTGGAACCGATCCGCGCATGGGTATGGATCGTTGGCGATGGCGCGTTGCCCGCCCTGACGGCCTGCGGCGTCCTGCTGTCGCTGTTATACCGACGATACAAAGCACAGCTCCCTGCGTTTATGGGGCGTGCGGCGATGATTGCCGTTGCCTTGTTGGCATTGGGATTCCTGGCCCGCCAGGAGTGGAACATCTCCAAGATCTGGGCCACGCCTTCTTTTGCCTTGATTTGCGCAGGCATCAGCGTCGCCGCATTTGCGCTCATGGTCTATATCGTCGATATCAAGCATTGGGCGGGTTGGTACCGCTTCATCAGTCCGGCCGGCACCAGTACCCTCACCTGTTACCTGCTGCCCTACATCCACTATGCCCTGTTGGGGTATGTCGGCTGGCAACTGCCCGAGGTTTTCCGCACGGGAGCAGTCGGCGTCGCGAAATCATTGCTCTACGCGCTCGTTATCATTGCCATTACAGGGCTACTCGAAAAACGACGGATCCGGTTGAAACTATAAAAAGCACACATGATGTATCGAAATCTTTTTCTTGCTACGCTCGCCCTAATGGCGATAGCCGCCTGTTCACCCGAAAGCACCAGCGACAGCAACACCACACTTTCCCTGCAATGGGAAATCGTGGCCTCGCCCGCTCAGGGGACAGACGAAACCCATTCCATGCTGACCATCACCAACAACACCGCCGATACGCTGGGCGCCACCGGCTGGTCCATTTATTTCAACACGGGGGTGGCACGGGTGGCCGATGTGGACACCACCGTGGCCGGTATTGAATTGGTCAACGGCGATTTCTTCCGGTTTTATCCGCGTGGGGAGTGGCAACCCCTGGCACCCGGCGCCACCGTAGCCATCAACGTGATGTCGCGAAGGCTACGGAACTTCACCGATATCCCGAAAGGATTTTACCTGGTTTCTGACGACCATCCGGCTGGGGTATCTTTACCCTTGGCGGTAGCGCCGTTTGCACAGGCCGACAGTTTGGAAATGGTGCTGGCCACGCAGGTGTATGAACAAAACGCCGATATTGCCGACTTGCCCCTTGCCCAGCTGCCGCCGGTACTCCCCACGCCCCTAAGCTATGCCTATACGGCGGACGCCTTTACATTGACCGCCGCGGATGTGACCATCAACGCCGATACTGCATTTGCCGATGAGGCCGCGTACCTAAAGGACGAGCTGGCGATGGTGCTCACGCAAACCCCGAAGTTGGTGGATGAGCCCGTCGGCGCGTCCATCGTGCTCCATCAACGGGAAGGCATCCACCCCGAAGGGTATCGGCTGCTGGTCGATGCCAACGGCGTGGCCATCGAGGCCACCACCCCCGCAGGGGCATTTTACGGCATCCAGTCGCTCAAAGGACTTTTACCCTCGTCGGCATGGGCCGAAAAGAAGGCGTCGATCACGCTGCAAGGGGTTACCATCACCGACGGGCCGCGCTTTGCACATCGTGCGGTGATGTTGGATGTAGCGCGTAACTTCCAGACCAAGGAGCAGGTGATGAAAGTACTGGATCTGTTGGCGCTCCACAAGGTGAACGTGATGCATTTCCACTTCAGCGAAGATGAAGCCTGGCGGCTGGAGATACTGGGGCTTCCCGAGCTTACCGAAGTCGGCGCCCGGCGAGGGCATACGCTCGATGATGCGGAATGGCTGATGCCATCGTATGGTTCGGGCCCCGATGTGGCCAGCGCAACAGGAAGCGGATTTTACAGCCGTGCCGACTATATCGAACTGCTGCGGTACGCCACGAAGCGCCACATCCGTGTGATCCCCGAAATCGAAACACCCGGTCATGCCCGGGCCGCGATAAAATCCATGGATGCCCGTTACCGCGCCTTTATCGCCAAGGGCGACACCGCCGCGGCCACGCAATACCTGTTGCGCGACCTCGACGACCAGTCGGAATACCGATCCATACAGAATTGGGACGACAACATCATCAACGTGGCATTGCCATCGAGCTATGCGTTTCTGGAAAAGGTGGTCGACGAACTCATCGCCATGCACAAAGAGGCTGGAGCGCCTTTACAGACTATCCATTTCGGCGGCGATGAGGTGCCCGATGGGGTGTGGGAAAAATCGCCTGCCGTACATCAGCTGATGGCATCGGCAGCCGGCGTTGCCCATGTGGACGACCTATGGCATCACTTTTTCGGCCGGATTAACGACATGCTGCAATCGCGCGGCCTGTACCTGTCGGGATGGGAAGAGATCGGCATGAAAAAGGCGGTGGTAGACGGGCGACGTAAGATGGTGGTGGAACCCCGCTTTGCGAATGAGAACTTCCATACCGATGTATGGAATAACCTCGGCGATAACGTCGACCTCGCCTACCGCCTCGCCAATGCCGGTTACCAGGTGGTGCTGACCAACGTCACCAACTTTTATATCGATTTGGCGTATAACAGCAGCTTCTATGAACCCGGCCAGTACTGGGGTGGCTATGTGGACGTCGAAAAGCCGTTCCGGTTCGCTCCGTACGATTATTACCGCAGCCTGGCTACCCAAGCCAGCGGCGAGCAGCTTACCGACCAAGGTCGGGCCAACATCGTCGGCCTGCAGGCGCCTCTATGGAGTGAGATCATCACCTCGCCCAAGCGGATGGAGTACCTGCTGCTGCCCAAGCTTTACGGGCTTGCCGAGCGCGCCTGGGCGGCGAGCCCCGCCTGGGCTACCGAACCGGATGATGGCAAAGCGGACGAGTTATACGCGGCCGATTGGTCGGTGTTTTTAAATACGGTAGCAAAACGGGAGTTGCCCCGCGCAAGTCACTACGCCGGCGGCTTCGCCTACCGCATCCCTACGGCAGGGGTCGTTGAGCAATCGGGGAAACTCCATGCCAATGTGCAACTTCCCGGATTCGCCATCCGGTACACCGTAGACGGCAGCGAGCCCACCGAACAGAGTATGCGCTATACCGAGCCACTGGCCGCCGAAGGGACGGTGGCTTTCCGTGTTTTCGACGGTGAAGGCCGGGGCGGACGCACCGTCTATTGGAAATAGAGGAGCATATAAAATAAACACAGCAGGTATTCCCGCAGCAGTTTGATGGCGTTATGCAGCGTGTTGTAGACGGTCCGTTCGGTCAGCCCACGCGATTGGGCAATCTGGGAAATGGACAAGCCATCGTAAAACCGGAGTTGGATGATTTCCTTTTGGCGCTTGGTGAGCTTTCCAAGCGCAGCCTGTAGCAGCTTTGCGCGATGTTCTTCGGTTTGTGAAGCAACCAGGAGGTCTTCATAGGGTAATTCGTGGTCCGTTTGGAAATGCGCCAGTTCCGGCGAACACACCGTGGCCTGCGTATAGGCTAAGTACGTGTGGTATGCGATGCGTTTATACACCGTAATGACATATTGCTTTTTGTTGGCTACATGCCCACGGTCATTCCACGTCTTCCAGAGCTCCAGGAACAAGTTGTGGATGCAATCCTTCACCAATTCCGCATCTTTGTACCAATGCAGGCCCAAGCGGTAAAAGTCGTCGTAAAAAAGTGTGAAACAGGTATACAGCCCCTCCCGGTCGTCGTTGAAAAACAAATTCCAGTCTTTCGTTACCGGGTTAGTGTGCATAGTAGGCTTCATCGGATCGAAAAAGTCTAGCCAAGGTAACAAAAATCAACTGTTTTACAACAGGTTGCTGCTTAAATATCTTCTTTCAGCGCCTTGAAGAACCGTTCCTCCCGATCGGCAAGGGCGAGGAGCTGGTCGGACAGCTTTTCGTAGACATCGCTGCCCGATTTCCGGTTTTTGTATATCCGCGAGATATCCAGTGCGAAATCGCGCCACGCGTCGCCGATGGCCGTCATTTCTTCCGATCGCCTGGCAAGGGCCCCGTTGTTGAGCAGCGCACCGGCTTCCTGTAAGAAGGCGGCATAGATGAACCGGAAACCACCGCCGCCGGTGCCGATCTCTTCCTGCATGCGCACCAGTTGGCCGAGGTAATGGTTCGTTTTTTTGATGCCGATGGTCCGCGGCCATTTGCGGATATTCCGTGCTACCCACCGCATGGCCCGCACGCCCACGATGGGCACTGGCGCCAGCATGTCGTTGCACGTTTGGCGGATGCCCTTGCGGATGGCTTTCTCGAGGTCGAGCCGCTCGGGGAGCCGCTCCAGGTAGTACAGGTGTCCTTTGGGCGGCAGCGCCCCTTTGGCAAAACGTACCCGCTGGAGCTCCGTCTCGGTGAGCTTCGTGGTATAGTCCATCACGGGGTCGCTGATGAGGTAGCCGTCAGCACCCTTGCCGTACACCACCAGGTTGTGTGCGTTGAAATGGAACCGGTACTCGTCGGGGAAGTAGGTGAGGTGGTATACACCCACCTGCAGTCCTACGGGAATACCTTGGGCGAGCTTCTGGTCCAGCACCGCCTGCGCCTTTTCGGGCGACGAAAACCGCTGGTGCACAACCTTGATGCCCAGCCGCCGCGCCAGCTTCCGGAAGATGCTTCCCGGCATGGGTCGGTAGCTGAAGCCGGGGGCGAAGTTGACCTTCAGGAAGGGGAGGTATACAAAAAACAGTCCGCTGCCGATACCGAACACCATCGGTTCCGACAGGGAAACGCCCTGATGGTTCAACAGGTTGGATATGACCCCATTTTCGCAATGGGCAGATTGGCGGTGTTCAAAAGGTATGTCCATGTAGTTGTTTAACGTTTTGGGATTTGATTTCTTTTGCAAAGAAGACAGCTTTTAAACTTTCTGATTAAATTTTCAGTTTCTCCGTGGAGGGAAAGACTTACTGCCAGCGGGCAGGACGTTAGCAGCTTATTCTATAACTAAGTCATCCGGATTTTGCTTACAAGGCCACAATGTGTGGATGACGAGTGATTCATCGATAAACTCATAAAAGAATATGTATTCACCGACGATTAATCCCCTGACCCCTTCAAGAGTTGTTTTGGTTCCAAGTTTAGGATGTTTTAAAAGTAGTTTGGTGTTTTTAATGAAAAGCTTATACAGTTTAGCAGAATAGACCGCGTTTCCGTTGCGTTTTACATAAAACTCCATAATCTCATAAAGTTTTATGCGGGCTTTATGGGACCATATTATTTTCCCTTTAGCCACGCTGCAATTTCATTGTCTAGATCGGACTGGTCAACAAACCTACCTGCGGCGATGTCTTCACGGGAAGTCTCTATCTCTTGGATCTGAGCAGCAGATAAATCTAGCATCTGGCTTTCTGTTTTTGTATCCAAGATGGTTTTTATCGCTTTAAGAAACTGCACATCGTCAATTTCGGCGATACGGCTAATTAATACATCCTTTAACTCAAGCGTACTCATGCTGATAAAATTACTATAGACAAATTTAAAGTTAAACAGGAGAAAATGCAAATAATGCGTTAGCTAATGAGGGGAGCAACTAAAGTAGACGCTTTCAATTGCGCCACGGTGATGCCAAAAACATCCGCATACTTCTGGAGCGTTTTGGCTTTCAGCTTGCCGAATCGTTTAGGCTGGAAGTGCCGCTTCACGAACCAGCGGTGTATGCCCACATAGCTGGCCAGCAGGGGTAGGTCCATGCGGTGAAGTTCCATGTAATAGGCGATGGGGCTCAGCGTGCCTGCCGCAACGGCCTGTTTAGTTGCCGCTATCCGCTCGTCGATGAGCTCCAGCGACTCGTTGAGGGCCAAGGTCTTTGCCTCCCACCCCCGGCTGGGTACCGCCGTATAGCGGCCATGCTCATCTACCGCGTAGCAGAGTTCGTGCACGTGCTTCTTGGCCAGGCTGCCGTCATCCTGTGGT
Source organism: Parapedobacter flavus (assembly GCF_035818675.1). NCBI lineage: Bacteria > Pseudomonadati > Bacteroidota > Sphingobacteriia > Sphingobacteriales > Sphingobacteriaceae > Parapedobacter > Parapedobacter flavus. Next base: position 222,922 of record NZ_JAYKZZ010000006.1, read on the forward strand.
ACTTCGTTCTTGTTCATTGTCGCTCACTGAATCTTTGGTCTGCAGCAGCATCTTCATCGTTGCTTGCAGCGCCACTTCGCCATCCACGGTAATCGTTCCTTGGATATTGCAAATCTTCAAAAAATCCGAGGTAAAAACAAGTTCCGTCTGCGTATGGGTGTGCAGTTCCTGCCCCACCGTGGGCAGCGCCGTTACGTGGAGGTCGAGGATGGTGCTGATCACCCCCAGGTTATCCTTCCCCTTATCCCATAACGCCTGGTCGGGCTCGACGAAAAAGTAATTGAGGAAGACGAAGCTCGTTTGGGCCAGGTTCTCGAGCATGCCCATTTCCGACAACCGCCCGTCCGCCACGAAAAGGCAGTCGGACGTAATCGAAAATGCCGTTTCGGTTTCCACGCCATCCACCTTCACCACGCGGTCTACCATCACCATCGGCGGCCGATGGGGGATAAGCGCTTCGATGGCTGGAAAGGTCGTGGCGTTATTCACCTTCCTTGGCTATAACGGTCCGCATTTCGCCCGCGGCAACCAGGTTCCCCTGGCACCTCACTTCGCCGCGTACGGCGGTAACGCCAAACATTTTCTGCAAGATATGGATGGTGGTCGATAATTGCTGGCCGGCGCGGGGCAGGAGGTGTACTTCAAAATCCTTGATGGAACCGATGTATCCTACCGGTGGCGACAGGTTACGCGTGAAATAATCATATCCCTGGTGCAGCGCGATGGTTTGGGCGAAATGTTCGATGACACCCGCTTCGGTGAGCATCCCCCTGCTGTTTACCAGCACATGCTGTTGGGGGATGTCGAAGGCGGACACGATGCGGTCAGCTTCGTATTCAACCAGCGTATCCACCAATACAAAAGGGGGCTGCTGCGGAATGAATTTGCATATCTGTTCTTGCGATGAGATGAGTGCCATAACATTAGGTTACTTCCAACAACGCGTAAACATAAGAAAATCTTCCGCTTTCGGGAACCGATAGTAGTATTTTTTCGCCCTTTTTGAGGGTTTTCGTGTTAAAAAGCTCTTCCAGCTGGAGGTAGCTGGATGCCGAACCGACGTTGCCGATTTTATCCAGGTTGATGAACCACCGCTCTTCGGGGATGTGTACACCCGCCGCGGAAAACGCTTCAACCAATCGGTCCTTGAAAAAATAAGACGAGATATGGGGCAGGAAGTGGTCGATTTCGCTGGCATCCAACCGGTGTTTACGCAGTACTTCCTGGATGCTTTGCACCCCTTTGGGGATGACGTACGATTCCAGGAGCTTGATGTCTTGTTTGATGGCAAACATCGATTGTTCGAGCCACGCTTCCGGCGAGGCATCGCTCCAGGGGAGCAGCTTGCCATCTACCTTAACGGCCCCCGCATACATGCAGGGCTCCAGTTCATGGGCGTAAGATATCCCATCCACCCAGCGGATGGCGAGCGAGGTGCGGTGGTCGTTCGGCTGGTCGCTGAGCAGCATCGCGGCGGCCCCGTCCGAAAGCATCCACCGGAGGAAATCCTTTTCAAAGGCGATGATGGGGTTTTGCTCCAGGGCCACCAGCTTTTCGGATTCGTTGTTGAATTTGTCGGCTCGCAGCCACGAGGATACCCGCTCAGACCCCGTACACACCGCACGCTGGGCACCGCCGGTGGCGATGGTCATGTAGGCATACTTGAGCGCGTTCATGCCCGAGGTGCAGATGCCGGAAGCGGCATTCAGCTCCATCGGCTTGTTTTTCCATAGCCCGTGCACCATGCTGGCGTGCGAGGGCAATAGCTGGTCGGGCGTGGACGTGCCACACGACAGCACATCGATGGCCGATTTGGAAACCCCCGATTGTTCGACCAAGCGATTTATCGCTTCCACGGTGAGTTCCGCATTGGTGTGTGTGGGTTTTCCATCGGTGCCGATGGCATAATACCGCGAGATAATCCGGTTGTTGCGCAGCACGATGGCGCGTGCCCGTGAGGGCGCTCCATTGATCACCCCCAATACCGTTTCCATCCGGTCGTTCGAAACCGGATCATTGGGTAGAAAGGTGGCAATCGCATTGATATATACGGTCGGCATTACCGGGGCATTTTAAAATGAACAGACTTATAGTACTTCGTTTCTTTCCTAATGAAAGAAAGGAACGGCAAATGTAGTATTAAAAATAATAAACCGACAATCGGGGCGAGTATCCATATGGCGAAAAGCAGGTAGTAGTTGAACGCTTTGAGCCATGGCCGCCGCGCGGCTGCGCCAGGCAAGCCCTTGCTGCGGATGAGCTTGGCCCATTTGGCAAATAGCGTATTGGCCCGTTTATCGGTGAATACGAGCACCGGGCGGATCATCACGGCTCCCCGTTCGAGCAGCTCCGTTTGCAGCGTACGGTAATCGCCACGCTTCAGGTGCGCCAATATCGGCCCCCCGAATTTGTCGGATTCCATAATATCTTTGTCCGAGACGCCCGGTTTGGGGAAGATGCTCAGGTACGCGTCTTTCCGGCCGCTCATCATCCAGTGCACGATCGTAATCACGCTCACGTGGTTGAGGTGGCGGTCTACCCGTGCGATGTTGCCCACGTGGTCCGCGCCGACAGCATGCAAGAGGCGTTTTACTTTTTCCTGCGCCATTACCCACATGTTACGGCAGTTGATGACGGTGATGACCGGCTTACCCCGCAGTAGCCGGTTGGCAGCCTCACTTTTCAGGAACGCGTTGAACGGAATCGATGGCGAAAGGTACCACACCTGATAGCCCAGCACGATGAGGTCGTAATCCTGTTGCAGGATAGTCTCATCAACAGGCTCCAGTTCGCAGGGGAGCTGCAAGAACGATTCGGGAAACGCGTCGAAGAAGCTGTGCCCATCCCACGGGAAGGGGTAGTCGGAAACGGGCGTGATGCGATGGTACGTCAGTTCGACCTCCGCATCGGCGACGAGGGGCGACAGCAACCGATCCAGGATTTCCTTCTGCTGCCCTGTTTGGGTATAATAAACAACTAAAACGCGCTTCATGGTTTCCAAAAATCGTAATAATTAAACCACTGCAGTGGGTATTTCGTTAATATATGTTCCATGCTCTGCACGTAAGCTTGCAGCAACGACTGCGCATCGCGGTGGGTAAATGTAGCCGTGCGCGCATACAGGTGGTAATGGCGATTGCGCTCCCGCATCACATACACAAAAAGCACCGGCGTACTCAACCGCGAGCTGATGAGGAACGGCCCCGCCGGGAAATGGGCTTCTTTCCCCAGGAAGTTGGCCGTCATCGTCTTGCTCCCCTCCACGAAGCGGTCGCCCGTGAAACAGATCATCCCCTTCTCGTCGATAACCCGGTTGATTTCGAACACGTGCGACAGGTCGTCCTTCACCACGATAAACTCCGTTTTGGGCTTGGCCATGATGTTGGCCAGGTACGACTTGATGGCTCGCCGCTCCTCATCGGTGGTCACCAAATGGATCTGCTTGTCAAATTCGCCCATAAAATATTGCGACACCTCGAAATTACCCACATGGGCGCTGATCAATATGCCCGCGCTGTTGTCTTTGGCCAATTGCCGGATGTGGTCGATGCCATCAAATTCATAGGTATATTTATGTTCCAGGCCTGCCGTAATCGCAATCTTGTCGATGATGGTCTGCCCGAAAACGAAGTAGTTGCGGTAGGTGTTGATGATGCTGCGGAAGAACCCCTGGTTGTGGCGGTGCCGGAAATAGCGGTATATCGATGCCGTTTGGTGCGGCGAGCTGACGAAATAATAAAGGGAAACGAAGATGAGTAAGAAATAGGCGACGGATATCCCTGTGTGCTTAATCAGGAAAATAAATATTTTGTATCCGGAAACGGTACCCCTCGATTTTCCTTCCCATTCAGCCATTGGTTGTGATTAGGCAATCGCATGTATCTTGCTGCCGATTAAGTCGTATAGGTTGTCGAATGTGTTTACGTTGGTAAAATCCTTGCTTTCCAGCTTAATGCCGAAGTTGGACTCAATGAGGACCACTAAATCCACGTAGTCCAGGCTGTCCAGATCCAATGATTCCTTCAAGTCCGCACCGGGTCGGATCACGTCGGACTCCACCTCGAACTCCTCGATCAAAAACCGATTGGTAATATCAATAATCTCTTCCCTGCTCATGGATGCCCTGTTACCGTTTTTTTACAATTAATGCGGAGTTCGTTCCGCCGAATCCAAAAGAATTTGACAAAAATACATTAAAATTTTGGTTTATGGTATTTTTTACCAAACTCAGACCGCTCGCTGTTTCGTCCACTTGTTCCAGATTGATGTTGGGCGCGATGAATCCATGCCGTGCCATGAGAAGCGAATAAACGACCTCGCTGGTGCCCGCCATCCAGCATTCGTGGCCGGTCATCGACTTGGTGGAACTGACCATGGGCCCCGACCCGAACAGTTGCGTCAAGGCGCGCGCTTCATTGGCATCGCCCATGGGCGTAGAGGTAGCATGGGCGTTGATGTACTCGATGTCGGCCGGCGAGAGGCCCGCTTGCCGCAGGGCCATTTTCATGGCTTCGGTGGGGCCTTCCACGTTGGGCGTAGAGATGTGGTCGCCGTTGGACGAGAAGCCATAGCTGAGCACTTCGGCCAGAATCGGGGCGCCGCGCTTCACCGCCGTATCGTAGTCTTCCAAGATGATGGTGGCCGCGCCACCTCCCGGCACCAGGCCGTTGCGGTCTTGATCAAATGGGCGCGATGCTTTGGTGGGGTCGTCTTCACGGTCGGAAAAAACGCCCAAGCCATCGAAGCTGGCCATGGCATATTTGTTGGTCTCCTGGGCGCCGCCACAGATGACGCAGTCTTGCAGTCCCTGTTTAATGAACAAATAAGCGAGGCCGATGGCGTGCGAGCCGCTGGCACAGGCCGCGCTGATGGTCATGTTGATGCCGCGGATGCGGAAAATGGTCGAAAGGTTCATCGTCACCGATGAGTTCATCGATTTGAAAATCGCCCCCGATCCCACCAAGGTGGTGTCTTTCTTCTGCCGCACAATATCGATGGATTCCATCACCGCCTGCGATACGCTGTCGTTGCCATACACCAGCCCCACCACGCGCTCGTCGAAGAAACTTTCGTCTATTCCGGCATGCTGCAGCGCTTCCTGCGTAGCTACATACGCATATTCGCTTTCTTCGCCCATGCTGATGCGCTGCCGGCGCGACAACGCTTTGGTAAGGTCGGGCCGCACCACCGCGCCCATCAGCGCCGAGCGGTAGCCGAAGTCCTTACGGTCTTGCGAAAACACGATGCCCGAGCGGCCGTGGTATAGGGAATCCCGCACTTCCTCCAGGTTCTTCCCTAAAGAAGAGTAGATGCCCATTCCGGTGATGACCACGCGACGTTCCTTCACGAATAAATCCCTCCGTTGATATTAATCACTTCCCCCGTAATATACGATGCTTTTTTCGAAGCGAGAAAACAGACCAGATCGGCTACTTCCTCCGCTTTCCCAAAGCGGTTCAACGGGACTAATTTCTTCAATTCTTCCGTGTTCAGTGTGCTGGTCATGTCGGTTTCGATGAAACCCGGTGCCACCACGTTTACCGTTACCTTGCGCTTGGCCACCTCCTGCGCCAGCGCCTTGGTGGCGCCGATAAGGCCGGCTTTCGCCGCGGAGTAGTTGGTTTGCCCCGGTGTGCCTTTCACGCCCGATACGGAGGCCACGTTGATGATGCGCCCGTAACGTTGCCGTAGCATATCTTCGATCAGCGGCTTGGTAACGTTGTAGAAACCATTCAAACTCGTTTGGAGCACGGCATCCCAATCTTCGCTTTCCATCCACATGAATAGTCCGTCGCGCGTAATGCCCGCGTTGTTCACAATCACTTCAATGCGATCATCGGGGTGCGCTGCTTTCCATGTGGCCAGCTGCGCCTGGGTTTCGGTGCGGTTGCTCACGTCGAATGGCAACAGTTCAGCCTCGCCGCCGTTTGCCGCAATCAGGCTGCGGGTTTCCGCTGCTGCTTCGCTGTTCGATTGGTAGTTGATGATGACGGGGTAGCCCAAATCGCGGGCCAGGGCCACGCATATCGCCCTGCCGATGCCGCGCGACCCGCCGGTCACCAATGCATATCGTTTGCCGTCCATCAGTCGTTTGCTTTTACATGGTCTTTTATCGCCGCCAGGTAAGGCGCGAGTACCATATCCTCTTTAAAGATAGGCACAATTGACCGGATGTCTGCATAAATCTTGCTACTTTTCGACGAAAGGCGGTCCGTACAGCCGAGCGAGTCGACAGCCTGCACGAGCGTAAGCAACTGGATAGCCAGCACCTCGTAAGCGTTGTCGATGACGCGCTTGGTGAGCCATGCCGAGTTGGTGCCCATGCTCACAATATCCTGGTTGTCTTTGTTGTTGGGGATGCTGTGCGTATAGATGGGGGTGGCCAGCGTCTGGTTCTCCGCTGTTGTGGAGGTCGCCGTAAACTGGGCGCCCTGCATGCCGAAATTGAGCCCCAGTTTGCCCAGGTTCACGAATGACGGCAGGATGCCGTTCAGCGACGAGTTGAGCAGGTAATTGAGCTGCCGTTCCATCAGCATGGTTAGCTTGGCGATGGCGATACGCAGCGTATCCATCTCAAAAGCGATGTAGTCGCCATGGAAGTTACCGCCGTGGTACACGCTTGCCGATGCCACGTCGATGATGGGGTTATCGTTTGCCGAGTTCACCTCTTCAATCAGCGTGATGGTGCTGTGCTGCACGGCATCCCAGATAGGCCCCAAAATCTGCGGCACGCAGCGGATGGAGTAGTATTCCTGTAGTTTATCTTTGAATATCGTTTCCTCCACTTTCCGGTCGTACAGGTGCTCGGGGCGTTTCCGGATAAGCTTGCTGTCGGCGATGATTTCGCGCATGCGCGCCGCCACCTGCCGTTGGCCATCGTGCTTTTTCGCTGCGTTAAGCGTTTCGGAGAGGTGGTCATCGTAGGCACTCACCAGCTCATTCATCATGGCCGAGCAGGCTACTGACCAGTCGAGCAGACGCTTGCCAAAGATGACGTTGACGATACCGATACCCGTCATGGCCGAGGTGCCGTTCAGGAGGGCCAGGCCCTCGCGGATGTGCACCTGCATGGGCTGTAAACGTTCGTTGGCAAAGGCCTGGGATGCAGGTACCTGCTTACCGCGGTAGAGCACGTCGCCCTCACCGATCATGTTGAGCGCGAGGTGGGCCAGCTGCACCAGGTCGCCACTGGCGCCCACGCCACCGTGCTGGAAAATCACCGGCAGGATGTTCCGGTTCAGCATCTCCTGCATGAGTTCCACCACGGAGGGGTGCACCCCCGAGAAACCCAGCGAGAGGGTATGCAACCGGGCCAGGAGGATGGATTTCGCATAGAGCGGATCCATGATCTCGCCCATGCCGGCGGCATGGCTCCGAATGAGGTTGTACTGCAGCTGCGTCTGGTCGGCATCGGCAATACGGTATTGCGCCATGGGGCCAAAGCCCGTGTTTACGCCGTATATAATCTTGTCCTTGGCAAAATCGTGTAAAAAATGGTGACTTTGGCTGACCTTGTCCGATGTGCTGCCGGCTAATTTGATTTTTTCGTCATCAAAAAGCACCGCATGGAAATCGGCCAGGGCAATCGGGTTCGTTAGTTCTATCATTTAGTCGGAAATGCGTACAATTAAAGCGGTTGCAAACTTAGATAAACTTGCTTTTAAATGCAAGTTTGTCTAAGTTTGGACGGTTTGTACACCATTTTATCGATATGATTTCAGAACAGGTTGATGTCTTAGTCTTCGGAGCCGGGCCGTCGGGTGCCGTAGCTGCTTCCCTTTTACACAAACAAGGAGTCAAAATAAAGGTTATCGAACGGGAGCATTTCCCCCGGTTTGTCATTGGAGAGAGCCTGATTCCGCGTTGTATGGACCACTTCGACGAAGCGGGGTTTGTGGAAGCCGTCGAAGCCAAAGGGTTTGAGCGCAAAAACGGCGCGCGTTTCCTGCGGGGCGATGAGGTATGCTGGTTTGATTTCAGCCAGAAGTTTTCTGCCGGCTGGGATTGGACATGGCAGCTGCCACGCGCCGAGTTCGACAAAACCCTAACGGATGTGTTGCAGCAACGTGGGGTAGATATCGCTTTCGGTACCACGGTAGAAAATGTGGTGTTCCACGGCACCGATTCGGTGACCACCGTGCGCGACGAAAGTGGTGTGCAGCGCGAAATCCATGCACGGTTCCTGATCGATTGCAGTGGCTACGGCCGGGTGCTGCCGCGCTTATTTGATTTGGATGAACCATCTGACTTTCCGCCCATGGCGGCCACGTTTGTGCATGTCGAAGATCCCCGCCGTCCATCGGACGAAGAAGGGACCCTGATTACGTTCGATGTGTTGGAGCAGAAAGTATGGTTCTGGGTCATCCCCTTTTCCAACGGCCGGTCGTCGCTGGGTTTGGTTTGCCCCAAAGAACACCTCGAGGCGATCCAAAAAGGAGACCCTGCCGAGACGTTCCGACACATCATCAGCCAGTCGGATTATTACCGGCAGCGGTTCGAAGGCATCGATTTCCTTTTCGAGCCCAAACAGATCGTTGCCTATACCAAAGCATCGAAAAAGCTGTATGGCGATGGTTTCGCGATTACCGGCAACAGCGCCGAGTTCCTGGACCCGGTCTTTTCGTCGGGCGTATGCTTCGCCACCGAGTCGGGGTCGAAGGCCGCCAAATTGGCCATCCGGCAGTTGCAGGGTGAGGCGGTCGACTGGCAGCGGGAGTATGAAGAGCACATGCTTTGGGGGGTCAGCGTATTCCGTTCGTACATCCGCGACTGGTATTCGGGCGACCTGCAGAAATTCTTTTTCCATAAGGAGGTCAATGAAGACGTGCGCCGCAAAGTCTGTTCGGTATTGGCCGGCTATGTGTGGGATAAAGAAAATCCGTTTGTAAAGAAACACGATCGCGCCGTGCGGGCGGTGACGCATATGTTGCCTTAATTTTGTGAGGTTGTGAGCATGTGAGGCTGTGAGGTTCACTTTTCATTTTCTCACAGGTACGCTCACAGACTCACAGAGTCGCTCACAAATTCACAGGTACGCTCACAGACTCGCAGAGTCGCTCACAAAATAACAAACTCACAGGTTCACTCACATGCTCACATGCTCACAACTTCACATGAGATATCTACTCTGCCTTCTCGTGTTGTGCGGCACATCCTGTGCAGGCATCAGGCAATTACCGCCGATGGCCAATTACAACCACCACATTGGCGAACGCGTGGAGACCTCACCCGGTAGCTATACCTTGCCCAATGGCCTGCTCCGAAAGAACCAACAAGGCCTGTGGGAACTTTATGTCAGCGGCGACCCACTGGAACGTGGCCTGGCCAATGGCGTGCTAACGGAAGAGCTGCTCCACCGGCAGGAGGCTGCCTTTGTTTCGCAGGTACAGAAAATGGTGCCATCGCGGTTCCGCCAATGGCTGCTGCGGCGGTTCCTCGATCGTTTCAACCGGCAGCTTACGGACCATATCCCCCCCGCCTACCAAGCAGAGATCTACGGCCTTTCGCGGTCCGCTGCCGACACCTTTAATTTCATTGCGCCGCCCTACCCACGGCTCCTGTCTTTCCATGCCGCCCACGATATCGGCCATGCGCTGCAAGATCTCGCCCTGGTGGGCTGCACGTCGTTTGCCGCTTGGGACGGTCACACCGCCGATGGGAAGCTGCTGATTGGCCGCAACTTCGATTTTTATGCCGGCGATGCCTTTGCGGAAGAAAAAGTCGTTGCGTTCATTGATCCCGACCAAGGGTATAAACATGCCATGGTCACCTGGCCCGGCATGGTGGGCGCCGTATCGGGAATGAACGTAAAAGGGCTGACGGTGACCATCAATGCCGGTAAGTCGGCCATTCCGCATCAAGCCAAAACGCCCATTTCGCTGCTTACGCGAGAAATCCTGCAATATGCCGGTGATATCGATGAAGCGATTCACATCGCCCGCCAACGGGAGGTTTTCGTGTCCGAATCGATTATGGTGGGCAGCGCGGCCGACGGGAAAGCGGTACTCATCGAAGTATCGCCCCATAAGCTGGGGGTCTATGCCGTGCCCAATTCCTCCGACGTGCTGGTGTGTGCCAACCATTTCCAGAGCGAACCCTATCGTTCGGACAAGCGCAACCTGCGGCAGCTGGAAGAAAGCCACTCGAAATACCGCTTCGACCGGATGAATGAGCTCATTGCGCAGACGCCGAAGCTGACGCCAGCCGATGGGGCCGCCATGCTGCGCAACAAGGAAGGGATAGGCGGAGTGGCGTTGGGGTATGGCAACGAGAAGGCCATCAACCAGCTCCTGGCCCACCATGCCGTTATCTTCCAGCCCGAAGACCGGCGCATGTGGGTGGCGGCAGCCCCCTACCAGCTGGGCGAATTTGTGGCTTATGATTTAGACGAAGTGTTCGCGCGGCTAGCCTCGATGGATACCGACGTGCCCCTGGCTACCGATTCGTTGAACATCTCCGCCGACCCGTTCGCTTTATCGGCCGATTTCCGGCATTATGAAGAATTTCGGGTGCAGATGCGTAACTTGGAGGCCGCCATTGCAACGGAAGAGGAGGTGCCCGACACGGAGCTGCGCAATTTTCAGCAGCTCAATCCGATGTTTTGGAAAACCGACTTTCTCATCGGTGAATACTATCGGGGCCAGCATCGCAAGGCCGACGCCCTGCGGCATTACCAACTGGCGGCAAGCAGGGAGGTAACGACCAAGGCGGACAGCCTGTTGATACAAAAACGGATTAAAAAGTGTAAATAACCTCACAAGTTCACAGGCGGCTCACAAACTCACAAACTCACAACTTCACAACCTCACAAAAAAAGACAATCTCACAGGCTCACAAACTCACAACCTCACAAATGACGACCATACCACCCATCGAACAAGCGCCTCGCGAAACCATCAACCAATTCCAGGAAGAAAGGTTACAACAGCTTATGGCATACCTCCACGCCCATTCGGTGCATTACCAACAGGTGTTTCAAACCCATGGCATTGATGCGTATGGTGTGCGTACCTTGAGCGACCTGGCGCAGCTGCCATTTACCACGAAAGAACAATTGCAGCAGGAAAACGCGGCCTTCCGTTGTGTGGCTACATCGCAGGTGGCCGATTACGTCACCACCTCCGGCACATCGGGCGATCCGGTGTTGCTGGCCCTGACCGACAAGGATCTCGAGCGGCTCGCGTATAACGAATCGTTGTCTTACCAGTGCATGGGCATGGCCGCCGGGCAAACCGTGCAGCTCACCACCACGCTCGACCGCCGTTTTATGGCGGGGCTGGCCTATTTCCTGGGCGCCCGCAGGGCCGGTATCGGCGTGGTTCGGGTAGGGTCGGGCGTTCCCGAGCTGCAGTGGGGTACCATCGCGCGCGTACAACCCGATGCGTTGGTGTGCGTCCCTTCCTTTTTGCTTAAAAAGATGGAGTTTGCCGAAGCCAACGGAATCGATTACCGGCAGACCAGCATAACCAAGGCCCTTTGCATCGGTGAGCCCGTCCGTAATCCCGATTTCTCACTCAACGCCTTGGCCAGTCGGATACGGAGCAAGTGGGACATCCAGCTTTTTTCTACCTATGCCTCTACGGAGATGGCCACGGCGTTTACCGAATGTGCACACGGGGTAGGGGGGCATCATCACCCCGAGCTCATCATTACCGAGTTTGTGGATGAAGAAGGGCGGCCGGTAGCCGAGGGCGAGCCGGGTGAGCTGGTCGTGACCACGCTGGGCGTGGAGGGTATGCCGTTGTTGCGCTTCAAAACGGGCGACATTGTGCAGCCCCATTACGCGCCCTGCGCGTGCGGGCGGACAACACTGCGGTTGGGACCGGTTATCGGTCGCAAAAACCAAATGGTCAAATACAAGGGTACCACGCTGTATCCCCCGGCGTTGTTCGATTTATTGAACGACATGGAGGAGATCGTGAATTACGTGATTGAAATCGCTTCGGATGAGTTCGGCGAAGATGAGATTACGGTGCAGGTTGGCACCGGCACGGTATCCGACGAGTTGCTATTGAAAATCAAGGATCGGTTCCGTGCAAAACTCCGGGTAAGCCCCAAGATTGTTTTCGCGCCCATTGACGACATCAACCGGATGAAATTTCCGGAAAACTCGCGTAAAAGTGTTACGCTGTTTGATCGCCGGATCGTTCAATAATTTCGCCATCAAAGCACTGCTATCCTTGATGGCGGGCGTCGCCATACGTGATCACCCGGTAAGCGACGCTGACGGCATCAAATATTTTGGGTAACTTTGCGGCTTCGTATTCTTTTAACCATTCAGCAGTGTCTTTAGATAAATTAAAGCTAAGTAAACGCCTTCATGCCTCCATGAATGAATTGCGTTATTTTACAGCAAAAGAGATCCAGTTAAAATCACTCTCTCGAATAATCGGTGGGCATAGTATCATTGGCATCGCACCCGAAGGAGCTGGAAAAACGACCGCGTATGTTCTTGGGGTATTGATGCGCTTGAAATATACGGACGATGAGGCCCCTAAAGTCTTAATTTTAGCCCCCAACGAAGAAAGAATTGCTGAAATAGTTGATCGTTTTCTGACCATTAGCAAGAATAAGAAGCTTCGTATCATGGGGCTCAAAGCGAGCGGAAGTATGGAGGAAGAGATCGAAGGTTTGGTCGGCGGGGTAGATATTGTAGTAGCCACCCCAAACCGCGCCCGTGCAGTGTATCTAAAATTGGGGCTTAACCTCAATCGCATTCAGACATTCATCATTGATGATGCTGAAGAACTCGTTAAGCAAGGCGTGCAGACGCGTGTAAGAGAACTGGCACAAAGCTGTGGAAAAGTCCAGTATTTAGCATTCAGTACGGTCGAGCATGAAAAATTGCATTTGATGATTGATGTTTTCATGCCTTTTGCTACGCTGATTGAGGTAGACGAGCTAGGTGAGGAAACGGTTGAAACACACGAGCTCCTGCTGTATCAAGTTCCAAATTTTAGTACGAAAATCAATTTGCTGCGTCTTTTGATGCGAGACGATGATGTATTTGATAAAGTGGTGGTATTTGTGAATACCCGGCTTACGGCACAAAAACTAGGTCAAAATCTACAAGCAAAAAAAGGAGAAGTAGCGGTATTACATCCCATGTTTCATGACGATGCAGGTTTTGATGATGTCAATGATTTTAAGAAAGCCCCTCAATGCCGAATACTCCTCATTGCAAATGAAAATGTGAATGATATTGATTTGAGTGGAATTCCTTTTATATTTCATTTTGAAATACCACAGGATAGGGATGTTTTTGTGCAACATATCCTGAAAACTTCAGATGATGAAGTGATTGCTATCACCTTTGCGACAGATATTGAACTTCCGGAAATCAAAAAGATAGAACAATCCTTGGGGAAGAAAATCCCCGTTATGCCGCTTCCTGATGATCTTATCATCTATCACCCATCCAATACGCCAAAAGAAAAGAATGAAGTGGACGAATCAAGGGGCGGAGCTATTCATAAAAAGAAAGCAAGCAATAGCAAAACCTATAACTATGGTGGTGGAGTAAAGGCCAAAATGACAATGAAGAGTAAGAAAAGGTAATGATAGCACTATTCTACGCTCACACGGTAGGGAAAGCCCAGGGCGCCCGGTATTGCGGCTGGATATACGCATCCGCAGCTGTGTGGTTGAAAGATCGCTTATGGCTATCGTAGCGTAGCGATGTTCCGCCCAGCCGCGCGCTGATGTTGCCCATGTGCGTATAGGTAGCGCACAAACTTCCCAGCTCGATGGGGCACGCCGTGTTGCGGCGGCCTTCTCTCACGCACGTTAGGAAATTGGCCACATGATTCCGGTGGTCGCTGTGGTCGGTCGTATGCTTTTCGGCCGGTAACTGTTCCGTTTCGGGGTACACCTCCCAGTTTTCCCGGTTTGCCACCAGCGTTCCCTGCGTACCCTTAAAAAGCAGGCCATAATTTTTGCCGTATGGCCCCGATTCTACGCCCGCATGGTGCTCCCATGTGATGTTGAAGCCGTCAAACCCGTAGATGACCTGTTGGGTGTCAAACGTTTCATGAGCACCCTCAGGAAACAGGAAATTACCGCCGTGGGCTGCTACGGTTGCATCCACCTGGTTAACACCCATGGCCCAAAATGCCATATCGAGCAGATGGACCCCCCAGTCGGTCATCAGCCCCCCGCCATAATCCCAGAAAAGCCGCCACCGGCCGTGAAATCGTTGCGGATTAAACGAGCGTTCGGGTGCGGGGCCCAGCCACCGGTCAAAATCCACCCCCTGCGGAACGGGGCTGTCGGGAACCCGTTGCGGCAACGCCGCGTAATTGAAGTTCGCCCATACATGCACGTTGCCGATGCGCCCCAGCCGGCCCGACCGGATATACGCCACCATGTCTGCCCACAGCGTACCGCTGCGCTGTTGTTGCCCCACCTGCACGATGTTTCCGTACCGTTGGGCCGCCCGTACCATCACCTCACACTCCGCTATGCTATTTCCAACCGGTTTTTCGACATACACCTGTTTACCGGCCTTGCATGCATCGACAAATTGGAGGCAGTGCCAGTGGTCGGGAGTGCCGATGATGACGATATCCACATCCTGGCGATCGAGGACCTTCCGATAGTCGGTATATACAGCCGGTTTTGCCCCTTGCCGGGTCAGCAACTCAGTGGCCCGCGCCTCCAATATGCCCTGGTCAACATCGCACAGCGCTACGCACCTTGTGTTTTTATCGATCAGAAAATCAGAGAGGTTGGCCCAGCCCATGTTTTTACAGCCGATTAACGCCACATTCAGCTTGTCGTTAGCGCCTATGATCTGTTCGTTGCTCCACACCGCTTTGGGAAGGGAAAGGCTGCCAGCCACCGCCGCGGACGCATGCCGGATAAATGATCTTCTACTGTAAGGCATCGTTAGCTTATTTTTGTGTTAGTGCTTCGTCAGAAGCCTTAAAGGTAGGGTATTTTTTTTAATTTCAATCCTTACACTTGTCGGTATACTACCGCTACCGGCTCGAACGGTGCAGGCGGTATTACCGGGGGGGTAGGCTCCGGATCGGCTTCGGACCTCCATGCAGATAACGTTTGGATTTGATTTGCGCTGGGACTGGACTTGGATTGGCGGCGCCAGTAGAAGTCCAAACCAAGCCCAGTCGCTGTACAATCGCTGCACCGAAGCTGACCCCTAGCTAACCCCTAGCGAACCCCAACCCGTGGCGGCCGTTTATGATGTCACTGCATGTTTTTTAGTTGTTTGTCGAGTAAATTTGCCGACCTTTCTTATATTTATTCGATGAATTTGGTTGGGTAAGCTCACAGACGACATGATGTGGAAAGCATTTCAAGATGCGCCGATCGGTGTTTTGCTGGTCGATGGTGAAGGTAGGTGTACATTTGCCAACACGTTCTGTTGCACGCTTTTTGGGGCAGCCGAGGGCGATATACAGGGTTCCGGATGGGCAACATTCTTATCCACGGCCGATCGGCAGCGGATGATGAACGCGTTACAAAAGGTCGTGGCCGGTGAGGAACAGCAAGGGCACTGTAACGTCGCTATTGCCGGCTCACAAAAAAACACGCGTTATTGGAGCGTGGACCTTTTCGGGGTGGCTGGCGATCATAGCGGGGCGGATCAAATCGTTATCTACTTCCGGGAGGTAAACCAGCGATTGATCGTTGCTGAGATTACCGAAGAGGTTCAGCGTGAGCGCATGTTGCAAGAAACCCAAGACAAGATCGAGCGAACCAACGAGCTGCTGAACATCAGCCAGGAGCTCAGCAGCACGGGTGGTTGGGAGTACGATCTGATTTCGGGCGACGTATCGTGGACCGACCAGATTTACGTGATTTTCGGCCTGCCACCAGAAGCCGTTTACCCCAGCTTCGAAGCGAATATCCACCTGTTTACAGAAGCTGGCCGCAAGGTAGTGGTCGACGCGCTCGAAAACTGCAAAGTAGACATGAAGCCATATACCATGGAGCTGGAGGTCAATACCCCCCAGGATGAATTCAAATGGGTGCGGGTACGTGCCGTGCCCGTGGTGAAGGATAACCAGGTCGTCAAACTGCGTGGTGCGTTGATGGATATTACCAAAGAGAAACTGGAAGCCATCGAATTGCGGAAGGCCAAGGAGATGGCCGAACGTGCCGCCCAGGTAAAATCGGACTTCCTCTCCGTGATGAGCCACGAGATTCGGACACCGCTAGTCGGCATCATCGGCTCGAGCAACCAGTTGAAGCAGGGCCACTCTGCCGATCGGGATGAAACGATAAACAACTTGCTGTTTTCGTCAGAACATTTGCTTCGGCTGGTCAACGATGTGCTCGACTTTAACAAAATCGAAAGCGGGCAATTGCGGCTCATCCAGGCAGAAGTTGATCTCATGGAGTTGGTGGCGAATATCAAGAACCAGTTCCAGGCCATGGCCGAGGCAAAAGGCATTGCCGTGGTTGTGCAGATCGATGCGGCTGTGCCGTCGCGGATTATGGGCGATCCGACACGCTTAAGCCAGATTCTTTACAACCTGGTGAGTAATGCCATCAAGCATACCAATGAGGGCACGGTGACCATCGCCATCACGGAGTTATCGCACACGGACAGCGACACCACCCTGCACTTTTCGGTAAAAGATACGGGGTCGGGTATCCCGGAGGCTTTCCACGAGGAGATTTTCAACGATTTCAGGCAGCTGAATCAGCTACCGGATCAACACTATACGGGGTTTGGGTTGGGGCTAACCATTACGAAACGGCTCATTGAATTGCACGACAGCCAGATTCTGCTCCGGAGCTCCCCTGGGAATGGGGCAGAATTTTACTTTGACCTTTGCTTTACGCTTCCATTGGCAGCGTCCCCGGCGGCCTCCAACCCCCCGCCGTCTGCCGGCAATCCGGGCAAGCTCCGCAATATGCCTGTATTGCTCGTAGAGGATAATCCCATCAGTACCACGGTTATCCGGCAGCAGTTGGAAGGGCTGGGTATCGTTCCCGATTGCGCTGTGGATGGGGAGGAAGCCCTTCGTTACCTGGCGGGCACGGCGTATTCGGTCGCGCTGGTCGACTTGCATATGCCCAAGATGGACGGCTACGTGCTCTCGGAAATCATCTGCCGGGAATATCCAGATACGCAAATCATCATCCTTACTGCGGATATCATGGCCGAGACCCGCCTGAAACTGGCGAAAATGAATATCCTCGATATCTTGAATAAACCATTCCGCCCGGGCGACTTGGTCACGTCGTTATCCAAGGTAAACGAGCCGTAACCAATCCCTTGATCGATTTCTCGCGCTACCGAGCAATTACCTCGTTCTATTAGCCATCACGGGGCGGAACATATCGTCCGAATCGCAGAAACTGTACATCCCTTTGTATCGATTCACCTGCAGACCAGCCTTGACGACAATGGCCAGCGCCTCTCCCAGCGGTGCCCGGTAGCATATCATGGCGTCTACGCGCATCGATGCGGGTATGCAGTGGATGTCTTTCACCTTGATGCCATACCACCGGCTCACATCGGCCACGTATTCCCGCAGTGATGCCTCGCGGTACCGGCGCGATGCCTTGGTCCAGCCAATCGCCTCTTCCGCGTTTCCCGTCTTCCGGTAATACAGCGATTCGGTTAAGGTGCCATTCAGCTCATGAACCCACCTCACCGTGGCCTGCCCACCACGCTGCTCCACCAGCCGGTGTTCGCGTTGCTGCTTCGAGATGACCGAAAGCGCGCCATCCAGCAGCGTCACCCGTGTCTCGGCAGCGGTGGCCAGCATGGCAAACTCGCCCTGCACGGCCTGTACCTGGCTGTTCACCGTTTCGACCACCACCCGCGCTGCGGCACCCGCCGGCACGGATACCTGCGCTTCTCCTTCTATCCGCACATAGCAGACATCCGGCCCGGGCAGCAGCAGCGGATAGTTAAGTTCCGATCCCGCATTCAGCCGCACGCGCGTGCCACCCGGCAGCAGCACCTCGCATTGCTGGAAGGGGGCCGTGACAAAGTGGAGGGAAGGGTGGCCCACCGTGTCGGCGGCGGTCGCTTCGCGCACTTCGCTCACCACGAGCGTGCCTGCGGCATTGCGCACCACATCGAGGTTGCCCACCCGAGCAATGGGCCCCTCTTGGCCAGCCGCTACCGGGGTTACACCGGCTTCGCCATACCGGATGGTCGAGGCGAACTCTGCCACCGGCAGCACCATGTTGCGCGGCATCGCCGCACATAATCCGATGGCTGGCCTTCCGCAGGTAGTTTTTGGTCTTATATTTCGCGACTGTAAACATCCACGATTTGGGGTCACGTTTATCGGCAAATTTCTCCGGTTGTTCACACAGTTCAACCAGTAGGTCTTCCACCAGGTCCTTCACCAGCTCATCGTCGTTCGGCACGAGCCGGGTAAGGTAACGGATCAGTTCCTCGTGGAATAAATTGTATATCTCCGCTATGGCCGTTTCCGTTTGGTTAGGATCGGCCAACCGCCTGAAAAGACGGCTGTGGTTATCTGTAGCACTTTTAGCCATACGCGTTTCGCTTTTGGCATCTTCAGCATTGTTTTTATCCAGCTGATCTACAGAACGTTGATAATATAAGTTGAAAAAATCGGACCGCTCCGTAGTACGATGCCCTGCTTTAAAACAGTGTATTGTAGAGACCGCTTAGAAATTTAGATTTATTACTTACACAAACGTACAACAAAAAACCAAGTAAACAAACAAAAAATAAAAATAAATAATTGATTTAAAGAATATTACGATAAAAGTGATGATTGAATTTTATTGCCAAAATGTTAACCAAATGATACGACCATGAAGCAACAGCCAAATACCATACGAAGCCCAAAGAATGCCCGCCATTTTTTTAACGATATGTTACGGGGAGTACCGGTACACACACCCCTCCTTCCCAGGGGGTGCGAGGCATGCGGATGCTCGGATAGGTTACCCCTTAAGATGATAGGCCTATCTTTTGCACAAACCGGCGGTACTGGCAACTTTTTGACCGGAATCCGCATGAATGGGACGCTGAGCGCTGCGAGAGTGCGACCAGATAGCAGCAGTTCCCGGCCGGCGAGGAGACATAGCCGGCCGGGTAGACTGCCACGGATTAACTGATTATAACCAAGGAATAGTGATGGCACTGACAATCAACAACAAGGCAAAACCGCAAACCAAGGCACTTAGCTGGGGGCGAGTCATTTCGGCTGTGCTTACCTATCCGCTTTCCGTTCTTTTTGCCATGGCGGCCGCCACCAAGGTGATGAAATATGCCACCTACCGTTCCTACCTGCACGAATCCGGGCTGGTGGGCGAAGGTGTGGCATTCTGGCTGAGTTTTACGCTCTCGGCATTGGAGCTCATCCTGGCCGGCCTCCTGGCCTGGCCCAAGACGCGGCGTGTGGGATTGCTTGCCACCCTTGCGCTGCTGCCGTTCTACCAATACTACGTCTACTACGCGCTAAACGAGGCTCTCTTCACTCCCTGCGGGTGTTTGGGCGCTCTGCCCATCTCGTGGGCACAGCATTACACGCTCAACATCGTTGTGTTGATCATGAGCATACTGACCTTGGCAATGACGTACCGGACCAAGCAACGGAAACCAACGCACGATAAACGAGGCAGTCCATAGCGGGTTGCCCCATAGATAAACTTTCTGCAGAAAGCCGGATGGCCTGACATCCCTAAAAACAGGCAACAAACATTAAATAACTATATGTTATGATTTCCAAATTAATTAAAATCCTACCTATGCTCGCCATAGTGGCTGGTATAGGAGGTGCGTTCGGATTCAGCGCAACACAGGATCCATGCGAGGAAGAAAACCATATTGGTTACACTTACAACGGGGCAGGTATGCCCACAGAGCCTCCTGAAGATCAAGAGAACCTCACGGAACTTGGCCGCCTTGATCTTGATTTCGAATGCGATGAAGCACCCGATATCTGTCATTGGGTGTATGTCGAAGAGGAAGGTGAACAAAGTAAATGGGTGCCGTGCGAAGGCGAACTGGCCCAGTGATTAACTCTCCGGCTTGCACTGCTAAAGCCCAGCTTTAGCATGCTTTAAGGGCAGCCGGGTTATTACCGTTGGCATCGGGTAGTGAAAAATTAAGCGCACGATTACCGGCTATTACATGATCTAAGTCTGCGAGGAGTTCTCGGCAATATGGATCGGTTATGGTATTCTGGGCATCTTCAAAAAGGCTGCGCAATGGATTCCGGTGAAAGCGCCGCTTCAAAAGCAATGTGAGCACCTTATCCTTGGCTGCAGTTTCCAAGGGTAATTTTTTCATTACGGCATAGAGCGAAACCAAGTCGTAATTACCCGATTCCACGTGGTAGGCGAGTTCATGGGATTTTTCAAGACACTCGATCGCGTTCGGGGAGGACGCCAGTACTTCGCTAAAAGCGTCTGCAAACTTGGCGTTGCGGGCGAATTCTTCCTTGCACCAGGTTAAAATCGAATCGCGCACCGGACTGGCAGCTCGGTGTGCCAACAGCATCCGTTCCAACATGTAAATACGGGTGTGCCCGTATAAGCCATGAATATCCGCCAACATCAAGCGATACGTAGCTGGCCTTATGCTTCTTTCATACCGGTCCAGCCGAAGGTGTGCCTCCCTATCGAGTGAATCGACGCGAGACAAGTGCCATTGCAAGCTTTTCACTGGATTATTCTTTATCGGATTCACGTCGGGTGAATTAAATGCTACGGCGCTCATCAAGTACGCAGCGTACGCTGCATTGAACTTATCGGCGCCGCGGCCTGTAAATGAACACTCCCAGTTCGCCAGCATGATCGGATCGCCGGAGTCGTACCCTCCTCCTCTCATCACCCCTCTTTTCGGTGATAGGGAGAGCGTGACAGAATCACCGGGATCAATTACCAAAAGCGTCAAGATTCCGTGCGCTGGTTTCCCTTTTTTTCGTTGATAACCCAAATGCAGGCTCATCCGTGAGGCTGGGGCCACCGAATCCAACATGAAATGATAGCTACCGTTTGTCTTGGTCGCCCGATATGTTTTATAGGGATTCCGAAATTCATAGCCCACCACATCAGCCCACACACGGAGTTCCAACGTATCATCGGGCGATAATGCGGACGAATGCACCAAAAATTTAGCTTTACCGCACTGCATGTTGCTGCCTTGGGCTACTGCATGGGACAGTGGTTGGCACAGTATCATTATCATTAACAGACGTTTCATACTCATCGTATATTTTGTTCAATCCCACTGGTTTTAATCTCATTGAGGGGTATGGGCAATGTCCATCTGGCGTCACCCGGCGGCAATATGAATGTTTGCTCGCCGAGCTGCCTCGTGAGCGTGATATTGGCTCCAAGAACGTTTAATCGCCGTAAATCGGACCACCGCACCCCGCGATACAGCATTTCCTTTCTCCGTTCCTGCAATACAAAAGCCAACACTTCATCGGCACTCCCGTCGGTTTTTGGCACATAGGTGCCCGTGACGTACCGATGTTCCAACAGGTGGTTAATATCATTAAATGCGGCCTGGGCATCTCCCAACCTTGCCGCACACTCCGCCCTAATCAGGTACAACTCATCGGTATCAAACCCTGTGAATAGATAAGACAACCCGACACCGTGTGTATTAAGCTTGTAGGGCAGTCCATCCGGATTCATCGCGAAGAACTTGGTCTTTCGGAGATCGTTATTCGCATAGGCGGCATAAAGTTCGGGATCAATCGCCGCATCCGGTCTGCGGTTAATCACTGATGATCCGATTGTGAAATCCAAGTAAATCACATCTTCATACCGGACGTCTTCCGTATTGTAATCTGTTAATTTACTATGGCTGGCGAGGGCGCTGTTAGCTGCCGCGCGTGCCTCGGTGAAGTCACCCATATAGAGGTAAATCCTGGCCAGCAATGCATTGGCTGCAACGGTAGATGGACGGCTATAGTCTACGGTTTCATCCAAAAGCATCAATGCCATCTTCACGTCCGATAACAGATGATCAAACATCGCTTCTAGAGTTCCACGGCGCACCTGCTCGTTGACGTCTGACGACACCGGTGTGGGTAACCCCTTCTTATTGCCTGCCGTAGACCTGTCATAGGGCACCGTAAACAACTGGGCAAGTTTAAACAGCGAAAAACCCCGTATGAAATATGCTGATCCTTTTATGATTGTATTCTAGCTCGTTATCATTTCGCGTTTTGGTATCCATACCTTCCAGCCCGTCGAGGACAACGTTCGCATAGAAAATCGCTGTGTAAGGCTCACTCCAAGAGGAATGACTCTCTTCAGTGCCAAACAAGTCCGCGGCCCATACATATGCATTCCGCGTAATCGGATTCCGGCTGTTCCAATGGGCTTCGTTCCAGTAGTAATCATCGGCCATAACCTCTGATATTTCGGATGTTGTACCCATCGTGACGCCGTAATTGTCAAGCAACTGCCGAAAGTCTTTCAGCGTAGTCGGCACAACCAAATTCGACCGGGGTTTAACATCTAAAAATCCTGCCTCACAGCACCAGCAACTTGCCGTAATGAGTAAAACGATTACGATATAAAAATTCCGATTGTACATCTTTTCAGAGATTAAGATTAAAACCAAAAGAGAAACTCATGGGCGTGGGATACACCAATCCATTGCTAGGTACAGCGTCAGGGTCTACGCCCGTCCCGTTGGCTTTCCAGATCAGGCCGAGGTTGTTGGCGTATAGAAAGACCTGCAGCCCACTAACCCGCCACCGTTGTAATTTTCCACCCAAACTATAAGATACCCGTACATCTTGTAGGCGGATGTGATCTGCCCGTTCCACGAGCGTTTCGTTTAGCCCGTAAAAACTTTCCCGATTACTGTTTACCGGATATTGCATCGCGGGGATATCCGTATGGGCTTCGTCACCAGCCTTCATCCACCTGGCAGAATAATCGGCATGAAAGATAGCGTTCGCGTGATTAGTTATATTCATTAAGCTATAATAAGACAAGCCGTTCCTGCGGAAGTAATATCCGAGCTGGTAAACGATGTTGAACGATACATCCCACCCCGCTACGCTTACCGTATTCCGTAACCCGCCGAACACCGAGGGTGTAGCCCTGCCGTGGTAAACGAATTCAGATAGCGACGTGTTATTATAAATATTAGCGTAGTCTTGGCTGATTTCACCGTCCAAGAATCCCCTTGGTTGCCCCTGACCGTCCAACCCCGCCCACGGCAGTGAATAGATGGTGTATAAAGGGCGCCCCTCGATGGGGTACTCACCAATCAAGCCCCGCAGGTAGTCGCGGTCGTTACTCGGCCTTAACTTGTAGTCGGTTACCTGCTCGCCAACCAGACTAAAAAGGAGACTGGTCCGCCACGTTGCCCTCCCGGTTAAATTTACGCCCTCCAATTCGACGTCCAACCCATGGCCTTTTAATGCGGACCAATTACCGTACAGGCTGGTCACGCCCGAACTGGGGTTGATAGGCGCACTGCTCAATAGCTCGGCCGCCTTCTTCCAATAGTATTCGACCGTTCCAGAAAGCCGCCCGCCCAACACTGCAACATCAATAGCGGCATTTGTCGTCTCGACGTTCTCCCAACTCAACTGGGGATTAGGGGGATTCACAATCCGCTGATAAATTTTTTCACCCGTAAGTGGAGCTGGGCTCGGCGCTATCGCCGAAGTAATGTATGCCGATCTGTTGCTTACATTTCCGGTGTAACCGTGGGTTAGGCGGAGTGTCAATTTGTCAAGCGCACCCATACTCATGAATTCTTCCTTATGTAGGTGCCAACTAGCACCCGCTGACCAGAACGGCCGCCCCCGTTTATTGATGTCTACGCCGAAGATATTAGCGGGGTCTTTGCGAATGGAAGCACTAATGGTATAGCGATCGGATATCGTGTATGCCATATTCGCAAAATAAAGAATGTTGCGGATCGTTGTCGTATTTCGCTCAGGTAGTTGGTTAGCGACCAGAAGGGATGCCATTGTACCCCTGTGGTACTGTCGGTGCCGTTCGTCAAAATCATATGGCACATGGGTTTCCGTATCGGGGTTATACCCAAGCATCATGGCGGTTGCTTGGCTCAACGTGGCGCGCTCGCTTACTTCCATCCCGGCAATACCGGTGAACGAATGGCGGTCGCCCCATTTTTTATCGATGTCGACCTGGCCGCGGACAGCAATCTTTGCCCGGCTTTGCGGTATGTCAATAGCCTATTGTAGTATGTCGATAGGCTATTGTGGTATGTCAACAGCCCATTGTAATATATCGATAGCTCATTGCGGTATGTCGGTCGGCTATTGTGGTATGTCGACAGTCCCTTGTAATAGGTCAACAGCCCATTGTAATATATCGATAGCTCATTGCGGAATGTCGATCGGCTATTGGGGTATGTCAATAGTCCATCGTAGTATGTCAATAGCGCATTGTCGTATATTGATAGGCTATTGCAGTGGATCAACATCCCATTCCCCATTCCTAATTGGACGTGATTATATAATTCACTCCCAATAAGCCGCCGACATTGTTATAAAAGTCGCCTGTATCGAGGGCTACCGCACCTGAGAATCTCAGTTTCGGGGATTTCCTGAAACAAAAGGAAACCTCATGCAACGAATAAAATTGGTTTTGAGCGGTGCTGATAAACGTATTATGTGTGCCAAAGTTACGAGTAAAGGACAAAAGGGTTTTTCCCCTAACCTGCCGAGAATAACGATGCACCATGCCCAGGTGTCCCCCTACAACCCGATTGTTAACCATGTTCTGATTTCCACCAGGTATGCTTGGTTCGATGTCAAGAAAATTAGCGCCTCGAAAGCGGTTCATGAATAGGGGAGTCCCAATGATGCGATTATGATAGGTCCACCCCGAAGTATATACCCCATTTTCATAATAGCTTTGTCTTTCCCTGTCGTCAAACGCTTCCATTTGTTTTGTATGGATAAATTCCAGTAATACGCGATCAAGCCAACGATGCTTTTTAGGAGCGATGCTTAAACCTGCCAAACGATCTTGATTTCTGAAATCTATCCCTTTGCCACTTTCAAAGGGCGTTTGATGATAAAAGTGCAGCTGCAGCGCTTCGGTTTCCACGTCTAGCCCGAATTCCAATAAACCGCGTTGGTCGCCCGCTTTGTTAGGTCGCTTATTAGGATAAATCTCTTCGTCAAGGCTTCCGTCATTGGCTTCTCTAACCAAAAGTACATCCATAAAGCCGCGGAACGAACGGTCCAGTTTGAAATCATCGCGCTCACCCCCCCATAACGCAAAATGCTGTGCGCCACCATAAACACTGAGTACGCCCTTTCCCAGTCGGCCATACAGGGATTTTTCGTGTAGTAACGTTCGCTTCATGTATCGATTGCTTTCCATCCAGCCGTGACTAAACACGCCTTTAAAATAGAGCCATCCGTTGGTAAAAGGCACCGGCGTATACTCAGTAAGTGCGAATCCGATTTTCGGTATTGGCAATGCGTTTCCACTGATACCGAGCGAGCCAGTAGACAATAACGGGTCCACATCTCCGAGTATTTCTTCATATCGACCCGCTCTGAATTCCAACGATTTATATCGGACTTTTACATATCCTTGTTGTATGGTGGTATGGCTGAAATTATTGTTGTTTATCAAATTAATCCCATATTGAAGGGCAATTGAACGTTCACCTACTCGGATTTCATGCTTGTTTTTAGCCCCCAAATATAGCGTGATGTCCTTGCCGTTCTCGCTAATTGTTCCGAATCGATTGGACTCAACCCATAAGGGTTGGAAAGATCGGCTGGCAACAGACACGATTGACCCAGTGTTAAGCAGTAGGGAGTCGGCCCATTGGGTTTTACCGACCATCGGCAAGAAAAACATAATCCCACCTATCAATAATCCGCGGATGTGGGCACGTACTCTCATGTTTTCATTAGGTTGATTAAATCCTGTTCGAATTTTTTCAATAGGCTCATTTTCCCTAGATGGGTTTCCGCGTACCGCCTTGCCCGGTGTCGAAATGGGCCCCGGTCTATTGTCATACTATAATTTAATCCATTGACCAATGCTTCGACAGATTCCGGTTCAATCAATATTCCGATTTGTTGGGTATCAACTACCTCGTATAAAGACGTTCCCGGTAGTGCTGAAACTAGCGCAACCGCTCCGGCAGCAAGAATACCTGTCAGCTTACTCGGCATTACTAGGTCAGACGCTGATTTTTTCTGTAATACCAGGTGGATGTCTGCCGTGGCCAACAATGCTGATAGCTTTTCGTACGGTTGAAGTGAGTAAAAGCGAACTTGATCCAAGTTGGCATGTTGAGCTTGTTCTTTTAGCCGTTCGCCGGCACCCCCCGAGCCACAGATGATAAAATGCACGCCGGACCGTCCGCGGAACTGTTTGGCGGCCTCGATAATGATTTCCAAGCCCTGTTTTTCACCCAAGTTTCCGGAATACAGTATCACTATGTCGTCCATGGGGATGTCCCATTCGCTACGTAGCGAGTGCTCCCGTGGTAGCGGTTTAACAACCTGTTCGTCCACCCAATTTGGAAACATAATGTATTTCTCTGCAGCAATGCCTTTTGCGCATATTCGTTTCTTCATGCCCAAACTAATGGAAGATACGGCGTCGCTTTTTCGGAGCAGGTATTTCTCGGCCCATAACATGCCATTCAGGAGGCGCCTGTTGCTAATCATCCCCAATTCCCTGGCGGCATCCACCTGTAGGTCTTGGATATGGGTCATTAGCTTTGCGCCTTTTAATTGGGCATATAATAACGCATAGAACCCAAGGTGAAATGGTGGTGAGATGCAGATAACGATGTGGTTTTTCTTTTTCAGCAAGAGGGCGAACCAAGGTGGAAATACTCCCCCTAAAAAAGACAGCTCGTGCAGGATGCGCTTTTTGGAAGTTACATTTTTAGGTACATATAGCGGCACGCGGTGTACAGTCACCCCGTCTATTTTTTCAGTCATCCAGTTTGCGCCCTTATAACCATCGTGTACTTCCCACTCGGGGTAGTATGGTTTTGCTGCAACCACCGTCACCTCATGTCCCTGAGCTGCCAACCATGCCCCCATTTCGCCGGTATATTTTCCGATACCCGTGAGTTCTGGTGCGTAGTTGATGCCGAAGATAAGGATGCGCATTGGGGTGTGTTTAGCGGTTTTGGTTTTATTACAATCGGACACCGTATTTTTCTTGTATATACGCTTTCATCTGTGCAGGGTTCGACCCACAGGCTTTCTTAACTTCGTAGATTTTGGCATCCACCAATGTACGGTACCACCAGCCCTGTAAGAAATGCCATAAAAAGCCTTCCTTACCCTCTGTAAAACCAAGCTTTAGGATATATCGGTATAGAAAGTAGATGAATGACCGCCAGAACAAAGGCATCCGAGCGTACCGTAATTTTTTTGCTCTTTTTTCTGCGGCATCTTTGGCGAGAGTGTCGGTTGTGTCGTCCAGGGTTGAAACTGGTAAGAAATTGTATTCGATATTCAATAAATCGATGGCTTCGCGTATGGCGTAACCATTATGTTTTTGTGTCCACCAGCCCAGGGGGTTTTGGTTATCGTCTACAAAATAGTGTGCTAACCTTAGCGTCCCCCC